>JAGRLX010000115.1 GCA_020441605.1 Alphaproteobacteria bacterium
AGCCAGTTCTTCATCATGTTCGACGAAGGCGGCTTCCTCGACGGGCAATATACGGTGTGGGGCCAGGTTGATGAGGCCGGCATGGCATGTGTCGACAAGATCACGCGTGGCGATGCGAACCAGAACGGAATTGTGGCCAATCCAGACAAGATGACGAAAGTGACGGTAAAGTAATGGCTGATCTCGAGAACACACTGTACATGGACATTGCCAATCACAAGGGCGAGGCCAAGGGTCGGGTCACGATCGAGTTGCGGCCGGATCTGGCGCCCAACCATGTGGCGCAAATCAAGGCGCTTGCGCGTGAAGGCTTCTACGATAATGTGGTCTTTCATCGTGTGATTGAAGGCTTTATGGCCCAGGGTGGCGATCCGACCGGAACCGGCATGGGGGGATCGAAGCGGCCTAATCTCAAGCACGAATTCTCGCGCGAGCCGCATGTCCGTGGGGTCTGCTCGATGGCGCGTTCGCAGAATCCGGATTCGGCCAACAGCCAGTTCTTCATTTGCTTCGATGATGCCACCTTTCTTGACCGTCAGTACACTGTCTGGGGCAAGGTGGTCGACGGCATGGATGTGGTCGACACGATCAAGCGTGGCGAGCCCGTCCGGGACCCGGACAAGATCGCCAAGCTGCAGGTCGCGGCGGACAGCAAGTGACATGAACATTCTCCTCGCCGCGGCTGCAATCGTCATGGGCCTGTCGGCGCCGGCCCAGGCGACCGAATGGCTGGTTTGCGGCAACGGCGAGGGTACCGTTTCCTTCAGCGTCTTGCTCGGTTCGCTGGGCGTTGGCGTCGCCACCGACTTCAAGGTCAATGCCGGTGACAAGAACTGGTCCACGACGCCGGGTGAGGGTATCGCCATCAGCCGGTCCCAGGCCTTCGAGACCGACACGATGCTCCTGGCAGATGTGAAGACCGAGGATCTGTCAGAGCTGGTCGCCGAGCTTCGTGTCTTCAGAGCGGCGGAAGGCGACGACTATGTCTACGGCGGCACCCTGCGCATCCCCGGCGTGGGCGTCTGGTCGGTCGATTGTCAAGGCTAGTCACTTGTCCTGTTGGTTTCGGGCCGTGCCCTGACCGGGTGTCCGATGCGTGTCGCTGAATTCGATTTCGAGCTTCCTCCGGAATGCATTGCGTTGCGGCCGGCGTCGCCGCGGGACTCGGCCCGCCTGTTGGTGGTTCGCCCCGATGAACTGGAAGACCGTATCGTGCGCGATCTGCCGTCGCTGCTGCGGCCAAGCGATGTGTTGGTGTTCAACGATACCAAGGTTATACCCGCAGCATTGACCGGCCATCGCGTTGGCAGGGGCGGCACGGCGCCGAAGATCGAGGTCCTGCTGCATCTCCGGATCAGTGGCCATCGCTGGAAGGCATTCGCGCGGCCTGCCAGGAAGTTGCTGCCGGGGGACAGGGTCAGGTTTGGTGCCGAGGGCAAGGTCTGCCTGCTGGGAACCCTGGACGCCACGGTCTCGGAAAAGGGCGAGGCTGGCGAAGTCACGCTTGATTTCGACTTCCATGGCCCGGCTCTGGACGAAGCCATCGCGACCGTCGGCCAGATGCCCTTGCCGCCCTATATTGCCGGGAAACGCGAGACCGATGACCGCGACTGGAGCGACTATCAGACGATGTTCGCCGACAAGGACGGCGCAGTGGCAGCGCCCACCGCCGGACTCCACTTCACGCCGGACCTGATGAAGACGTTGCAAGATGTTGGTATTCAATCAGAATTCGTCACGCTTCATGTGGGGGCAGGAACCTTTCTGCCGGTAAAGGCGGAAGATACAGCCGAACATCGTATGCATGCGGAATGGGGCGAGGTGTCGGCCGCTACGGCCGCGCGGCTCAAGACGGCTCGTGCCCGTGGCGGACGAATCGTCGCCGTCGGCACCACGTCGTTGCGATTGCTGGAAAGCTCAGGGCTGGAGGCCTTCTCGGGCACCACGGAGATCTTCATCACACCGGGATACCGCTTCCGCGCGGTGGATCTGCTGTTCACCAACTTCCATCTTCCGAAATCAACGTTATTCATGTTGGTTGCGGCGTTTTCTGGCCTCGACCGGATGCAGACCGCTTACGCTCACGCAATTCGAACCGGGTATCGGTTCTATTCCTATGGCGACGCGAGCCTGCTATTCCCACAGGCATGACGACCAAATTCCATTTCACGCTCCATGGCACCGATGGCGTTGCCCGCTTGGGAACCGTGCATACCCGCCACGGCGATATCCGCACGCCCGCGTTCATGCCGGTGGGCACAGTGGGTACCGTCAAGGGACTCTATCTTGACCAGGTGGAGGCAACCGGCGCCGATATCATCCTTGGCAATACCTATCATCTGATGCTGCGGCCGGGGGCCGAGCAGGTGGCGGAGCTTGGCGGCCTGCATGCGTTCATCGGCTGGAAGAAGCCCATCCTAACGGATTCCGGTGGGTTCCAGATCATGTCGTTGTCCAAGATCCGAAAGATCACCGAGCAGGGAGCGGTGTTCCAGTCGCATATCGACGGCCGACGTCATGAGCTTACCCCCGAACGGGCCATGGAGATTCAGCGCCTGCTGGGCTCTGACATCCAGATGCAACTGGATCAATGTCTTGAGTTTCCGCATACCGAGCAGGCAGCCGAGAAAGCCATGCAACTCAGCCTGCGCTGGGCCGAGCGCTCGCGCAAGGCCTTCGGTTCGCAGCCTGGTCGGGGCAATTTTGGCATCGTGCAGGGAGGCATCAATGCGAGGCTTCGGAAGGTCAGTGCCGAAGGCCTGACGTCGATCGGTTTCGAAGGCTATGCCATTGGTGGCCTAGCCGTGGGCGAGGGGCAGAAGCTGATGCTGGAGACGATTTCGGTTACCGAACCACATCTTCCCGCCGTCCGCCCGCGATACCTGATGGGCGTCGGAACTCCCGAGGATATTCTGGAGTCCGTCGCCCGTGGCATCGACATGTTCGACTGCGTCCTGCCCACCCGGTCGGGTCGTCACGGCCAGGCCTTCACGCGGTTCGGCAAGATCAACCTGCGCAACGCCAAGCATGCCGGCGATCCGCGGCCGCTGGACCCGGAGCATCCTTGCCCGGCATTGTCGCAATATTCGCGGGCCTATCTTCACCATCTCATCCGGTCGGGCGAATTGCTGGGCATGATGCTGTTGTCCTGGGCCAATGTCGCCTACTACCAGACCCTGATGCAGGGCATCCGGTCGGCCATCGCCGAAAGGCGATTTGAGGACTTTCGCGCTGCGACCAAGGAACAGTGGAAACGCGGCGACGTTCAGGCATAATCGCCTGGCAGTCTGGGAGGAACGCATAGATGAAGATGTCCGACGAAGTCGTCATTCCGGCGTCGCGCGAAACTGTTTGGAAGGCACTGAACGATCCGGAAGTGCTCAAGCAGTGCATACCGGGCTGCGAATCGATAACCAAGCATTCGGACACCGAAATGGAAGCGCGGGTGACGGTCAAGCTTGGTCCGGTCAAAGCCAAGTTCAGCGGTGCCGTCACGCTGTCCGATCTCGACCCGCCCAATGGCTACCGGATTTCAGGCGAAGGCAAATCAATGATGGGTTCTGCGTCCGGCGGAGCCAATGTTCGTCTTGAGGCCGTGGCGGAAGGAACCCGCCTTCACTACGATGTCGATGCGCAGGTCGGCGGCAAGATCGCCAGCCTCGCGGCCCGCTTCATCGATCCGACGGCTCGGATGCTGGCGGGCCAGTTCTTCGAGCGCTTTGCGGAGATTGCCGGGAGCATGAAGGACGAGGCGCCTCTTCCGCAGGCCGTTGCTCCGGCCGACGAAGTTCCCGTGCCAGTCGCCGCTGCCAAGGCACACGTCAAGAAGCCTGCGGCGAAGAAGCCCGCGGCCAAGAAGGCGGTAGCGAAAAAGAAGCGCTGAACAGGTCAGTGCAGTGGCGCGGGGCCCCTACTTGCCCGTGCCGCCCGTATGCTCGCCCTCGCGGGTCAGATAGTAGGCCGCGAGGATCGGGATGAAGGTGACGGCGACGACGAAGATGGCGACCACATTGGTGATTGGCCGCTGACGCGGCCTGATCAACTCGTTCAGCATCCAAATCGGTAAGGTGGCCTGTTGTCCGGCCGTGAAGGTCGTCACGATCACTTCGTCGAAGGATAGGGCGAAGGCCAACATGCCGCCGGCCAGCAATGCAGAGCCGATTTGTGGCAGCACCACATGGCGGAAAGTCTGAAATCCATCTGCGCCAAGGTCCATCGAAGCCTCGATCATGCTGCCGGAGGTGCGGCGGAAACGCGCCAAGGCATTGTTGTAGACAACGACGATGCAGAAGGTGGCGTGGCCGAGTACGATGGTCCAGGTCGAAAACGGAATATCCAGGACACTGAATGCCGAACGCAAGGCTATGCCGGTGATGATGCCGGGCAGGGCGATCGGCAGGATGAACAGCAGCGAGATATAGTCCTTGCCGAAGAATCGCGCCCGGGAGACGGCGGCTGCCGCGCAGGTGCCCAGCACCAGGGCTACGGTAGTGGCAATGGCCGCCACCTTGACCGACAGCCAGATCGCGTTCCAGATGTCTTGGCGCTCCCACACGACGGTAAACCATTTCAGCGTATAGCCGGGAGGCGGAAACTGGTAGCTCTTTTCTTCGGTGGTGAAGGCGTAGAGAAAGATCAGAAGCAACGGTACATGGAGGAACAGGAGGCCGCCGAATGCCGCGATCTTCAGGAGCAAAGGGGCGCTGCGGGTGCCGTCAGAGCGCATCGAAAGCCCCCATGCGCTTGGCGACCGCCAGGTAGACAAGCATGATGACGATCGGTACCACCGTGAAGGCGGCGGCCAGAGGGATGTTACCGGCCGTTCCCTGCAGCGTGTAGACCGCCTGGCCGAGAAAATAGGTCGACGTTCCGACGATCTGCGGGATGATATAGTCACCAAGAGTCAGCGAGAAGGTGAAGATCGAGCCAGCGATCACGCCGGGCAAAGCCAGGGGCAATATGACCGTTCGAAAGGTCTGTCCCGGCTCGGCGCCGAGGTCGGCGGAGGCCTCGAGCAGGTTGAGCGGCACACGCTCGAGGGCGGCCTGCGTCGGCAGGATCATGTAGGGCAGCCAGACATAGCAGAACACCAGGAAGGTCCCCATGTAGCTGATCGAGAGCGAGGGGCCGCCGATCACCGGGATCGACAGTATAGCGTCGAGAAGCCAGACGAGGTGGGTTTGCGCCGCGACCCAACTTATGATGCCCTCCTTGGCCAGGATCAGTTTCCAGGCATAGACCTTCACCAGATAGCTCGACCAGAGGGGCAGCATGATCAGAAGATAGAAGAGGGCCTTCCACTTTCCCCGGGCATAGCGAGCGGCGAAATAGGACAAGGGAAAGGCGAGGATGGCGCAGGCAAGCGTCACGGCGATCGCCATGACGAGGGAACGCAGGATCACATCGAAATTCGACAGACGCAGAAGTTCCGCATAGGTCGAAAGGGTGAATTCATAGGTGATGAAACCGGAGAATTCGTCGATCGAATAGAAGCTGTGCAGCAGCAGAGCGAAGAGCGATCCGAGATATACGATACCGAGCCAGAGCAGTGGCGGGGCCAGCAGCAACAGCAGAAACCAAATGGGCCTGCGGAACAGGATGTCCGAGATCCGGCGGGCCAGGCCCGCATCGGCCGTGATGGCCGCAGGACTCACCGTTCACCTGCCATGACGTGCAGCGCGGCTGGAAGCCAATGCAGCTTGAGTGCTTCACCCTCGGCAAACTTGCCGAGAGCCGATGGCGCGGAGACACTGATCTGGGTTCCGTCCGCAGTCGCGGTGTTGAGGCGGGTGATGGCGCCCTGGTAGTGGATTGCCCTCACCCTTACTGCGACCTGCAAGTCACCGGCGGGCGCCGCCGCCTCGCCGCGAAGGACGCCGATCTTCTCGGGCCTGAGGCTTGTCCAGCTCTCGGGGCCGCCAGCAGATTTCGAGAAGCTGGGCGAAAGCACGTTTGAGGAGCCAACGAAATCGGCCACAAAACGGCTCTGCGGATGTTCGTAGATGTCTTCTGGCGTGCCCACCTGGATGATCTTGCCATCATTGAAGATTGCCACCCGGTCGGCCATCGACAGGGCCTCGCCCTGGTCGTGGGTCACGAAGACGAAGGTGATGCCGAGATTGCGCTGAAGCGTCTTCAGTTCCACCTGCATCTGTTCGCGCAACTTCAGGTCAAGGGCGCCGAGGGGCTCGTCGAGCAGCAACACCTTGGGCTGATTGACCAGGGCCCGGGCGAGAGCGACACGCTGGCGCTGCCCGCCCGACAACTGGGATGGCCGCCGTGCGCCGAAGCCCGATAGCGCGACAAGGGACAGGGCGTCCTCCGCCTTGCGGTCGCGTTCGTTCTTGGCTACGCCCTTGACCATCAGGCCATAGCCGACGTTTTCCAGCACGGTCATGTGCGGAAACAGGGCGTAGTCCTGGAACACGGTATTCACGTTCCGACGATAGGGCGGTACGCCTTCGGCGGTTTCGCCGAAGATCTCGATGTGTCCCGATGTCGGCTGTTCGAATCCGGCGATCAGACGGAGGCATGTCGTCTTGCCCGAACCGGAGGGGCCGAGCATGGCAAAAAATTCGCCTTCGCCGATGTCGAGCGAGACATCGTCCACGGCGCGCACGCTGCCGAAGTGACGGCTCACATGCTGGAAGCTCACAGCTGTCGTCATGATATGTTCTCCCGTCCGCCGGAACGGACGGGAGAGTCCCGATTTCAATGATGGATCAGCGGCCGCCGAGAACGGCAATCATGTCGGTGACCCAACGGTAATAGGGCACGCAACCGGCTTCCTGGGTTTCGCATTTTGCCACCGGTGTGCGCCAGAAATGAACCTTCTCGAAGGTTCCAAGGCCGTTTGTGTCGCAACCCGTATCGCCAAGGAGCGCATTGCCCTTGCAGGCGGCGAGTACCGCTGGAACCGAGCCGAACCAGGCCGCCAGGTCGCCCTGGAGCTTGGGATTGATCGAGTGCTCGAGCCACATATAGGCGCAGTTGGGATGCGGGGCTTCGGCATGCATCATGGTGGTGTCCGCCCAACCGGTGGCGCCTTCTTCAGGAATCGTGGAAGCGATGGGAGTCTTTTCCATCGCGGCCGCGTCGGCCTGAAGGATGTTTACCTGGAACGGCCAGGACGATGAAGCGACCACTCCCTCGTTCTTGAAGTCGTCGATC
>JAGRLX010000116.1 GCA_020441605.1 Alphaproteobacteria bacterium
AGCGGATTTACAGTCCGCCCCCTTTGCCGCTCGGGACACTCCCCCCGAATCGCCCGCAAAAATTGAGGGCAAACCGTTGCTTGAGCCAAACGCCATCAGGCCCGGATGCGAACCGGACCCTTTGAGTAGGCGCTATATGCAAGGGATGGGCCGTGGTGTCAAGCGAGCCGTCGGCGTTTTTCCGGATCGAAGCCAATCGGTCACTGGCGCTCGTAGGTCGACGCCGGCCGGCCGCCATGGGCCGCGAGCCTCAGGGAGTTCCCATCCACTGTTGCAGTGCGCAAATGCGCCGGAAGATCCTGAAAATCCAGCGGCAGCATCACGGTGCCCTGGGCACAGGGAGTTTCAGCCCACATGATGGACTTCGGGTTTTCGGCGTTGACCGGCCCGGAGAACCTCGTGCAGCCATCGGCACCGCTGATTTCTCCTTTCGATATGGTAAAGGACGGCACGAACTGATTGCGGCTGAAATCCGGGCGCTTGCCGTCAATGGCGACGAGGACCCAGGTCCCGTTGAGGCCGCCGGCCGCCGCGCCGCCAATGTTTGCCGCTGCCATCAAGACCGCCGCCAGTGCCCCTGCCCTCCGAATTTTCATCTCTACCTCGCTCCCATCCCCGCCATAAGCCGGAACAACACGGCCTAATCATGAAATGCGCACGGCGCCTGCAGGCGCGCTGCATCGTCGGCAAGGTCAGCCCAGGGCAAGCCGATCATGATTCACTGGTCGCAGTCCCACGACATTGGAGAGTGCCATGCAAGTGTCTCATACAGCAAGCGCAATACTGGTCCGCCCCACGGCGAATCGCACCGGCTTCCACGCTGACCCCTCTGATCGCAGCGGCCCGGAAGGCAGCCGATCAGGCGTTCCGGCCTTCACCAATTTCCTGTCGGACTATTCTGACGCTCCCACGCGGGGTGCACCAGGCGCTTCGGAGGACGCCCCGCTGGCCAGCGGCGGGGCTCCGGACATCCAGCCGCCCCCGGACAGCGGCAAGCCAATGATACCCATGCCTCCCGACTTCATAGATTTGGGAAAACTTGGTGGCGGCGCCCCCGATCCGGACGACCCGCCCATCGACCTGTCGGGCACCATGATTCCGATGCCTCCCGAATTCCAGGAACAACCCGTAGTCGGCGAAGGCGAGGGATTGGGCGCACCCGACGCCATCGGCGACACGGGGAGCGGCGAAGGCGAGATCGCCGAGGCCACGTCGATCTTCGTGCAGCTCTTTACCGAGACAGATCCTGCTCCCGTCGACGAACTCTTGGCGGAAGAAGGAGAGGCGATCGTCGCCGAAAGTTGACGCCACCTGCTCGCGCCTTCCCCCGCTCGGCGCTGCGCATAAGGATCATCGCTCAAATGGTGATCGCCCTGGATGCAATCCATCCAGGGCGATCATTGCTGCAATCGACTCGTAAGCTCAGGCTGGCGATTCGCGGTCCGGTTTCGGCTCCGTCTTCGCCCGCTCAAGGCCGACTACTTTTGGGCAGCCGGCCCGTAGAGCAGGTTGACCACGCCGCGCGAACCGCGGGTGAACCAGTTGAACTGGCTGGTGCCATTGATCAGCTGATTGAACCCCCAGGCCGCGGCGCTGTCGGTCGGATCCATGCTGGTCGACGAATAGTCACCCCAGCGGCAAGAGCCACGCGCCATCGTGTTGCACCCGGTAAACTCCGAGGTCGATGTGCCGGCAACGCTGTAGACCCAACTCGCGCTGGTGTTGTTGAGTCCCTGGAAGATCAGATGCGCCGCACGGCCGGAACCGGCGGTGGCCGTGGTGCGCGACGCGGTGATCAGCGCCGGCGCGCCGGCGAGGCCCGATCCCGTGGCGATCGACGGGTTGAACAGATGACCGGTCGAGATGTTCGACAGGAAGGTGAAGGTATTCGACACCGTGCTCGATGTCGCGGTCTTGCGCAGGCGGTACCAGCGGATCGCCGCACGACCGCCGCTGTTCACCGTGTGCACGTTCCACAGATACCCGCGCGACTGGATGCTGTTCGACTGGAACCGCCCATCGAGCGTGTCGAGCTTCTGGCCGTTGGGCTGTGGGGCATCCGCCGCCGCCGTCCAGGCCGCGACCGAGAACGACGGCTTCGATGACTGGGTGTCGCTCGCCGCCGCACCCGACGCCGTGCCGACCGTGCGCACATCGCGACGGGTCAGAACGCTGCCTGAACCGGAGCCTGTCGAGATGAAGGTCGCGAACGGGTCCGTATCCCGGACCATCGGCGGTGCAAGGTTGAACTGCAGGTTACGGAAGCACTTGGCCGTGATCCGCCCACCGCTCAGGCTCGGAATCTTGTCGATCGACAGGATCGCGCCCGTCGCACCACCGGTGGCCGGAAAGTCATTGGCGGTGATGAACCAACGGTAATAGCTCGATCCTGCATTCGGATAGTCCCAGAAGCTGTTGGCGGCCCGCTTGCAGAAGACCGATGTTCCACGGCTCAACCGGAACCGGTACAGGCGCCAGCCCGAGGCTGTCGACGAGGTCGACACGGCGATATACTGGTTCTGGTCGGTGTTGGTCGAGTTGCGCGATTCCACCGTCACGAAGAACCGGTTCACCCGGCGGTCGTAGAGCACCCGCGGATCGAACATCGTCTCACTGGAGGGGGGCGCGAAAGCGCCGAAGAAGGATTTCAGCGGCACCCGGCTGACGATGCCGCAGCTCGAGGTGCTGTAGATGCCGATGTCGACATTGGTCACTACCACCAGGCGGCTGCTCGAAGCTGCACCATGAATGTCCGACGGCGCAAAGCCGGTCGCAATGTTGGTATTGCAGATTCGGCTCAGACCGAGCCGGTCCGGCCCGGATGTCTCGGCATTTTCGGCTGGCGCGGCCACTTCCGTCGGATCGGCTTGCACCGGTCCCTTCGCTGCACCCTTGATGGCCATCAGAGCGGCATCGCCAATCGGGATCAGCGTTTCGCTTCCCCCTGTCCGGAAAGGTGAAAGGCCAACCGGCGTGCTGTAGTCGCCGAGCGGCATCTGATAGGTGCGGGCAACCGCCGTCTGGGTTGGCGCGGCATTGGCTGGAACCGCCATCGTCGCCGACAAGGAAACGCCAAGCGCGAGACTCGCTGCCATGGTCATGAATTGGACGGGCCGGAATGCCGGTCCACGATGGTTTGGAAAGTACATGCGATACTCCCTTTCATACAATCAACGCCCCCTTTGTAATAAATATCCTAAAAACGACATGAGTACAGTCATAATTTGCATTAAAACGACATTTCTCAATCTAAATTACACACTTTTGACCAAACGTGACTTAACTTTAAATACACTCTTCAATCGAAAGCAAAAATGACGCAACGATAGAAATGCCGATGTTGAAATTAGTGGGGGATTTTTCCAAGTAAAAATATGGATATATAATGATAAAACGAATTTTACTTACTCTATACAAATAAATACATGATTTCCACAATCTATCCCATGCAGTTAGATGCATGAACGCCCGTAACACGGGCTCAGAGGCATCCTGACAAAAAAAATCGGGAGCCCGCGCGGGGCTCCCGATCATAACCGTGTAACGATGTCGATCAGTTCTGGGCAGCCGGCCCGTAGAGCAGGTTGACCACACCGCGCGAGCCGCGGGTGAACCAGTTGAACTGGCTGGTGCCGTTGACCAGCTGGTTGAAGCTCCAGGCCGCGGCGCTGTCGGTCGGATCCATGCTGGTCGACGAATAGTCACCCCAGCGGCAGGCGCCCCGCGACTGCGTGTTGCAGCCGGTGAACTCCGAACTCGATGTGCCGGCGGTCGAGTAGACCCAGCTTGAGCTCGTATTGTTCAGCCCCTGGAAGATCAGATGCGCCGCACGGCCGGAAACGGCGGTAGCCGTGGTCCGCGATGCGGTGATCAGCGCCGGCGCGCCGGCGAGACCCGACCCCGTGGCGATCGACGGGTTGAACAGATGACCGGTCGAAACATCCGACAGGAAGGTAAAGGTGTTCGACACCGTGCTGGTCGTCGAGGTCTTGAACAGCCGGTACCAGCGGATCGCCGCACGGCCGCCGCTGTTCACCGTGTGCACGTTCCACAGGAATCCGCGCGACTGGATGCTGTTCGACTGGAACCGCCCATCCAGCGTGTCGAGCTTCTCGCCATTTGGCTGCGGAGCACCCGCCGCCGCCGTCCAGGCCGCGACCGAGAACGACGGCTTGACCGACTGGGTGTCGCTCCCCGCCGAACCCGACGCCGTGCCGACTGAACGCACGTCGCGCCGGGTCAGGACGCTGCCGGACCCCGATCCCGGCGCGATGAAGGTCGCGAAGGGATCCGTGTCCAGCACCATCGGCGGCGCCAGGTTGAACTGCAGGTTGTTGAAGCACTTGGCGGTGATCGAGCCACCGCTCAGGCTCGGGATCTTGTCGATCGACAGGATCGCACCCGAAGCCCCGCCACTGGCCGGGAAGTCATTGGCGGTGATGTACCAGCGCGTGGCACTCGAACCCGCATTCGGATAGTCCCAGAAGCTGTTGGACGCCCGCTTGCAGAAGATCGTCGATCCCTGACTCAGCCGGAAGCGGTACAGGCGCCAGCCCGAGGCCGTCGACGACGTCGACACGGCGATATACTGGAACTGGTCGGTATTGCCGGAGTTCCGCGATTCCACCGTCACGAAGAACCGGTTCGCGCGGCGGTCATAGATCACCCGCGGGTCGAACTGGGTTTCCGACGCCGGCGGCGCGAAGGCCCCGAAGAAGGACTTCAGCGGCACCCGGCTGACGATGCCGCAACTCGAGGTGCTGTAGATGCCGATGTCGACGTTGGTCACCACCACCAGCCGGCTGCTCGAGGCCGCGCCATGGATGTCCGACGGCGCAAAGCCGGTCGCCACATTGGTGTTACAGCTCCGGCTGACGCCGAGCATGTCCGGCCCGGCTCCACCATCGGCAGACGCCGGCGCCACACCATCGGCTGAAGCCGGCGCATTGCCGGCACCGGCCTTGATGGCCATCAGTGCCTCGTCACCGATCGGAATCAGCGTGTCGGCCCCGGCCCGGCTCGGCGCCTGGCCCACCGGCGTGCTGAAGTCGCCGAGCGGCATCTGATAGGTGCGGGCAACCGCCGTCTGGGTTGGCGCGGCATTGGCTGGAACCGCCATCGCCGCCGTCAAGGAAACGCCAAGCGCAAGGCTCGCCGCTACCGAAAACCGCCTGAATGGTCGACTCGCCGACCCTGAAAGCTCTGGCAATCGCATGTGTTACTCCCTTGGTTCTATCTAAGCCCCTCGGTTGCGGAGGCTAGCACAAATTCTGACCCGCAGGAAGCATTGCTTTGTTCTTCATGGTTCACTTTAAAATTCTGACTTAAGATAAACTTTTATCGCAATCTACTACAGTTTGCTTGACCCATTTGCCAAACTCACGCATGCCAGCGCCATGGATCTGATCACCAAGACCGACTCATTGGCAGCCTTGTGCCGGTCACTCGCGACGGAACAGTTTGTTACCGTCGATACCGAATTCATGCGTGAATCGACCTACTGGCCGGACTTGTGCCTGATCCAGATGGCCGGTCGCGACCAGCATGCCCTGGTCGATCCGCTCGCACCCGGCCTCGATCTGGCCCCGTTCTTTGACCTGATGAACAACCCGGCCGTTCTGAAGGTCTTCCATGCCGCGCGCCAGGACATCGAGATCATGGTGCATCGGGCTGGAATCGTGCCTCATCCGGTGTTCGACACCCAGGTGGCCGCCATGGTCTGCGGCTTTGGCGACCAGGTCGGCTATGAGGCCATCGTGCGCAAACTCGCCCGCGCCCAGATCGACAAGTCCTCGCGTTTCACCGATTGGTCCCGGCGTCCATTGACTGACAAGCAGCTGGCCTATGCCCTTGCCGATGTCACCCACCTGCGGGTGGTCTATGAAAGGCTGAAGGACCAGCTCGATGCCTCCGGCCGCGAGCACTGGATCCGCGAGGAAATGGCGATCCTCACCAATCCGGCGACCTATCGCAACGAACCGGAAGACGCCTGGAAAAGGATCAAGGTCAGGCTCCGGTCCAAGAAGCAGCTCGGCGTCCTGATTGCCGTCTCGGCCTGGCGCGAACACGAAGCTCGTGGCAAGAACGTGCCGCGCTCACGCATCCTCAAGGATGATGCCGTGGCCGAAATCGCCGTGCAGACGCCGCAGACCCGCGAGGCACTCGCCGGACTGCGTGCCCTGCCCAAGGGCTTTGCCGCCTCGCGCACCGGCGAAGCGATCCTCGTGTCGGTCAAGGCCGGATTGGAGATGGATCCGCGCGCCCTGCCCCAACTCGACGACGGCCGGGACGAGACATCGGAACAGACCCAGGCGGCGTCCGAAATCCTCAAACTTGCCTTGAAAGTGGTCTGCGGACGCGAAGGCATCGCACCGAAGCTGGTGGCGAGTGCCGCCGAGATCGAGGCGTTGGCCGACGACGATGGCGCTGACGTTCCGATGATGCATGGCTGGCGCCGCGAGGTGTTCGGCGATCTGGCTCTGGCGCTCAAGCGGGGTGAAGCCATGATCGGCTTCCGCGGCGGCCGGGTGGCCGTGATCCCGACCGCCGGCTGAGCGATCATGGTGCCCCAATGGCCGCATCCGGAGACCTTCCGGCTCAGGCGCACCAATCCTGCCGATAGCCAGCCCACACATGAGCGAGTCCCTCGGCAACCAGGACCAAACCGAGGGATTGACCGTCACGCTTCAGGAGCCTGAGCTTGCGGCCATAGCGATCGCGGTCGCGGCCACCGTCTGATACCAGTTCGAAGGGACCCGCATTGATCAGCTCGACGAGCCGAAGCGTGGCCCTTTCCCCAAGAGCGCGCTCTTCCGCGCAACGTGCTCCATGGGTTTCCGGCGTGTTGATGTCGGCCAGGCGGATCTTCTGCCCATCGAGCCAAAGCGTATCGCCATCGACCACACAGGCGTAGCGATGACCGCTGCCACAGACCGTCATGACCTTTCCTGCGACGGCTGTGGTTTCCGGTTGGGCCGGCTGCCCGACCGCGGCCAACGACACGGCAATCGCGCCGCCCAGCACCTTCGCAAGTCCATGCCACTTCGGCGCCCTGTTGATTTCGACAATGCGTTCCACGCTGCAATCGCCCCTCGAATCGTCCCGGAAGGGATCGTGGCGCGATCATGCTTGCGATTGCCTTAGCGGCGCTGGAGTGCCGTCAACCAATAACCAGCTTGCCGGTGCGGCCCATTTCAGCGGCGAGGCCATTGAGCCGCTTTTCAACCCGCTCGCCGGCCAGGTCGGCGAGCTTCTTGGGTAGACGCAGAACCAACGTCTTGGAATTGCCAAAGGTCAGGGAAATGCGCGGCAGCATGCCCGGCATGGCGGCCGACAACACATAGGCGAGACGGAACAGATTGCTCAGGAGATGGGCCCTCGCGTGGGAACCATCGTCGAGCAGGCGCGTGAGATCGTCAACCACCGTCTCGCCCTCGTAGCGGTAGAAGATCGTCAGCGCGAGGAACACCCGGCCAGGATGGTCGATGCCGACGAAGGCCGCCTGCGAAATCATGCCCAGTGAACGCTCAGCGCGATAGTCGGGATGGGCCCGCCATCCGACATCTGCCAAGAGGCAAGCCGCATAACGCATCCGGCGTTCGGCATCGGTTTCGGCTATCCCGCCCTTGCCGAATAGTTGATCGGACCAGTCACAAAGCTCAAGCTCGTGCTCCGGCGAGCGGGCATAGCGCCTTGCAAAGTCCCAACAGGACGCCAGAAGGGCATCGCTGTCACGCTTGCGGCGCGGCAAGCGCGAATAGAGCAACCCCTCGCGCACGCCATAAACCGAGATTTCCACCGAGTCGGGTTTGCTGTGTTCCATGAGCCGCTCGAGAACCAGCGCACCAAACGGCATGGTGTCCGACCTGCTCCGCGAAACCTGGCGGATGTCCTTCAGCGAAACCGGCGACAGATGCGAAACCAGATTGGACACGGACATGGTCTGCTGACGCGTCAGGCGATAGCAATGCAGCACGTGGAGCGGATAACCCGCCTGTGCCATGTGCAGCTTGGCAAGGTTACGCCACGTTCCGCCAACCGCATAGAAGGTGCGGCCCTTGAGGTTCTTGAGAATGCCGGCCTTGCCCAGATACTCGTCGACGATCGCGCGCGCCTTCCCGATCGATCCGCCCGACATGTCGATAAGCCGGAGCGGGCCGATCGGCAGCGTTATGCCCTCGCGAATCCTGCCGTCCCTGATATCCACGAGTTCCAGCGATCCACCGCCGAGATCCCCGGCGACGCCGTCGGCCCCTGGAATGCCGGCGATGACGCCGAGCGCCGCATATCGTGCTTCTTCCTTGCCGGTGAGAACGTCGATGTGGGCCCCGAGCGCCTTCTCAGCCTTCTCAATGAATTCCTCGCCATTGCTGGCTTCCCGGGCAGCGGCAGTAGCCACGGCAAAAACCTGCTTTGCGCCGATTTGCCGGGCGACAGCGCGGAAGCGCCGCAGGGCCGCAAGCGCTCGGACAATGCCTTCCTCACCGAGCTTTCCCTTGGTGGCCACGCCGCGCCCGAGACCGCACAGGATCTTCTCGTTGAAGACCGGCGTGGGCGAGCGCCGGAGCCCGTCATAAACAACCAGCCGCACCGAATTCGAGCCGATGTCGACCACCGCCACGGGACGGTATTTCGGTGGTTCCGTGCGATAGCCCCTGCGCCAACTCACTTCCTGGTCCTGGTTTTCTTTTTTGTACCACTGGTGATCTCGGGCGGCACATTACCTGCGAGCGAGCGGCCGCGTCCAGAAAGAGATGGATTGGTCATGAAGTATTCGTGCGCGTTGAATGGCTCCTCGTCGGGCCCAGGCACGATGCGTCGCGACGTACCGTCGGCCAGCAGTTCCCAGCTCTGCTGGTTGTCCATGAAATTGGCCACCATGATCTGATCGAGAATCTGGTCATGGACCGTCGGATTTTCGATCGGAATGAGGGTCTCCACCCGCCGATGGAGATTGCGCTGCATCCAGTCGGCTGAACCGATGTAGACCTTCGCCTTGTTGTGCGGCAGGGCCTGGCCGGCGCCGAAACACACGATGCGGGAATGCTCGAGGAAACGGCCCACGATGCTCTTTACACGGATGGTTTCCGATAGTCCGGGCACGCCGGGCCGGAGGCAGCAGATGCCACGGACGACGATGTCGATCTGGACCCCGGCCTGGCTGGCCCGATAGAGAGCGTCGATGATGCCGGGATCGACCAGCGAATTCATCTTCGCCCAGATCTGCGCCGGCCGTCCCGCCCTGGCGTGTTCGATTTCCTCGTCGAAATGCTGCAACAGCCTTTCTTTCAGCCCGATCGGTGAAAGCGAGATCTTCTCCAGGTCCTCCGGTTGCGCATAGCCCGACACATAGTTGAACAACCGCGCTGCATCCCGCGCCAGAGCCGGATCGCAGGTGAAGAACGAAAGGTCGGTGTAGATCTTGGCGGTGATCGGATGATAGTTGCCGGTGCCGAAGTGGACATAGGTCCGCATCTGGCCGCTCTCGCGGCGGACCACCATCGACACCTTGGCATGGGTCTTGAGTTCTATGAAGCCGAAGACCACCTGCACCCCGGCGCGCTCGAGATCGCGGGCCCACTGGATGTTCGCTTCCTCGTCGAAGCGTGCCTTGAGCTCGACCAGGGCCATCACCGACTTGCCCGCTTCCGCCGCCTTGGCGAGCGCTGCGACGATGGGTGAATCCTTGGAGGTCCGGTAGAGTGTCTGCTTGATGGCCACCACGTCCGGATCATTCGCCGCCTGGAGTACGAACTGCACCACCACGTCGAAGGACTCATATGGGTGGTGGACGATGATGTCCTTCTGCCGTATGGCCGCGAAGCAATCTCCACCATGGTCCCGGATGCGCTCGGGAAAGCGCGCCATGAACGGCTTGAACTTGAGATCCGCCCGCTCATCCAGGATCAGCTGCTTGGTATCGGAATAGCCCACAAGGCCCGAACAGGTGACGACGATGTCCTGGGCGACATCCAGTTCCTCGGTAATAAAGTCGCGCAGACTCTGCGGACACATGGCGTCGACTTCCATGCGGATCACCGAGCCGCGCCGCCTCCGTTTGAGCGCCGTCTCGAAAACCCGCACCAGGTCTTCGGCCTCTTCCTCGATTTCCATGTCGCTATCGCGGATGATCCGCACGAGACCTTCGCCCAGGACGTCGTACCCCGGAAACAGCCTGGGGATGAAATGGGTCAGCATCGACTCGAGTGTGATGAAGCGCGCCGGACCGGTTGGCTCGGCCGTCGGCAGGCGGATGAACCGGTCGAGCTGTTGCGGAATGGGCAGCAACGCGTTCATCTGTCCGCCATCCCTCCGGCGCTTCAGTTCGAGGCAGATGATGAAGCCGCGATTGGGGATGAACGGAAACGGATGGGCCGGATCGATGGCGATTGGGGTCACGACCGGCAGGATCTGCTCGAGGAACCGCTGGTCGAGCCACTGCTTTTCGGCGTCGGTCAACTGGGTGCCGACGACGATGGCGATGCCATTTTCGGCCATCTCGTCCTTAAGCTGCAGCCAGCGCGTATCCTGCTCGGCCATCAGTTCCTGGGCCTTTCGGCGGATCTGCTCGAGCTGCTCGGCCGGTGTCAGGCCGTCATCGCTCACCTCAACCACCCGCGCCCGGACCTGGCCCGCAAGCCCCGCCACGCGGACCATGAAGAATTCGTCGAGGTTGTTGCCGGAGATCGACAGGAACCTGAGCCGCTCCAGCAGCGGATGAGTGAGATTGCGGGCCTCTTCGAGCACCCGCATGTTGAAGCCGAGCCAGGACAGCTCCCGGTTGATGTACCGGGACGGGCTCTGCATGGTGATAAGTTCCGCGGGCGCCGCGGCGACGTCGTTCATAGCTTGATCCTGCAGTGGCGAGGTCTGTTTTGCAGATATTACGCTCTTGTGACGGATTCTTGAAACGCTTTGGGACCGATGCTTAATCGTCATGACCGAACAATCCCGGTGCTGTGAATTCCTCAAGCACCCGGGCCGCGAAGCTGCGGCTGACGCTCACCTTCTCCTCCAGCGCCCGGCGATCGATGGCTTCGACCACGGCCCTGGCCGCATCGAATGACCGTGGCATGCGCAGCAGCAGGTAGGAGATCACACTTTCTTCGACGCTGAGCTGCCGGTCGGCGAACAGCTTGACCAGCACTCCGCGCAGCAGGGCGTCGTCAGGAGGCCCCATGGCGACAACCGGCAAGGCCTTGAGCCGCGACGCCAGATCCGGCAGCGCCACCGGCCAGCCCGCCGGATGGACGGTGGTGGCGATCAGCACCCGCGCCTGCTCCTGGCGCGCCAGGTTGAGCAGATGAAACAGGGCGCGCTCGTCAAGAGCGTCGCCTGGCGCATCGTCGATGGCAAGCGCGCCGCTGGACAGGACCTTCGGCACCAGATCTTCACGCAACGCCGCGGCACCGATCCCTTCAGCGCCCGAAACCTGCCGCCAGACCTGCACCAGATGACTCTTCCCCGAACCCGGCGGCCCGAATATCACCACGGCGTGGTGCGGCCAGTCCGGATAGCGGTCGACCACACCGACGGCGGCGCGGTTCGACTCCGCCACCAGGAAGTCCTCCCGGCCTAGGGCCGGGCGGTGGGCGAGATCGAGGACCAGTTGGCGGGGGCTCTCCCCGGTCATTTCCGCTTCCGGCGCGGCGTCGACGGAAGATCGCGCGGCGTGAGACCGTCGGGTTCGGCCCGGCCCGCCGACCTCCCCAGATAGAGCTTGCTGGACAGGTACTGGCGCAGGGCGAAGCGTACCAGTACTCCGGCGGCGGCGGCCATCGGCACCGCAAGCAGCAATCCGACGAAACCGAAGGCATAGCCAAAGGCGAAAAGCGCAAACATCAGCCAAACCGGATGCAGGCCGATGCTCTTGCCGACCAGCTTGGGCGAAAGGAAGTTCCCTTCCAGGAACTGCCCGGCGATGAAGATGCCGACGATAATGAGGATGGAAGTATAGTCAGGCCAGAACTGGACCAGGCCGACACCGATAGCCAGGATGCCGCCGATCGACGCTCCCGCATACGGAATGAAGGTGAGGAAGCCCGCCGCCAGTCCGATCGCCAGGCCGAAGCGGAGCCCGGCAATCGACAGGGCCACGGCATAAAATGCACCGAGCAGGATGCACACGGTGCCCTGCCCGCGGATAAAGCCCGCCATAGCCTTGTCGATGTCGCTGGCGACGGCGCGCACGACCGCCGCGTGATCGCGCGGCAGCCAGCTGTCGACCTTGGCGACGATCACATCCCAATCCTCGAGAAGGTAGAACGCCACGATCGGCGTCACCACCATCAGCGACACGAGATTGACCAGCGCCATGCCGCCCGACAGGAGCGATGACAGAAGGGTGACGATCCAGCCCGCGGCCTTGCCGGCAATATCGGTGACCGATCCCTGAATATCGGTGCCGGATTTCGCCAGCGCCTCCTTCAACCAGTCGGGCGCCATCTCGTTGAAGCGATTGACCAGGGTGCTGATGAGCTGCGGCAGGTCGCTGGCGAATTTCGCCACCTGGTCGCCGAGAACCGGCACCAGCAGAACCAGCACGACGACCAGCACGAGGATGGCGCACAACAGGATGACCAGCGTCGCCGCCAGCCGTGGCAGGCCGAGGCGCTCCAGCGCATCGGCCACGGGATCGAGAAAATAGGCGAGGACCAGTCCGGCGATGAAAGGCAGCAGTATGTCGCTCAGCAGCCACATGACAAGAATAAGCCCGGCCAGGGCGGCAAACCAGATTGTCACTTGCTTCTGCAGGCTCACGCGTCCGGTTCCTCATTCTGATCCTGTGCCATGTGGCGCAGCCAGGCCACCACGTAGGCCAGTGCCGACGCCGCCGTCAACACGCCAGCGACAATGGCGCCCCACCAGATGAGTTGACCGAAATCCCGGTCCAACGCCTTGGCGCCCAGAACCGCCACGATCAGTATGATCTGGATCGTCGTGTTCAACTTGCTGATCATCAGCGGCGCCACCCGCATCGGCTTGCCCAGCAGCCAGGATAGGATGATCCCCGACACGATCAGCACGTCGCGCGACACCACCGCGATCACCAGCCAGGCCGGCAGTTCCTTGAGCAGCCCCAGCGTGATGTAGACCGAGACCAGCAGGGCCTTGTCGGCCAGTGGATCGAGATAGGCTCCCAATTCGGTCCTGATGTTGAGGCGCCGGGCCAGATAGCCGTCGATCCCATCGGAAACCCCGGCGACGACAAAGGTCATGAAGGCCAGGCCATAGGCGTCGGAAATGATCAGCCATATGGTGAGCGGCACCAGAAAGATCCGGCCGATAGTGATGAAGTTCGGTAGGTTGATCATGGCGCTAAAGCGGCTGGATGACCCAGGTCGAGCCATATTGCGCAAGCCTGAGGCCAACTTTCTCCATATTGTCCTGCAGCCGCGGCATAGAATTGGTGAACACCAGGCGGATGACGGCACCCTCGATGGAGAGGGTTGAGACGTCCACGGCCACGACATTGGGCGTAGCCAGGATCCTCGACCGGATTCGGTTCCACTCAGTGGGACTGGAGAACGGGACGGACACGGAAATGGCCTGTTTGCGGTTGGCATTCTTTTCCGCGTCGGCCGCCGCGGCCGCGGCCGCGGCCTTGTCTGCGCTCGCCTTGTAAGCCTTCACCAGCTGCGCCTGGAATGTCTGGACCGCCTGCATGGCCGAGGATTCCAGCGACGCGTCCTCGCTGGTGAAGACCTTGTTGAAGGTCAGCTTGCCGAACGTCGTCTCGCCTTCGATGAAGGCGTGCAAGCCGCCGCCCTCGGCTTCCTGGGCCTGGGCGATGAGCAGGCTTGGCGCGCCATAGCGGCGCCGGATGGCCTCCAGCTTGATCGGGTCCTTCAGCAGGGTGGCTTCCGCGTCGATGGTTTCGGTGTCTTCGAGATCACCGAGCGGCACGATGATCGGAACAAGTCCCTGCTCGGCCCGGAGGGCCAACCAGGCCTTGCGCCAGATATTGTCATCCCAAATCTGGTTAGCTTCCTTCCCGCGCCAGACGGGAAGCACAAGAATCGGATCGGCCTGGGTCGCAGGCAGGTTGATCCCGTAGCCGGCATAGAACTTTCGCGTCTTCTCGGGCAGGAAGCGCACCGTAAACTTGCCGATGTACCGGCCCGGTGCCGAGGTTTCCTCCTCGATCGACAGCGACTTCAGGAATGGCGCGATATCCTTAGGACCCATCTTTTCGGCCAGGTCCTGGGCAAGTTCCGGCGAGCCCAGCCGCTCGGCCAGCGTGAAGAAGGCCTTGACCTGCACATCCATCAGGGCTTGGTTCTTGGCGGCGGCGGCATCGGTGCTGGTTACATCGACGTCGACCCCCTGAACCGCAAAGATGCTCGTTTCCACCGGCCCGGCCGCAAGGGCAGCCTGAGGCAAGTTGCACCACGCGCCAACAACAATGGCCAGCACAGCGCCGAGCGCCTTCATCGCATAAGTCTTCAATCCGCTGTCCCCGGTATTCTCTGGACCTTGCCGGCAACACCGGCGCACTTTATTCCCCGATCGCTTCGGGCTATGCACGCCCATAACCCATAAGCCGGCAAAGTGTAAGCGCTTTGGCAAACAGCTTATGCCCCGGCGTCGAACCTGCATATCCACATTCAAATGAGGCAAACTAGCGGCATGGTCAGAGCGAAACAAGCGAAGGGAAAAGGGTTGAGCTATGCGGCGGCGGGCGTCGACATTGCCGCCGGCAACGCCCTGGTGGATGCGATCAGACCCCTTGCCAGATCAACCAGGCGCAAGGGTGCCGATTCGGCCCTCGGCGGCTTCGGTGGCCTGTTTGACCTGAAAGCCTGTGGATATCGCGACCCGGTGCTGGTGGCCGCCAATGATGGCGTCGGAACCAAGCTCCGCATTGCCATCGAGACTGGCCGCCATCACGGGGTGGGAATCGACCTGGTGGCCATGTCGGTCAACGACCTCGTGGTGCAAGGGGCCGAACCGCTGTTCTTCCTCGACTATTTCGCGGCCGGAAAGCTCGATGTGGCTGCTGCGCGCGAGGTGATCGCCGGCATCGCCGACGGCTGCAAACAGGCCGGCTGCGCCCTGATCGGCGGCGAGACCGCCGAAATGCCAGGCATGTATCATGGGCAGGACTATGATCTCGCCGGGTTTGCCGTCGGCGCCGTCGAGCGCAAGGACATCTTGCCGAAGAGCGATGTGGCACCAGGTGACGTCATCCTCGGCCTGGCATCGACCGGCCCGCATTCCAATGGCTATTCGCTGGTCCGCAAGCTGGTCAAGAAGAGCAAGCTGGACTACGCCGCAACGGCGCCCTTCGCCCAAGGACAGACACTCGGCGACGTTCTGCTCATGCCGACGCGCATTTACGTCAAATCGTTGCTGAAGGCGCTCAGGGGAGGAAAGGGCATCAAGGCCCTGGCCCATATTACGGGTGGCGGATTCATCGAGAATATCCCGCGCGTGCTGCCCCGGACCACGGTGGCCGAGATCGACCTTGACGCAGTACCCTTCACACCTGTTTTCGGATGGCTGCAGCAAGTCGGCAATGTCGCCGAACGCGAAATGCTCCGCACCTTCAATTGCGGCATCGGCATGGTCGTGGTGGTGGAGGCCAAGGCCGCGACCGCGGTTTCGGCCGGCCTGCGCCGGTCGGGCGAAACCGTTGTCAGGCTCGGCACCATCCGCAAGCGCAAGAAGGACGAGGACCAGGTGGCGCTCTCCGGCAGCCTCGCGGTGAGATGAGGAGGATCCGCACCGGCATCCTCGTGTCCGGCCGTGGCTCCAACATGACGGCCTTGGTGGAGGCCGCCCGCGCCGCCGAATATCCGGCCAACATCGTCTGTGTGGTCTCGAACCGGCCGGATGCCAAGGCGCTGGACCTTGCCCGGGACTACGGCATTGCCGCCAAACTCATCGACCACAGGGGCTTCGACAGCCGCGAGGCCTTCGAGGCCGCACTCGACGCCTACCTCCGCAGCATGGGAGTGGAGATCGTTGCCTGTGCGGGCTTCATGCGCATCATGACCGCCAGCTTCATTGCCGGCTGGGAAGGCCGGATGATCAATATCCATCCTTCGCTGCTGCCCGCCTACAAGGGCCTCCATACCCATGAGCGCGCCCTGGCGGACGGCGCAGACGTTCACGGCTGCACCGTTCACCATGTCACCGCCGAACTCGATGCCGGCCCGATCATCCTCCAGGCCAAGGTGCCGGTTCTGGCGGGCGACACACCTGACACCCTGGCGGCGCGGGTGCTGACAGAGGAGCATCGGATCTACCCGCAGGCGCTCGCGATGCTGGCCCGCGAGCTTCAGGCAAAGACATCCATCTGAGGCGCACCCTCCCTGGCGGCGATCTCGTCCTGCCATTGCTTGAGCAGCACCTTGCGGCGCGCCGGGTATTTCTCGTCGCTGACCGCCACCGCCAGCATCCGGTCGGTGCGGAACGACCGGAAGGCCTGGCGCAGCTCGCACCAAGCAATGATCAGCCGCTGGGCATCGAAATAGGCGACCGCAATCGGCCAGATGACCCGCTCCGTCTCGCTGCCGTCCTCCGCCCGGTAGGCAAGCCCGACCTTGCGCCCTTCACGGATGGCGCTGCGCAGCAGCGAGACATCGACCTGATCGGCAACCACCCGGCCATGCGGCGGCACCAGCAACGCTGCGTCAAAGAGAAACGGCTTCAAACGTTCCGGCAACACCGTTCCGATCTTGGCCACCGTATCCTGGGCCGCCCGCGAAAGGTCGGCATCGCCCCGCCGGGCCACCCAGCGAAGACCGAGCATGACCGCTTCCAATTCGTCCGGCGTGAACATCAAGGGCGGCAGGTCATAGCCCTCTCCCAGCACATAGCCGACGCCCGCTTCGCCGCGGATCGGCACCCGGTCGGCGATCAGGGTGGCGATGTCGCGATAGACGGTCCGCAGCGACACCTCGAGTTCGGTGGCAATCGTTTCGCCTGTCACCGGGCGGCGGTGGCGGCGGAGGATCTGGAGCAATTGCAGCAGGCGTTCGGCGCGTCTCATGATGCGGTCATACTAGGCTCGCGCGACAAGCTCTGTCAGCAACATGGCAGCACGAAGAACATCGGCCCGACACTGCGCCTAGCACTCCGCCGGACAGACGTCACTCCCTGACCACGACCAGCCGTAATCCATCATGAGAAAGGGCACAGCCCCGACCCTCGATGACGATCTCCTGGTCGGGGGCCACCGCCATCGACCAGCCAAATCCATCCGGCAGCTCCACCGGCTTGGGGGCGGCAGGAGGATCCGGCGGAAGTCCGAACTTCTCGACGAGAACCCGCGCGGTATCCTCCCGTTCGGCCTCGCCCAGCGGATCGTGCAGCCTGAGCATGCCGCCGCTACGGTTCTCGATGATGAGTCCCGACGTCTTGTCGCCCCACAGGACAGGAACATGGCCGGTACAGGCGACCAACTGACCCTGGGGATTGTGGCTTGGACCCGAAACCTGCTCCAGAAGCCGTGCCGTGCCGGGCACCAGGCCCTCCAAAGCCGCGATATTCGCCGAGGCGAGCCGGCCCTGTGTATCGGCAAATGCAGTGCTCATGCGGTCCATCAGAGGTTTGATGGCCATCTCCGTTGTCAGGAAGCCGGCGGCCCTCGCAATGACAAACTGAAACCAGGCATAGTCCTGAAGGCCAAGGCCGATATAGGAGTAGTCGAAATCCTGCAGGCTGAGTGGCCGGGTCGGCGCGAATCCGGCCGGAACCCCTTCGAGCAGGCGTTCCATATGGGGCGCCTCGGCATGGATGAAGGCGGCCATCATCAGATTGGCAACGAGTTCGTGCATGGAGCGGCTCATTCCTTCCCAGCGCAAGCCGTGATCGTCGGCCAGCGCGTGGCCGATCTCGTGCACCGTGAGAATGGCATTGAGATCGCCATCGTCGAATCCCCAGACGCCGAAGCCCGGATATTCGGCCAGCGAGGCCGGCATGAGGATCAGCCGCTGGCTATTCCAGACATGCGGCGCAGGATAGGGAACCCCGGTGACCTGCTCCCAGTCCCGGCGTTCAAGCACCAGCATGCGCAGCGGCATCGACCAGCCAAGCTCGCGTTCGAAAAAGGCGCGGGCCCTTGCGATCACGGCGGCATAGTCTCTCGCCGGCACGGTTGCCGATGGATTGGCGAGAACCGGCAACGGGGCTTCGACCGGCACAACATCGATTGTCACGAGAATCGGTTCAAGGCCTTCGAACCCCTTCGGCGCGTCGGCCGGGGCCGGACCAGCCCAGGCGACAGCCAGAATGACGGCAGCAATCAGGTGATGGCGCATGGACAGAGGGAAACACCAACCTGGCCCATTACGCAATGCCTCTCGATTGCTCGGCGCCTGGCGCTCCGGTAAGACACGGGGCCACAGCGACAGGAGAAACCATGACCAAGCCCCTTCCGATCATCATCGATACCGATCCCGGCCAGGACGACGCGGTCGCTATTCTGCTGGCACTGGCCAGTCCCGAGGAGATTGAGGTACTGGGCATCACCGCCGTCGCGGGCAACGTGCCCCTGACCCTGACCGCCAAGAACGCCCGCAAGGTCTGCGAGGTGGC
>JAGRLX010000455.1 GCA_020441605.1 Alphaproteobacteria bacterium
GCGACCATCAAGGCCGACCGCAGCCAGCATTCGTTCAAGCTGTCGCTCGAGCAATTCATGCAGAAGCGCGGTGCCGCCGCGATCATCGCCCAGGGCAAGAAGCAGAAGTCGGCCAATGCCAAGCTGTTCGCCAATATCGAGAAGCGTTTCGGGGTGCCGGCAGGTCCGCTGATCGCCATCTGGGGCATGGAGACGGCCTTTGGCCGCTTCACCGGCAACCAGAACACCGTCTCGGCCGTGGCAACGCTGGCCTATGACTGCCGCCGGCCGGAGTTCTTCACCGAGCAGCTCATCGCGGCCTTGAAGTTGGTCGACAAGGGTGTGTTGTCGTCGTCCTCGCGCGGTGCCATGCACGGCGAAGTGGGCCAGACGCAGTTCCTGCCGAAGAATGTGTTTCTCTATGGGGCCGACGGCGACGGCGGCGGCATCAATCTCAACGGCAAGGCTGATGCCCTTGCCTCCACGGCGCGCTTTCTCAAGGCCCATGGCTTCCCGGGCCGGGGGCCCTATGGGGCTGCGTCCTTTGCCGGCTGGAATGCCGCGACTGTCTATCAGAAGGCGCTCGCCATCATTGCCAACAAGATCGACGGTTACTGACCGTGGCCAGCCGGGAGCAGCAACATCCATTCTACAAGCCGTTGTGGCGTAGGGTCGCCATCGTCGTGGTCATCCTCGGCTGGCTGATCTTCGAAGCCTCGATGAGCGGGGCCAGCGTCTGGACCATGCTGGCGGTCGGTATGCTGGTCTATGCCGTCTATACGTTCTTCATCACCTTTCCGAAGGATGACGGAACGCCTCCGGCCTGATAGTGTCGGGCTCTCTGGGAGGTCTGGTTATGGAATATCGTCAGTTGGGCCGTTCCGGCCTGAAGGTCTCGCTGTTTTCGCTGGGGACCATGAATTTCACTGCCGAAGGTTTCTTCGGCATGATTGGCAGCCTGTCGCAACAGGAGGCCGAGCGATTGGTCGACGTGGCGATCGACCATGGCGTCAACCTTCTCGATACATCGAACGCCTATACGACCGGCAAATCGGAAGAGACGGTGGGCAACATCCTGAAAGGCCGGTCGAACCAGATTCTTGTCGGCACCAAGGTGCGGTTCGCGATGGGCGGCGGGCCGAACGAGCAGGGCCTTTCACGCTATCATATCATCGAGCAATGCGAAGCCAGCCTCAAGCGGCTGAAGCGCGGCCACATCGACATCTACTATCTCCATGAGTGGGATGGGTTGACGCCGGTCGAGGAGATGATGGAGGCCCTCGATACCCTGGTGAAGCAGGGCAAGGTGCGCTATCCGGCCTGCTCCAATTTCTCGGGCTGGCACATCATGAAATGCCTGATGGCAGCCGAGCGCCACAACTACCAGCGCTTCGTGGCCCAGCAGATCCACTACACCCTCGAAGCGCGCGGTGCGGAAAATGAGCTCCTCCCGATCGCCGTCGATCAGGGTGTGGGTGTTCAGGTCTGGTCGCCGATCGCCGGCGGACTCCTCACCGGCAAATACCGGCGCGACAGGAAGCCGGACGATATTGCGCGTCACACATCCGGCTGGAAGGAGCCGCCGCTGCGCAGCGAAGAGCGGCTATGGAACATCGTCGACATGCTGGTGAAGATTGGTGAAGCGCATGGAGTTTCGGCAACGCAGGTGGGGCTGGCGTGGATCGCCAGTCGGGCCGGCGTCGCCAATATCATCGTCGGTGCTCGCACCGAGGCGCAGCTCAGGGACAGTCTTGCGGCGGCCCAGCTCAAGCTCACCCAGGAAGAATTGGATGCGCTCGAGGACGTGAGTCTTGTGCCGCTGGACTACCCCTATTGGCATCAATGCGCCTCGGCCAGCAATCGGCTCAGCGCGGCCGATCTGGCGCTGCATGCGCCCCATGTGGCGCGCAACAAGCCGATCTGGTGAGCGGATCGGAGCTCGCTGTCCGGCGGCGGGCCCCTTGAGTTCCTGCCAGGGCGCGCCCGCACTTGACGCCTATCTATATTCGCTTTGCCTGAAGGATTGCCAACATGACATCGAAGACCAACCTCACCATCAATCCGCAACGCCTGTGGGACAGTCTCATGGAGACCGCCAGGTTCGGCGGCACAGCCAAGGGCGGCATCAAGCGTCTCACCGTGTCTGACGAGGACAAGCAGGTGCGCGACTGGTTCAAGGCGGAGTGCGAGAAGCTCGGATGCACGGTCGAAATCGACGAAGTCGGCAACATGTTCGCCACCCGGCCAGGCAAGCGCAAAGACATGGCGCCCATCGCCATGGGCTCGCATCTCGATACACAGCCCACCGGTGGCAAGTTTGATGGCGTGCTGGGCGTGCTCGGCGCGCTCGAAGCCATGCGGACGCTGGTCGACATGGGCTACGAAACCAATGCCCCGGTGATGATCGTCAACTGGACC
>JAGRLX010000117.1 GCA_020441605.1 Alphaproteobacteria bacterium
GTCGGTCACGGTGCAGGAGCCGTCGGCATTGAGTGTGACGGTCACCCGGTCGGCGTGGCCGGCCAGGGCCTCGTCGATGGCATTGTCGACGACCTCGTAGACCATGTGATGGAGACCCGAGCCATCGTCGGTATCGCCAATATACATGCCAGGGCGCTTGCGCACGGCATCAAGGCCCTTCAATACCTTGATGGAACCGGCACCATAGGCTTCGTTCTCGGGCATTCCTTGATCAGACATCAGCTTCTCTTCACTTCCGAAACAATTCCATCTTCCACATGGAAGACCAGCGCCTCATGACGCAACGCCTCAAACAATTCCACGTCGGTGCCGGTCATCCAGGCCTGGCAGCCCAGAGCCGCGAGAGCCTCGAACAGGCCACGCCGCCGTTCCCGGTCGAGGTGTGCCGCCACCTCGTCCAACAGCAGCATCGGGGCGATCCCGCTCACCGCCGTCACCGCCCGCGCCTGGGCGAGAATGAGCCCGATCAGCAGGGCCTTCTGCTCACCGGTGGAGCACAGGCCCGCCGGCATGGCCTTGGGTCCGTGCACCACCACCAGGTCGCTGCGATGTGGTCCATTCAGCGTACGCCCGGCGGCCCGATCCTGTCTGCGCGAATCGTTCAGCAGTCTACGATATTCGTCCTCGGCGCGCACTGCCGGCATCGTCGACAGCATGGTTTCGATCTCGCCGTCGATAGCAGTGTCACTCCAGGGAAAATTGCTGTGTTCGCGGGCAGTGGCGATATGCGCACGCAGGGCGTCGATGGCGGTCAGCCGGGCCGCGGCAATGGCCACGGCCGCCTCGGCCATGTGGGCTTCGAGGCTCGATAGCCAGGCAGGGTCGGCCCGCGGATCTTCCAGCAGCAGGTTTCTTTCGCGCATCACCTTTTCAAATACCAGGAGGCGCGAACCTTGCTCTGGATCGAAGGCTGCCACCAGCCGATCGAGGAAACGCCGCCGGTCGGAGACAGGCCCGGCAAACAGCCGGTCCATGGCCGGCGTCAGCCAGAGCACACGCATGACATGCCCCAGGGCGCCGGAGCCCTTCTGAACCTCACCATCGATGATCACCAGCCGGCCCTGGCTGGCACTGTCGTTGCCCTCGCTCTGACCGCTCCAGCCCGTCCCGATCGACACGGCGCCATGGGACGTCATGACTTCGGCAGCAATGGCCCAGCTTGGCGGACCAGCATGCCGCACCAACTGGTCGAAGGGCACGCCGCGCAAGCCCCGCCCCGGCGCAAGCAGCGATATGGCCTCAAGAAGATTGGTCTTTCCTGACCCGTTGGCGCCGGTCAGGGCCACAGCCATTGCCGAAACGTCCAGACGGAGGCTGGCGTAGTTGCGAAAGCCGGTCAGGGTCAGGCGGGTGATGGCAAGCGTGGGATTCTCGGTCACGTCGCGTGGTTTACACCCGCATCGGCATCAGCACATAGAGCGCCTGCTCGTCACCGGGATCGCGCACGATCGTAGGCGAGCCCGCGTCGGCGAGATTGAAGACCACTGCGTCCGATTTGATCTGACCGGCAACATCCAGAAGATAGCGGGAATTGAAACCGATCTCGATCGGATCGGCGTCGTAGCCGCAGGCCAATTCTTCCTCGGCCGAACCGGAATCGGGGTTATTGACAGAAAGCATCATCTTGCCCGCCGACAGATGGAGCTTCACGGCGCGGCCCTTTTCCATCGAGATGGTCGATACGCGATCGACGGCAGCCGCAAAGCCCCTGGTATCTATCTCCAGAATCTTGTCGTTGTGTCGTGGAATGACGCGCTCGTAATCGGGGAACGTGCCGTCGATCAGCTTGGAGGTGAGCAGAAGGCTCCCTGCGGTGAAGCGGATCTTGGAGGCCGAGAGCGCGACCTCGACATCGTATTCGGCTCCCTCGAGCAGCTTGACGATCTCGAGCACCGTCTTCCGGGGCACGATGACCCCCGGCATGCCCTTGGCGCCCTCGGGCCGGGCGATCTGGGCCTGAGCGAGGCGGTGGCCGTCGGTGGCCACTGCGCGCAGCCAACCACCGGAAGCAATCTCGTGAAAATAGATTCCGTTGAGATAGTACCGGGTCTCTTCGGTCGATATGGCGAAGCGAGTCTTCTCGATGAGACCTTTCAGATCGGCAGCCGACAATGAAAAATGGTTGGGAAAATCGCCGGCCGCAAGATCGGGAAAATCCTCCGGCGGCAGGGCCTGAAGCGCGAAGCGCGAACGTCCTGCGAAAATCGCGACACGGGCACTGTCGCCGCTCTGGTCGAGTTCGAGTTGGGCGCCATCCGGCAGCTTGCGCACAATGTCGTACAGCATGTGGGCAGGCACAGTCACCGCGCCGGACTTGGCCACCATGGCCGGCACGCTTTCGACGATCTCGATGTCAAGATCAGTGGCGGTCAGTTTCAGCTCGGCACCGGAAGCCTGGAGGAGGACATTCGAGAGGATTGGTATCGTATTCCGCCGCTCCACGACGGACTGCACATGGTTCAGCGCCCGCAGGAAGGCGCTCCTTTCGATCGTCACACGCATAACCGGAAATCCCCATCATCTTTGGCCGGCGTCGAGAGCCGGGGCGAAGACATTGGCGGCAAAACCCGGCGGATTCAAGGGTAGACACCAAGGAAACCGGCGGGTTTTCCACGGCAGACCGAACGACACATCGTGATGCGCAATCGCCTGTCAACCCTGCTCGACCAAGCGGATCAGCATCGCGACCTCGCGGGCGAGCTTGTCGTCGGTCTTGATCTGATCCTCGATCTTGCGCACGGCATGGAGCACGGTGGAATGGTCGCGACCACCAAAGCGGCGGCCGATTTCCGGCAGGGATCGGGAGGTCATCTTCTTGGCCAGATACATGCCGATCTGGCGCGGCACCACCACGGCCCGGGCCCGGCGCGGCGACAGGAGGTCGGTGCGGGCGACATTGAAATGCCGACCGACGATCTTGAGGATGTCTTCGATCTTGACGCGAGAGCCGTCGGGATTGGCCTGCATGTCGCGTAGCACCATGGCGGCGAGATCCAGGGTCACCGCCGATTGGTTGAACTGCTGGTAGGCCATGACCCGGTTCAGGGCGCCTTCCAGTTCGCGGCCACCGCCGGTCATGCGATTGGCGATGAATTCCAGCACATCGTCGGGAATGGTGACGGACGGATCCCGGCGCAGCATCTGCTCGTAGCGGTTCAGCAGGATGCGACGGCGGAGATCGAGATCGGGCAGTTCGATATCGACCACGAGACCGCCCATCAGACGCGACCGCATGCGCTGGTCGACGGCGTCGAGTTGGGCCGGCGGCACGTCGGCAGCAACAATCACCTGCCGCCTAGCGTCCACGAGCGAATTGAAGGCGTGACAGAATTCCTGCTGCATGGTCTTGCCCTGCAGGAACTGGAAATCGTCAATCAGCAGCACGTCGACGGTCTGAAACTGGTCCTTGAACGAGATGGTGTCACGCTGGCGAAGAGCCATGACGAAAGAATACATAAAGCGTTCGGCGGTCAGCACCATGACCTTGCGGTTGGGCTGCCGCTCCCGGATGCGGTGGGCAACAGCAGTCAGCAGATGGGTCTTGCCGAGACCAGACTGGGCATGGATGAAGAGCGGATTAAAACTCAACACGGACCCTGGCTGGGCATCGGCCACGCGGCAGACGGCGGCATGGGCCAGCTGGTTCGAACCACCGACGATGAAGGTTTCGAATGTCTGACTGGGATCGAGCGCCACATGGCGGTCGATGCTTGGTACTGGCGCCTGCGACGGCGCCGCTGAAACCTGAAGCGCGGCCGGCGTGGCAATAGGTTCGGACCGGCGTTCGGGCGCTTCCGTTGGCCGCACCACGATGCCGTTGCTGCGCACCCTCACCTGCACCGCATCGAGCGGACCGAGTTCACTCTCGCCAATCTTGAGCAGCTTGGACACATAATGCGTCTCGATCCAGGACTTCAGGAAGCGGGTGGGAACCGACACCGACAGGCGGCCGCTGCCGCAGTCCTCGATTTCCATGCGGGCGAACCAACTGGAGTACAGATCTTCTCCCAATTCCGCCCGCAGCCGCTGGGCGACGCGATCCCATTTCTGTTTGAGCGCCTCGAATGTTGCCGTCATGTTGTTTGCCGCTTTCGTCCTGCCCGGCCTCCGGGCACATATCTTCTTCTTCAGACATCATCTGCGTGATGCCCGCTTGTACGTCACCGTCCTATGGGCTGGTCTACTCGGGACCCCGCCGCACTCTCTGTCTTGAAATCATCACCGCCCCTGCTTCATGTCATGATGCCGCCAGTTGATCTGGCTGACCGAATTGCTGTTCAATTTTCGCGCACAAACATCCGCTTCCGGAAAGTCACCTTCCGGTTGTCATCGCCTCATGTTCTTAGTTTGAAGCCAGCCGTCGGTGCGACTGAACTTCGAAAGACCCCCAATTATGACGGCAGTGGTGTTGGCCCCTGCGCGCCCCAGGAACTTACAAAGCCGGACCCAAGTCTCGCAACTTGAATCCGCAGTCTTTCCGTACACGGAGAAGGCTTGACAGCAGGGGCTGAAGCGAAGCCTCGCCGGCGCCTTTCTCTAACTCCATGGAGTCATGCCGGTTTTTGGGCAGCGTGCAAAATTGACACAGGCGGGTCACAAATTGCGGCCGTAACGGCTTATCGGGGATGCAACCGTCCGCAACCCGACCCCTCTGGGCGGCATCGGCATGCAATGCGTTCAAACAACTGAAATCGTTGTTGTTTTCTTGCGCAAGACAATCCGTTCCCGGACAAACGAAAAGCGCCGGACGGGGAGCGTCCGGCGCGTCAAATCGACGTCGACAAAAGTCGTATCAGGCGTTCAGGGCCCGAATACGCAGGGTCAGGCGCGAAACCTTCCGCGAGGCGGCGTTCTTGTGCATCACGCCCTTCTGCGCACCACGCATCAACTCCGGCTGGGCGGCCAGGAGGGCTGCTTCGGCAGCCGCCTTGTTGCCCGAGGCGATCGCCTCCTCCACCTTGCGTACCTGGGTGCGGATGCGGCTAACGCGGTTCTTGTTGATCGCGGTGCGGCGGGCGGTCACGCGGGTGGCCTTCTTCGCCGATTTCGTATTGGCCATGTGGCTTCGGTCCTGCTTGTCTGAATCTCGGATGACAGGCCATCAAAGCGAATTGGCCGCATACCATTGGGCAGGCGACCAGCTTTCCCGGCCTATCGGGATGGCGGGCTTATAGTCAGGATGACCCGTCTCGTCAATCTCCTTGTGCCCGGTGCGGACCCTGGCGTCCTGCAGTCAGGGTTTCTCCCACTTGCGGCTCTTCTCCGACCTGAAGAAGGCATCTAGAATCTTCATGTTCTGGATGGCGTCATCAACCCCCCAAGTCAGTTTCTGCTTCTTGCGGATCACCCGTCCAAAGGCCTCGGCCTGAAGTTGATACTGGTCGGACACCGGCAGTTCCACCCATTCGCCGGCATTCATCTCCATGCCCTGGACGAAGTAGCGATTGGGCAGGTCGGGCGGGGCGTTGAAGGGGATTTCGATTTCGATCCGGCCCTTGGTACCGGCGATCTGAACCCGCTGGAAGGGGGCAAGCTGGGTCGAGACGGTGAAGGACAGATGCCGGCCGTTTCCGAAGTCCGCCAGGCCGCCGGCGGTGCGGTCGGTCTTGAACTTGGGATCGCGATCGAATGTGGCGGTGACCCGACTGGGTTCGCCGTTGAAGATGAAACGGGACACAGTGATGGGGTAGCAGCCGATGTCGAGCAGTCCACCGCCGCCTATTTCGGCCATGTTGCGCACGTTCTTAGGGTCGCGGTTGAAATAGGAGAAGAACACCTGGATGGCGCGCACATCGCCGATCCTGCCCTTCTTCACCAGTTCGCGCACGGCCAGCCACTGGGCCGCGTGGCGAACCATGAAGGCCTCGGCGATATGGACGGTCTTTGGCGCCCTCTTGAGTTGCTTGGCCTCCTGGGCTGTGATGGCGATCGGCTTTTCGCACAGCACATGTTTGCCGGCCCTAGCCGCGGCCAGCGTGAGCGGGACATGGAGATGGTTGGGCAAAGGATTGTAAACGGCCTCGATCTCCGGGTCAGCCAGCATGTCTTCGTAGGACCCATAGGCCTTGGGAATTCCGAGTCTCGTCGCCCAGTCCTTCGCATTCTTGAGCTTTCGCGACGAAATCGCCACGATCTCCAGATCCTTGCTCTTGAGCATGCCCGGAATGACCTTGGCAACGCCGATATTGGCGGTCGAGATAATGCCCCACTTGACTGGCTTCATGCGTTTGCCTCCCTCGTCAGGAGGCTGCTCTTATCATGGCGGGTCCCGAGACCAAAGCCTGATCGAGCGTGGCCGAGACATAGTCCCGGGTCATGGTTCGCGGTTCTTCGGGGTCCTTGGGCTTTCCGGTCAGGGCATAGCGAAGCCATAGCCCGTCTATCATTGCAGCGATACCGTCGGCAAGCCGCGTCGCGGCCCGTTCGTCCAGAAGTCGGCGCAGATCATGGACAAGATTGCTGCGCAGCCGCCGGTGATAGACCAGCAGGATCTTCTGAAGGCGGTCTGATTGCCGGGCATTGCCATAGAGCGCCAGCCATACGCCGAACACCCGCTCATCGAACTGGGTATCGCTGAACGAGGCATCTATGATGGCAAAGATCCGGGCTGTCGGCGTCGATGCTGCCGCCAACCGGGCCACAGCATCGGCTTTGAACTCCATCAGCAGATGCCGCATGGTGGCGATGAAGAGATCGTCCTTGTCGGTGAAATAATGATGCACCATGCCCGCGGATATTCCGGCCCGCTTGGCGATGCGCGCAACGGTGGCTTGATGGAAGCCATCATCATGGATGACGGCGATAGCCGCGTCGACCAGTTGTCGGCGCCGGATTGGCGCCATGCCGAGCTTGGGCATTGGGCTCTCCTTGGAGCAAATGCTAGTTTTATATTGGACGCTTGTCCAATAATAAAACTTGACAGCCGAAAGGGGCCGGGTTGTAGTCCGGCGCGACGGCCGGGTTACGGTGGCAAGAACTCTGGTCCCGGCTAAATCAGGGAGGAAACCAAGACCATGATGATCAACAAGACTCTCGCGGGCCTGCTCGCCTTTGGCGCCGCAATTGCCAGCCTCTCGGCTCCGGCGCTTGCAGCCGACTCCGAGAGTTGCAAGAAAGTGCGCATTGCCGAAATCGTAGGCTGGACTGACATTCAGGTGACGACCGGCGCAACCTCGGTTGTGCTTGAGGCACTGGGCTACGAGCCGGAGTCCTCGCAGCTGTCGGTTCCCGTGACCTACGCCTCGATGAAGAACAATGACATCGATGTGTTTCTCGGCAATTGGATGCCGTCGATGACGGCTGACGTGAAGCCCTACTTCGACGAGAAGTCGGTCGAGACCATCGGCACCAATCTCGAAGGTGCTGGTTACGGACTCGTCGTTCCGCAATATGTGGCCGATGCCGGCGTGAAGAGCCTTGCTGACATTGGCGCCCACAAGGACAAGTTTGGGGCCAAGATCTACGGCATCGAGGCCGGCAACGACGGCAATCGCATCATCGGCGAAATGATCGCCAATCCAGAGAACAAGCTCGATGGCTTCGAACTGGTCGAGAGCTCTGAAGCCGGTATGCTGACCGAGGCCGAGAAGGCGATGAAGGACAACCAGTGGATCATCTTCCTCGCCTGGACGCCGCATCCGGTCATAGGTGAAATGAAGATTCATTACCTCGACGGCATGGGCGACTCAGGCTTCGGTGCCGCAACCGTCTATACGAATGCCCGCGCCGGCTATGCCACCGAGTGCCCCAACGCCGGCAAATTCATGTCCAACTTGAAATTCACCCTCGCCATGGAAGGCGCCATGATGGACAAGGTGTTGAAGGATGGTGCCGATCCGAAGGAAACCGCCAGGGAATGGCTGAAGGCCAATCCCGACACCGTGAAGCCGTGGCTCGACGGCGTCACCACCTTCGATGGCGGCGATGCAGCAGCGGCGGTAGCGGCTGCGCTGGCAAACTGAACTCTGCACGACATCCTCCGGGCGGGCCCATGCGTCGGCCCGGAGGATACGCCCCTTGAAAATGCAGCACTCAAGACTGCTGAGGGGTTTCACAATCCCTGGGGAGGGGCGCAATGGATCCGGTTTCGGACTTCATCCGGTCATGGAAGATACCGGTCGGCAAATGGGGCAAAGCGATCATCGACTTCATCGTCGAGTACGTCCAGTGGCTGTTTGACGCGATCAAGATCTCGCTCAACTTCGTGATCGAGGGCCTCACAGGCATTCTGCTCATGTTCCCGCCGGTGGTCCTCGCCATCCTGCTTGCCGGCCTCGCCTATGGGCTGCAACGGTCGTGGAAATTGGCGCTGGCCGTCATGCTCGGCTTTCTCTTCATCATCAACCAGGGTCTGTGGAAGGAAACGATCCAGACACTGGTCCTGGTCTTGGGCTCCACCGCGCTGTCCATGTCTGTCGGCGTTCCGCTGGGCATCTGGGCGGCCCACAAACCGAGAGTCTGGCGGGTGATGCAACCGGTCCTCGACCTGATGCAGACCATGCCGACCTTCGTCTATCTCATCCCCATCCTCATTCTCTTCGGCCTAGGCGCCGCTCCAGCCCTCATCGTCACCATCATCTTTGCCATGCCGGCCCCGGTGCGCATGACCTATCTCGGTATCACATCGATTCCCAAGCCGATGATCGAGGCGGGCGAGAGCTTCGGCGCCACCAGGCGTCAACTGCTGTGGAAGGTCGAACTGCCCGCCGCCATGCCCTCGATCATGGCCGGTCTGACCCAGTGCATCATGCTGTCGCTGTCGATGGTGGTGTTCGCCACTTTGATCGGTGCGCCCAGCCTGGGTAACCCGGTCAACAAGGCGCTCGCCAATCGCAACATTCCGCTCGGCATCGAAGCGGGCCTTGCTATCGTGGTGCTGGCCATCATCATCGATCGTGCCCTTGCCGTGAAAGCAGGAGCAAAGAAATGACGATCGCTGTCGAGTTCAAGAACGTCGACATCATCTTCGGCGACAGGGCCAACGAAGCTCTGGAGATGGCGCGCGCCGGATCAGACCGCGCGGAGATTCTCGCCAAGACCGGTGCCGTGCTCGGCGCCACAGGAGCCAATCTCGTGGTGAACGAGGGCGAGATCAGTGTGCTGATGGGGCTGTCAGGGTCAGGCAAGTCCACCCTGCTGCGGGCTGTTAACGGCCTCAACAAGGTCACCGATGGCGAGGTTATGGTCAAGGACGGCAACCGCATGGTCGATGTCGCCTCTTGCGACGAAGCGACCTTGCGCCATATCCGGCAGAAGCAGGTCGCCATGGTGTTCCAGCAGTTCGCACTGCTGCCATGGCGCACGGTTCGTCAAAACGCCGGCTTCGGCCTCGAACTGGCCGGCATGCCCGAGGCCGAGCGCAACGCCAAGGTAGATGCTCAACTCAAACTCGTCGGTCTCGACAAATGGGCCAACAAGCATGTCCACGAACTTTCGGGTGGCATGCAGCAGCGGGTCGGGCTGGCGCGGGCCTTCGCCACCGAGGCACCGATCCTGCTCATGGACGAGCCGTTCTCGGCTCTTGATCCCCTCATCCGGACCAAACTGCAGGACGAGTTGCTGCAACTGCAGAAATCGATCAAGAAGACCATCATCTTCGTCAGCCACGATCTCGAGGAGGCGCTCAAGATCGGCAACCGGATCACCATCATGGAAGGTGGCCGCATCGTGCAGTCAGGCGCGCCGGAGGATATTGTCCTGCGTCCTGCCAATGATTATGTGCGGGACTTTATCGCCAATGTGAATCCGCTGTCGGTGCTGACGGCTTGGAACGTGATGCGGGCCCTCCATGAGCTTGAGCCGGCGGGCGACGGCTGGGTGTGGCTCGATCGCCGCAAGACTACCCGTTTCAAGCTCGACACGGAGCATCAGGTCATTGCCGCCGAGCGCGATGGTAAGAAGGCCGAGTGGGTATCTTGCGATGAGATCGAAAAGCCGGTGCCGCCCAGCATGCGTCCGGTCTATTGGGCAAAGCCCGGGACGACGCTGAAGACCGTGATGCTGGCCATCCACAACACCAATGTCGCTCCGGTGGCGATCTTCGATGAGAACGACCGCTTCCTCGGCGCTATCGGTGTCCGGAACGTCCTGCAAGCGGTGCTGAAGCGGTCAGATTGACCAAGCGTCTCCGGCGTCAAGCGGCGCTGACCCGAGGTGCCTGGCAATGGTCTGGCCGATATCGGCAAAGCTCTTGCGGTGGCCAAAGGTGCCGGGCGCCATGCCCCTCATGAAGGTCATGATCGGCACCTGCTCGCGGGTGTGGTCGGTGCCCTTCCAGGTAGGGTCATTGCCGTGATCGGCGGTCAGGGTCAGGAGATCGCCGTCGCGCATTCTGGCAAAGACCTGCGGAAGCATCGCGTCGTAGTGCTCCAGCAATCGGCCATAGCCGATGGGGTCGCGGCGATGACCGAACTCCGTGTCGAAATCGACGAAATTGGTCATCACCAGTCCGCCATCGGGCAGACGGTCCATGGCGGATAGTGAAACCTCCATGAGTTTGTCGAGGCCCGCAACCTTGACTTCCTCCCCGGTCCCCGAATGGGCGAAGATATCGCCGATCTTACCAACCGAGACGACCGGCCGGCCGGCGGCGGTAAGCTTGTCGAGCAGCGTGGCTGACGGCGGGGCGACAGCATAATCCTTCCGCCGTCCCGTACGCGTGAAGGTCTTCGCGGTTTCGCCGACAAAGGGTCTGGCGATCACCCGGCCGATCTTCATCGGAAACGAGAGTTCGCGCGCCACCTTGCAGACATCATAGAGCCGTTGGAGGCCGAAGTGATCCTCGTGGGCTGCAATCTGGATGACGCTGTCGACGCTGGTATAGATGATCGGCCTTCCAGTCCGCAGGTGTTCCTCGCCATACTCTTCTATCACCTCAGTGCCGGACGCGTGGCACATGGCAAGAAACCCCGGAAGACTGCATCTTGTCATCAGCTCACGGAGAAACTCATCCGGAAATGCCGGGATGGTATGGGGGAGATAGCCCCAGTCGAAGGACAGCGGCACGCCTGCCATTTCCCAATGGCCGGTGATGGTATCCTTGCCCTGCGAGACTTCGGTGGCGTAGCCCCACTGGCCCGCCAATTCTACCGGGCCGAAGGGATCCCGCCCCGAAGACGCCTCGGCCGCGCGCCCAAGGCCGAGGGACGCCATATGCGGCAAGCGAAGCTTCATGCGCTCGGCGATGTGCAGCAGCGTATTGGCACCCTCGTCATCGAACCTGGCGGCGTCAGGCGCACCACCGATGCCAAAGCTGTCGAGGACAAACAGGAAGGCGCGAGACATGTTACGCTCCTATCCGCGCATGGATGCAGGGCACGGGCTGCGGCTTCTCACCGATGGCATAGGCGGCCTTCACCAGCGCAGCGGCGCGCGCGAGGCCCGCCTCATCGGCGGCATGCACAAGGCAGAGTGGTGTGCCTGCATCGACTTGGGCCCCCTTGGCGGCCAGTTTGGTCAATCCGACGCGATGGTCAATCACATCAGCGGGTACTCTCCTCCCGCCGCCGAGTTCAATCACCGCAATACCCAGGTCGCGCGTGCGGATCGTGTTGACGAAGCCGGACTGATCGGCGTGGACCGGCTTCACGATTGGCGCCCGCGCCAGATGCCTCCCGTGGTCACGCAGAAAGCTTCCCGGCCCGCCCAACAGGGCAACCATGCGTTCGAAATGTTCCGCGGCCGCACCACTTTCCAGCGACCTTTGCAACCTTGCCCTGGCGGTCTCCGCCGTGGCATCGACGCCGGCGCTGACGAGCAGCTCTGCGCCCAGCGCCAGCGTGATCTCCATGACACGGCGGTCATGGGCTCGGTTCAAGAGAAATTCGCAGGCATGGGCCACTTCGATGGCATTGCCAGCACTGGGCGCAAGCGGTTCATCCATGTCGGTGATCAGCGCAGTCGTCTTGAGGCCGGCGCCATTTGCGACAGCAACCAGGGACCCGGCGAGTCCCTGCGCCTCTGCCATCGTTGCCATGAAGGCGCCTGATCCCATCTTCACGTCAAGCACCAGATATTGCAGCCCGGCAGCGAGCTTCTTCGACAGAATCGAAGCGGTAATGAGGGGGATGGATTCCACCGTGGCGGTCACGTCACGAATGCCATAAAGCCGCTTGTCGGCCGGGGCGAGGTCGGAGGTCTGACCAATTATGGCGCAACCCGCCTGACGCGTGACCTTCCGAAACAGCTCGAGCCCGGGCTGGGTCTGGTAGCCGGGAATGGAGTCCAACTTATCGAGAGTCCCACCCGTGTGTCCTAGGCCTCGACCCGAGATCATCGGAACATGGCAGCCACATGCGGCCAGCATGGGCGCGAGCATCAGCGAGAGATTATCGCCTATGCCGCCAGAGGAATGCTTGTCTACCACCGGTCCCGGCAAGTCCCACGCGAGCACCGTCCCGGAGTCCCGCATGGCGAGGGTCAGCCCTACAGCCTCGTCGCGCGTCATGCCCTTGAAGAATACGGCCATAGCGAAGGCCGCCACCTGGCCTTCCGACACGCTTCCATCGGCCAGCCCACTGATGAAATCCCTTACCTCGTCGCGCCCGAGGGTCTGGCCATCGCGTTTCCGGCGGATCACCTCCTGTGGCAGCATATCAGCCCCGCGCAAAGAATGCGGCAAGCAGGCGGCGCATGTCCTCGGCAGCCTTGGCGCCTTCGGTCTTGGTCTCGTCATGGCTGGGGCTCGCGCCTTCCAGCCCTGCCCCGAGGTTGGTGATGACCGAGAGTCCCGCAACCTTCATGCCGAAACGCCGGGCGAGGATGGTTTCCGGCACGGTCGACATGCCCACTGCCGAACCGCCGATCACCTGCGCCATGCGGATCTCCGCAGGGGTCTCGAAGGACGGTCCGGAAAACCAGACATAGACGCCTTCGTGCAGCGTGAGATTCTTGGAATCGGCGGCGGCGCGCAGTTTACGGCGCAGGCCAGGATCATAGGCATCTGTCATTGGCACGAAATTCTCATCGCCCTGCTGGCCGACCAGCGGATTCATACCGGCGTAATTGATATGATCGGAGATCAGCATGATCGACCCCGGGCGCATCTTGACGTCCAGCGAACCGGCGGCATTGGTGAGGATCAGCGTCTCGACGCCCACTGCCTGGAGGATTTCGATCGCCGGACGCATCACCGCCGGATTGCCGGTCTCGTAGGGATGCGAACGGCCCTGCATCACGGCAACTTCCACACCCGACAACTTTCCCACCACCAGGCGGCCAGCGTGTCCCGACACGCGCGACACCGGAAAACCCGGGATCTCGCCATAGGGGATCACCAGCGGATCCTCGACAGCCTCCGCTATGGGACCAAGGCTCGAACCCAGGACGATGGCGGTCTTCGGCTTGCGGCTTCCGAGCCGGTCGGCGAGCGGGTTCATTTCCGGTGCTCCGGTCCAAATGAAAACGGCAACAACTCTTCCAGCGTGAAGCTCCGGATCAGGTCACCATTCTCGGCACAACAGTGGATTGGTATGTTGCCGTCTGCGAATTCGCGGATCTTCTGGCGGCAGCCGCCACACGGCGTGCACAGCGTCTCGCCATTGCCCATGACCGCCACTTCGGTGATGCGGGTACCGCCCGCGACGATCAGAGCCGAGATCGCCGAGGGCTCGGCACACCAGCCCTGCGGATAGGAGGCATTCTCGATGTTGCAGCCGCCGAAGACCCGGCCCCGTTCGTCGCGCACGGCAGCGCCGACGTAGAAATGCGAATAGGGTGCATGTGCCTTGTGGCGTGCGGCCATTGCCGCTTCGATCAGATCGCGCATGTCAGCGGTCCTTGACGTAGGGGATGCCGCTCGCCTTGGGTGGAATCGATTTGCCAATGAAGCCCGCCAGAAGGATCACGGTCAGCACATAGGGCAGCATGATGATGAACTGCACCGGAAGCTCGACGCCGAGGAAGGGCTTGCCTTGCATGTTGTTGCCGAAGGCCTGGAGGAAACCGAACAACAGGCAAGCGCCAAGTGCCGGCCATGGCCGCCAGTTGGCGAAGATCAGCGCCGCCAGCGCCATGAAGCCAGTGCCCGCCGTCATGTCGCGCACGAAGCTCGCCGACAGCGAGATCGAGATGTAGGTGCCGGCGATACCACAGAGCACGCCGGCGATCAGAACGGCGCGGTAGCGCAAGGCCGACACCGAAATTCCCGCGGTGTCCACGGCGTGGGGATTCTCGCCCACGGCGCGGAGCCGCAAACCAAAGCGCGTCCGGGTCAAAGCCCAGGCCGTCAGCGGGACCATCGCGAAGGCCACGTAGGTTAGAACCGAATGTGACAGGAAAAGCCTGTCGATGACTGACAGAACAGGGTTGGCCGACAGCATGTCATGGCCCGGCACTTCGACTGGCATGAAGCGACCCTGCGGCGGCAGGGCCGGTGTGCGGCCACCCTCCCTGAACCATTCGTTGCCGAGCACCACGGCGAGACCCGCCGCCAGCATGTTGATGGCAACGCCCGAGACGACCTGGTTGCCGCGCTGGTTGATCGAGGCGTAGCCGTGCACCAAGGCGAACCCAACCGAGACGATAATGGCGCATCCAAGGCCGATCCAGGCCGAGCCGAACACGGCCGAGGCTGAAGCGGCAGTGAAGGCGCCGATCAGCATTTTGCCCTCGAGCCCGATGTCGACAATGCCGGAGCGCTCCGACCACAGGCCCGCGAGGCAGGCGAGCACCAGTGGCACGGATAGGCGGATCATGGAGGCGAGGAACTCGATGTAGAAATCCATCTCAGTCCTCTCCCGGCTTGAAGAACAGTGCGGAGAGCCATGGGCGGAAGACGTGTTCGAGCGCGCCCATGAACAGGATGACAAGACCCTGGATCACCACCACCATGTCGCGGTTGATTTCGGGCTTGGCAAAGGAGAGTTCGGTGCCGCCCTGATAGAGCAGGCCGAACAGCATGGCCGAGAGGACGATGCCGAAGGGATGCGATCGGCCCATCAGTGCCACCGCAATGCCGACGAAGCCCGCTCCCTGGACGAAGCCGAGAAGCAAGCGGTGCTGGGCGCCCAGAATTTCGTTGACCGCCATCAATCCGGCGAGCGCCCCGGAGATCGCCATGGTGATGATGATGATGCGGTCGGCCTTGATGCCCGCATAGATGGCGGCGGCCGGGTTGGCGCCAAGCGCCCGGATCTCGTAACCGAGTTTGGTGCGCCACAGGAGATACCACACGAGAAACGCCACCACGATCGCGAGGAACACGGTGAAATTCAGTGGCGAAGACGGCAGGCGATAGTCGAAATATTCACGCGCCACCTCGCGGAAACTCATGATGTAGGCGCCGGTGATCTCACGGCTCTCGACCGCCATCTTGCCCACCGGGCGGAACCAGTAGTTGATGAGGTAGCCAACCACGCTGGAGGCGATGAAGTTGAACATGATTGTGGTGATAACGATATGGCTGCCGCGCTTGGCCTGCAGGACGCCGGGGATCCAGGCCCAGAAGGCACCGACGGCCATGCAGGCGAGGATTGCCAGCGGAATGACGATGGGCCACGGCAGGAACACAAGACCCAGCCCGACGGCGGCGGCGCCGACACCCGCGATATAGGCCTGACCTTCGCCGCCGATGTTGAAAAGTCCGGCATGGAAGGCCACGGCCACGGCAAGCCCGGTGAACGTGAAGTTCGTCGCATAGTAGAGCAGATAGCCCCAGCCCTTGATCGAGCCTACCGCACCCTTGAGCATGATCCACATGGCTTCGAGAGGGTTCTCGCCGATGATGATGACAACGAGGCCGGATACGATCAGCGCCACCAGCAGGTTCAGCAGCGGAATGAGACCGACATCGACCCAGGCCGGCAATTCACCTCTGGCGCTCATCAGGCGGCATCCTTCGTCACGCCGGCCATCAACAGGCCACACTCGCGCTCGCCAGCCTCGGGTCCAAGCTCACCCATCACTTTTCCGGCGAACATCACGAGGATGCGGTCGGACATGGAGCGGATCTCATCGAGCTCGACTGACACCAGCAGCACAGCCTTGCCTTCATCGCGCAACTGGATGAGGCGGCGGTGAATGAATTCAATGGCGCCGATATCGACGCCGCGCGTCGGCTGGCCGACGATGAGCAGGTCAGGATCACGCAGGATCTCGCGCGCCAGGATGATCTTCTGCTGATTGCCGCCGGAAAATTTTCCGCTTCGCAGCAGCGGGTCGGGGGGCCGCACGTCAAACTCTTCCATCTCCGCCTTCGCCCTCGCGATCACCTTCTGGCGATCGAGGCGAAAGCCCTTGCCCAAGGCCCCGTCATGGTGCCATCCCAGAATTTCGGATTCGCTGGCATCGAAGCTCGCGATGAGCCCCCGGTGCTGGCGGTCTTCCGGCACGTGAGCCAGGCCCTCGGCGCGGACATGGGCAGGATCGCCCAAGTGGCCGATTTCCTTGCCCTCGAAGACGATCTCGCCAGATGTTGGGCGGGCGATTCCGGCAATGCAGTCGAGAAGCTCGGACTGGCCGTTACCGGATACACCGGCGATTCCAACGATCTCGCCCTTGCGGACGGAGAAGGACACGTTGTCGACGCGCGGCACGCCGTTCTTGTCCTTCCAGGTAAGATTCCTCACGTCGAGCACGACTTCGCCGGGCTTCGAAGGCCCCTTCTCGACCCGGAGCAGCACATGGCGGCCCACCATGGCCTCGGCCAGTTGTTCGACACTGGTCTTGGCCGTTTCGAAATGTGCCACCATCTCGCCACGCCGCATCACGGAGACACGGTCGGTGATCGCCATGATCTCGCGCAGCTTGTGGGTGATGAGGATGACGGTCTTGCCCTGGTCGCGCAGTGTGCCGAGGATCCGGAACAGATGATCTGCCTCATCTGGCGTCAGCACACCGGTCGGCTCGTCGAGGATCAGCGTCTCGGCCCCTTTGAACAGCGCTTTCAGGATTTCGACGCGCTGCTGCAGGCCCACGGGCAGATCACTGATGGCGGCGTCCGGGTCGACGTCCATTTCGTATTCCTGGGCGAGCCGCTGCAGTTCGGTGCGCGCCCGCGCCAGCGCCGGGCCGATAAGCGCGCCGCCCTCGGCGCCGAGCACGACGTTCTCGAGAACGGTGAAATTCTCCACCAGCATGAAATGCTGATGCACCATGCCGATGCCATGGGCTATGGCATCGGAGGACGAGCGGATCCGGACGGGCTTGCCCTTGATGCGGATCTCACCCTTGTCGGCATGATAGAAGCCGAAGAGAATCGACATCAGCGTCGACTTGCCGGCCCCGTTTTCACCGATGATGCCGTGGATCGATCCCTGGGCCACGGAAATTGAAACATTCTTGTTGGCATGGACCGGCCCGAACCGCTTGTCGATGCCGATTAGTTCGATGGCGGGGGCTCTGTCCGTCACTGTCACGCATCCATCCCGCTTCTATGTGCCACCGTTCCGGTAGAGGCCAGAACATTTGGCGCCCAATTCTGCACCATGGAAGATACGACGCCACCCGATCCGGTTCCGTCGCTTCGGGCTTTCGCCCTGTGCGATTCCGGGCCGGGTGACGATCACCGTCTCACTGCACCGGGCAAGCGTTGTCCTCGGTGTAGTCATGGACCACGATCTTGCCGGCGATGATGTCGGCCTTGGCAGCTTCCACCTTGGCCTGCATGTCGGCAGTCACCAGATCCTTGTTGTTCTCGTCCATGGCATAGCCGACGCCGTCCTCGGCGAGGCCCAGCGCCTTGATGCCGGCTTGGAAGGTACCGTCCTTGCCGTCCTTCATGACGTTGTAGACGGCCACGTCAACGCGCTTCAGCATGGAAGTGAGCACCTTGCCAGGATGCAGGTAGTTCTGGTTGGCGTCGACGCCAATCGACAGCGCTCCGCCATCGGCGGCAGCTTGCAGCACGCCGAGGCCCGTCGCACCCGCGGCCGCATAGACCACATCCGCGCCCTGAGCCATCTGGCCCTTGGTGATCTCGCCGCCCTTCACCGGATTGTTCCAGGCCGAGCCGTCGTCGCCCGTCATGTTCTGGAACACCGTTGCGTCGGCTCGCGCTGCTTTCACACCCTGCACGTAACCGCAGCCGAACTTGCGGATCAGCGGGATATCCATGCCGCCGACGAAGCCGACCTTGCCCGATTTGGATGCCATGCCGGCCAACATGCCGACGAGATAGGAGCCCTCGTGTTCCTTGAACACGATCGACTGCACGTTCGGCAGGTCGACGACCATGTCGACGATGGCGAACTTCAGCTCCGGATATTCCTTGGCGACCTTTTCCACCGCCGCAGCCTGGGCGAAGCCAGCAGCGATGATCGGGCTGTAGCCCTGATCGGCAAAGTTGCGAATTGCCTGCTCGCGCTGAGCTTCGTTGGCAATTTCGAACTCGCCATACTGGACGCCGCTGTCGGCCTTGAACTTCTCCGAACCATTGTACATCGACTCGTTGAACGACTTGTCGAACTTGCCGCCGATATCGAAGACGATGGCCGGCTTGTCGTCAGCCGCAAGGGCGCAGGTGGCCGATATGGCCAGAGCTGCCGCGGTCGCAAGCAATGTGCGTCTCTTCATTGGGATCTCCCTGTTTGTTCCCGTTTCATCACTTCACATCGCAGTTTCTTACGCGATCTTTTTTTACCTTCTGATCAATTTCCATCCAGCCTGTCAAGTTCATCATCGCTTGAAAAGCCGGTAGGGCTTTCACATATCAATACTCATCTGGTGGTGCCGCACAAGGGCTGCCAGCGAGAATGCTGCTTGAACAAGGGCAAGATCATGTCGCGTGTTTCGGTTTTTTCATCGCCTTATCTTCTTGGTTTCGATGCTCTCGAGCGCATGCTTGACCGGGCGGCCAAGACGTCGGGCGAAGCCTATCCACCCTACAACATCGAACGCCTGCCGCAGTCCGAAGGCGAGGCAGAGCGGTTGCGGATCACGCTCGCCGTAGCCGGCTTCGGACGGGACGAACTGGATGTCACCGTCGAGGACAACCAACTGTCGATCCGCGGCCGCCAGAAGGACGATGACGCCAAGTCCTACCTGCACCGCGGCATTGCCGCCCGCCAGTTCGCTCGAACCTTCGTTCTTGCGGATGGCATGGAGGTGAAGGGAGCCCGCCTCGAGAACGGCCTGTTGATGATCGTTCTGGAGCGGCCGGAACCGCGGCGTACGGTGCGCCGCATCGAGATCGGAGGCTAAGATCATGAAAGCACAGGACACCAATAAGACACTTACGCTGTCGGAAGCTGATCTTGCGCAACTCGGCGGCGGCGCGCTCGCCTATATCCGCGAGATCGGAGGCGAAGAAGCCATGAAGCTGCTCGGCAGCGAGATCGTCATTGCCCCGCGTTCGCGGCTCTTCTGCCTCTATCATGCCGATGGCACGCCGGTATCGATCTCGGACAGCCGCGAGGCAGCACTCGGAAGCGCCAGTGAACATGAGCTCATGGCCATGAGCGTGCACTGACTGGTGCGCCAGGCGACAATGGCAAGTCGTGATGGATTTCAGGCGGCGGTGGCGCTCGACGGCGTTGCCGCCGGCTCCGTCAATATGGCATAGAGGCCCTCTGCGTCTGTCGTGCCGCGCAGTTTCTCCACCACCGATGGATCCCGCAACAGCCGCGAAATCCGCGCGAGCGCCTTGAGATGATCGGCACCGGCGTGATCCGGGGCAAGCAGCACGAAGACCAGATCGACAGGCTGTCCGTCGATCGCATCGAAGTCGATGGGGACCGAGAGCCGCGCAAACAGCCCGTAGACGCGGCTCAGAGTCGGAATCTTGCCGTGGGGAATGGCTATGCCCTGACCGATGCCCGTCGAACCCAGCTTTTCGCGCGTCAACAGGGTCTCGAAGATGATCCGATGATCGATGGCAACACGCGCCGCCATGGCCTGGGCGAGTTCGAGAAGCAATTGCTTCTTGTTCTGCGCCTTCACGTTCGGAAGCACCGCGTTGACGTCGATGATCTGGTCCAGTGTCATTCGGCCTCTCCCATCAGGGTCTGGCTGTGGTTCAGGCTTCAGGTTTGGGGTCGACCCAGCCGATGTTGCCATCCGGCCGGCGGTAGACGACGTTCAAACGCCCGTGTCCGCCGTTGCGGAAAAGCACGAAGGGCACATTGGAAATATCGAGCTGCATGACTGCTTCGCCGACACTGATTTCGGGCACATTCGTGCCAGTTTCGGCAACCACCACCGGATTGAGCCCGGCAGTCTCGTCTTCCTCCTCCGGCGCCGGGGAGATGACATAGCTGGCGGCTTCGAGCTGGCGCACCGGCTCGCGGCGGGCGCTGTGATGGTCCTTGAGACGCCGCTTGTAGCGCCTCAGCTGCTTTTCGAGGTGGGCGGCGGCGGCATCGAAGCTCAGATGAGCATCCTGGGCATCGCCAGTGGCCTGAAGGGTCAGCCCGGTTGCCAGATGCAGCATGCAGTCGCTGTGAAAACCGCTGCGCTGCTTCTCGATGGTGATATGTCCGTGAACGGTGCCTTCGAAATATTTCTGCCGGAGCTGCTGGAGTTTTTCGGTCACATGTTCCCTCAGAGCGTCGCCGACGTCGAGGTTCTTTCCGGTGATCTTGATCTGCATGGTCGTGGCAAATTCCTTATTCCACCCATTTCATAGAAATGGGCGTCTTCTCGTCAAACGTCAACTGGCCAGCCGCGGGATGCGGAACCACCCATTGTGCTTCGTCACAAGTTTTGATGGCGGAATGGGGGTCGACCGCCGCAGCCTTCACGAAGCGGCGCGGACCCTAGTCGCGGGGCAAAGTGAAGTCAACGGCTTTACCGCGCCTGTGCACGGCGCTCGCGGCGGCGCTGGACGGAAGACAGAATACCCAGCGATTCCCTGTATTTCGCCACCGTTCTCCGGGCGATGTCGATTCCGGCCTGCTTGAGCAGATCGACGATCGTGTCATCGGACAGTACGGCGTCGCCTTCCCCAGCGATCAGTTCGCGTATGCGATGCCGGACCGCTTCTGCGGAATGGGCATCGCCTTCGGACTCGGCCGAGGCAATGGCGGTGGTAAAGAAATATTTGAGTTCATAGACGCCGCGAGGGGTCGCCATGTATTTGTTCGAAGTGACGCGGCTCACGGTTGATTCGTGCATCTCGATCGCTTCAGCCACCGTCTTGAGGTTGAGCGGCCGCAGATGCTGGATGCCGAGCACCAGGAAAGCATCCTGCTGGCGCACGATCTCGCGGGCAACCTTGAGGATGGTCCGGGCACGCTGGTCCAGGCTTTTCACCAGCCAGGTAGCGTTAGCCTGGCATTCCGACAGAAACAACTTGTCCTCGACCCGGGCCGCCGACTTCGAGACCTGGGCCAGATACTGGTTGTTGACCAGCACTCGCGGCAAGGTTTCGCTGTTGAGTTCCACGATCCACGATCCGTCGGGCGCGGCACGCACGATGACGTCCGGAATCACCGGCTGCACCGGCTCGGACCCGAAGGCATGGCCAGGTTTGGGGTTGAGGTGCCGCAGCTCGGCAATCATGTCCATCAGATCATCGAGATCGACCCGGCAGATATTTTTCAAGGCCGCGTAGTCACGCTTGGCCACAAGTTCCAGATGGCCGATGAGCGCAGCCATGGCCGGATCATAGCGGTTTCGGTCCTCGAGCTGCAGGCGCAGGCATTCCTTGAGGTCACGGGCGAAGACCCCCGGCGGATCGCAATCTTGTAAAGTCTTGAGCACGCGCTCGACATGGGCGGCATCCGTACCAAGCATCTCGGCCACGCTGGCCACATCTGCGGTCAGATAGCCGGCCTCGTTGATCATGCCGATCAGGTGCTGGCCGATCAACCGGTCGGCCGGGTCCGATATGGTGAGAGCAAGCTGATCGGTCAGATGTTCAGTGAGTGTCTCAGTCTTGCTGAGGGTCGCGGCGAATTCCATGCCGTCCTCATCCAGGGCCAGTCCGCCGGATCCGCGCATTGACGACCAACCAGAATCCTGGGGGCCGAGGATTGCAGGCATGGCAGCTTCGGGCTCACCGGGAAATGGGCTGTCCGGATCGCCTGCGGCGTCGGCATAACCGTCGCGTGCCGGGCCATCGGCCGAGAGTTCGCGAACGTCCTCGGCGGCGGGCTGGGCGGCTTCGCTCTGGGCTTCCGAACGGTCATCGCGTTCCAGCAGGGGATTGCGCTCCAGCTCGGTTTCGACAAAGGCCTGGAGTTCGAAGTTCGACATCTGCAGCAGCTTGATCGCCTGCTGCAATTGCGGCGTCATGACCAGGGATTGCCCCTGACGCAAATCCAGTCTCTGTCCCAAGGCCATGGCTAGGCCACCCCGCAATCACATGCTGAAGTCGGCGCCCAGATAATAGCGCCGCACTTCCGGATTGCTGACGATTTCATCTGGCGTGCCAACGGTCAGGACCTGGCCCTCATGGATGATGAGGGCAGTGTCGATAAGTTCGAGGGTCTCTCGGACGTTGTGATCCGTAATAAGCACCCCGATTCCCCGAGCGGTGAGCTGTCGCACCAGGTTGCGAATATCACTGATCGCAATCGGGTCAATTCCGGCGAAGGGTTCGTCGAGAAGCATGTACTGGGGGTTTGCGGCAAGGGCGCGGGCGATTTCCACGCGGCGACGCTCGCCGCCAGAGAGCGCAACAGCCGGCGAATGCCGGAGATGGGAGATTGAGAACTCATCTAACAACTCACGCAACACACTGTCGCGCCGGGCTCTCGGGGTGTCGGTCAACTCGAGAACGGCACGAATGTTTTCCTCAACGGTCAAACCGCGGAAGATCGAACTCTCCTGGGGCAGATATCCGATGCCCAGCCTGGCCCTGCGATACATGGGCAGGTGGGTGATATCGACACCATCGAGACTGATCCTGCCACTGTCGGCGGCAATCAGGCCGATGATCATGTAGAACACCGTCGTCTTGCCGGCGCCATTGGGTCCGAGCAGGCCCACAGCTTCACCGCGCCTGACGGAGAGTGAAACCCCCCGCACCACCGGCCGGCGCTTGTAGGACTTGTACAATCCCTCAACCACCAACCCATCGCGCTGGGCTGCTCCAGGTGCCCTGGACTTCGCAGGCCCGGCCGGCGGATTCACGGTCCGCGCGCCATTGCCTGTCCGTACCGGCCCCCGGGCCATCCTCACGTCTTCGTCACGCGCCACGAAACTACCATCCAATAGGTTTAATTTTATCTAACCGCACCAAGGTCACTTGGGGAGGAAACTGCCCTTCACCCGGCCGCCGAGCATTTCCACCCGATCGGCGTCCAGATCGGCGCGCAATTCCGGTCCAGTCAGCACCGTGGCCCCCTGCACCAGCTTGACGTTGCCGGTCACAACCACCTTGTTGGTCTGCGGATTGATCTGGGCGCGGTCGCCAGTAATGGTTTCCTTCCTGGTCTTGATCACTACCGAACCGGTGGCGTCGATGTTCGTGGCATCGGTCTTGGTGGAGCCGTCGGGCTGCTTTACCTCCTCGTAGAAGACCACCATCACGTCGCTGCGCATGGTGGTGTCGCCACGAACGGCCTTCACATCTCCCTTGAAGATCGCCTTCTTCTCGGCGTCGATGATCTCCATCTGGTTGGCTTCGATATCGGTCTGCTTTGACTTCTTGGCCTCCTGGGCCAGGGCAGCGGTTGCAGTCAGGCCGAGCGCAAGCGCGGCAGAGACGATTGTCAATTTCCGGATCATGGTGTCTGGTTTCCTTCTTCCGCAGGGGCGCCGAAGCGCGCTGTCACGCCATTCAAGAACAGAATCCGGCTGCCGTCATCGGTTATTTGCAAGCCGTTCGACCGTATCACATTGCTGCCCATCGTGACGTCCACGGGAACGTCCGAGGTCAGATTTTTGGTTTCCACCACAATGTGGGCTCTATCCATGCGCGCGGTGAAACGGTCGCCTTCGCTGATTTCGACATCGCCGGTGACGTCGAGTTCGCGGCTCTTGGTATCATAGAGGCCGGTCTGCGAGGTGAGAACATAGGTGGCACCGTCGGGCTTGTGGAAGGTGGCCTTGAGCTCCTCCATGTGCACCAGATTGGGCTTTTCCTCGTCCTGCCATCCCCGCCTGGCCTGCACCTCGTAGGGCTGATTCTGCCGGTCCAGCCCGGTCACGGTCGAATCACTGGCGGATATCTGCTCGGGATTATCGATCTTGGGCCGCACGATCTCTTCGCGGGGCGCAAGGGCGGAGAACAGACCGGCCTGGACCAGGAAGGCCACCACAACCGCGAGGCCGACAAAGGCTGCAAACCAACTCAGGAACTTCGCCACGATGGCGAAACGGACCGCACGGCTGGCCCGGCTGGCGTTGATGTCAGTGGGCGAAGACATCTTCCTCGGTCCAGCCTGCCAGGTCCAGGGCGGCACGGGTCGGAATGAAGCCGAAACAGGCACTGGCCATGTCGGCGCGACCCTCGCGCTCCAGCATCTGGTCGAGACGGGCCTTGAGTTCATGCAAATAGAGCACATCCTGGGCCGCATACTGCTTCTGGGCGTCGCTCAGGATATGGGCGCCCCAGTCGGAGCTCTGCTGCTGCTTGTTGAGGTCTATGCCCAGCTGTTCCTTGATCAGGTCCTTGAGCCCATGACGGTCGGTGTAGGTGCGGGTGAGCTTTGAGGCAATCTTGGTGCAATAGAGAGGTGCTGTGTCGACACCCAGATAGTGCTTGAGCACCGCAACGTCGAATCGGGCATAGTGGAAAATCTTGGTCACCGCTGGATTGCTCAGAAGCGTCTTCAGATTGGGTGAATCATAGCTGGAGCGGTCGAGTTGCACCAGATGGGCGTTGCCGTCGCCCGAGGACAGCTGCACCAGGCAGAGCTTGTCGCGGCGTGGGATCAGGCCGAGGGTTTCGGTATCGACCGCCACCGAGGTGCCGAAATCCAATCCCGCGGGCAGGTCGCCCTTGTAAAGCTTGATGGCCATCAGAGGGTCCCGCCGTAGGTCATGACTTGAGAAGATGGTGCCCAGAAGAGGACTCGAACCTCCACGGTGTTACCCGCTAGTACCTGAAACTAGTGCGTCTACCAATTCCGCCATCTGGGCTTGGGCGCGTCTCTTAGTGTGGCTTTCGAAGCCTGTCAACAAAACCTCTACGGCAGATGTGAGGCGGGCTTCGCAACACCCGATTCGGCGCCTCGGCGTTCAAGCTGGCCTGGGCGGCGGGACGCAGTCTTTTCCCGCCCCTTCTTCTCACCCTTTGCATCGCCAGCAACGCGGCGCTAAAAGGCCGAGCAGTTGAATCAGCAGGATGACGCATCGTGACCGCGCAGACCTCCAACAAACTCATCACCATCATTGGCGGCTCCGGATTTGTCGGCCGCCACATTGTCCGGGCCTTGGCCAAGCGTGGTTATCGAATCCGGGTAGCATGCCGGAGGCCGGATCTCGCCGGCCACCTGCAGCCCTTGGGCACACCGGGGCAGATCATGCCGGTTCAGGCCAATGTGCGCTTTCCAGCCTCCCTCGCCGCCGCCTGCGACGGCGCCCACGCGGTGATCAACCTGACCGGCGTGCTCTATTCCGCCGGCGCACAGAGTTTCGATGCGGTTCATGTCTTTGGGGCCGAAGCCTGCGCCAAGGCGGCCAAAGCGGCCAAGGCACGGCTCTTCATCCAGATGTCGGCGCTTGGCGCCGACGAGAATTCCACCTCGGACTATGCGCGGAGCAAGGCGGCCGGCGAAAAGCAGGCAAGAGCGAATTTCCCCGGCACCATCGTCCTGCGGCCGTCGGTTGTGTTCGGACCCGAAGACGATTTTTTCAACCGGTTCGCGGCATTGGCCCGGTTCACGCCGGCCCTGCCTTTGATCGGCGGCGGTGAAACAAAATTCGCGCCGGTGTTCGTCGGCGACGTGGCTGAAGCCGTTGCACGGCTGGTCGATCGTGGAGAAGCGGATGGGCGGACGTATGAGCTTGGCGGTCCGGAGAGCTTGTCCTTCAAGCAGCTGATGGAGTTCACGCTCGCCACCATCGGCCGCGAGCGTCTGCTGGTGCCGGTGCCCTGGCCAATCGCCAGGATCCAAGGTCTGTTGCTCGGCTTGCTGCCCAAGCCGCTGCTCACCAGCGATCAGGTGGAACTCCTCAAGACCGACAATGTGGTCAGCGAAGAGGCCCGCCAGGAGCGCCGCACGCTGGAAGGGCTAGGCATCACGCCGCGCGGTATCGAGGGGATCGTGCCCTCATATCTCTACCGTTACCGGAAGGCCGGTCAGTTCACCGCGCCGAGTGGTATTCCGGAATAGATCAACCCAAGCAGCACCGCACCGAGCAAGATGCGGTAGACGGCAAAGGGCAGGAAGCTGACGTGCCGCACCAGTTTCATCAGTATGGTGATGGTGCCGAGCGCCACGAAGAACGTCAGCGCCGCGGTGAGAAGCATGCCGAAACTGATGGTGTCGCCGGTGGCCACAGCATCACCGAGCTTGAGAATGCCCGCTCCGGCAATGGCCGGAATGCCGAGCAGGAAGGCAAAGCGGGCTGATTCCGGACGCTCAAAGCCAAGCGCCCTGGCCGCCGTCATGGTGATGCCCGAACGGCTGGTCCCGGGAATGATGGCGATGGCCTGTGCCACGCCGATGATCAGAGCCGGCATCAGGGTCATGTCCGACATGCGGCGAATCGACAGTCCGAAGCGGTCGCAGAGATAGAGCAGCACCCCGAAGATGATGGCGTTCCAGGCCACGATCTCGGGCATCCCGCGGACCGAGTCCATGAAGCCAATCTTGTCGAGCACGACACCGAATATCACCGCCGGAATGGTGCCCACGACAATCAGCATGGCGAGCTTTCCCCACGCGGTCACACGCCCGCGTACAAGGTCGAGGGTCCCGGCCAGCAGGTTGACGCAATCGCGCCAGAAATACACCACGACCGCCAGAAAGGAGCCCATGTGGACCATCACGTCGGTCAGCACGCCCTGGTCGGGCCAGTTGGTGATCCATGGCACCAGGAGAAGATGGCCGGACGAGGATATGGGCAGGAACTCGGTGATCCCTTGAATCAACGCCAGAACGACAATCTGCAGAATCAGCATGAAACGGCGTCTCCTTCCCCCGCACGAGGCGGCATCCGCCGCGAATCGCTTGCCGCGCTGGCCTCAGCCTCTTATATGCTGGAAAAAAGCAGGGCAATTGCGGCGAAAGGCGCCTGCTTCATGTGACAGGGTTAAGGTTCACTTACCGGAAAAGATGCCGACTCTTATTCATTTCTCGCTCGACCCTTTCAGCCGCCGGATGCGCCTGGCGCTTGCGGAGTATGGCGTCGGCGTGGATCTCGTGGAAGAAACGCCATGGGATCCGAGCCACGATCTGTTTGACCTCAATCCAGCAGGTACGGTTCCAGTTTATCTGGAGGACACACGGTCGCCGGTTTCCGGCGTCGAGGCCATCGGCGAGTTCCTCGAGGAGATCAAGGGCGGAAGGGTCAGCCTCATCCCGGGCGACGCCTATGAACGGGCTGAAGTCCGCCGGCTTGCAGGCTGGTTCGACGTCAAATTCTACGCCGAAGTTTCGGAGCCGGTCGTCACCGAGAAGGTAATCCGCCGCTTCCTGCCGCGCGAAAACGGCGGCGGCGGCCCGGACATGAACCGCATCCGCCAGGCGGCTGTGCGCCTGCGAGACCACCTCGCCTATGTCGGGCACCTCGCCGACACCCGCACATGGCTGGCCGGCGAGCACCTGTCGATCGCCGATCTTGCAGCGGCAGCGCATATTTCGGTTGCCGACTATTTCGGCGACATCCCGTGGGCAGAATTTCCATCCGCCAAGTCCTGGTATCAGCGGATCAAGTCGCGCCCCTCGTTCCGGATGCTGCTGTCCGACACGGTCCGCGGCATGGCGCCGGCCGCGACCTACGCCGATCTCGACTTCTGACCGTGCCGGAGATCGCCGCCGCGTTCAGGATGCGTGCAAAGGCCGAGGGTTTCGACGACGTCAAGATCGCAAGGCCGGTCGATGATCCCCTGCTATCCAGCCGCCTCCAGCAATTCGTCGCGGAAGGCCGTCACGGCGAGATGGACTGGCTGGCCCAATCTGTCGACCGCCGGGCAAGCCCCTTGGCACTCTGGCCGGACGCCCGCTCGGCTATCCTCCTGGCCCAGAACTACGGTCCCGACATGGACCCGTTGCAACGGCTCGAACGGTGTAACACGGGCGTCATTTCCGTCTATGCGCTGCATCGCGACTACCATGACATCGTCAAGGGCAAGCTCAAGCGTCTGGGCCAGTGGCTGGCCCACACCGCAGGCGCCGACGTGAAGGTCTTTGTCGATACTGCGCCACTGATGGAAAAGCCGCTCGCCGCCGCCGCCGGACTGGGCTGGCAGGGCAAGCACACCAATCTTGTGTCGCGGAAGCTGGGTTCATGGTTCTTTATCGGCACCATTCTTACCACCGCAGATCTCAGTGCCGACAGCGAGGAAGCCGATCACTGCGGATCGTGCCGGGCCTGCCTCGACATCTGCCCCACCAAGGCCTTTCCAGCGCCTTATCAGCTCGATGCTCGGCGCTGCATCTCCTATCTGACGATTGAATACGCTGGACACATCGCAGAAGAATTTCGTGGGCCCATGGGCAACCGCATCTATGGGTGTGATGATTGCCTGGCCGTCTGTCCCTGGAATAAATTCGCAAGAGCCAGCGCGGAAGCGAAGCTTCAGGCACGCGAAGAACTGCGCGCGCCGCGCCTGGCAGAGCTCCTGCAGCTCGACAACGCCTGGTTCCGCAAGCTGTTCAGCGGCTCGCCCGTGAAGCGCACGGGGCGCGACCGTTTCATCCGCAATGTGCTCATCGCGGCCGGCAACAGCGGCGATCGTGAGCTCCTGCCCCAGATCGAGGCCTTGCTCTCCGACAATGCGCCGATCGTTCGCGCCATGGCGGTGTGGGCCGCCTTGCGGCTGACGGAGCGACCGCGTTTCGAAGCGCTGAAATGCAGGTATGCGGCCAGTGAGGCCGATGCAGCCGTTCAACGCGAATGGAACGCCGGATGAAACACCTGCTTTGTTTCGGGTTGGGGTTCTCGGCGAAAGCGGTTGCCGTGCGTCTCAAGGCCAGAGGTTGGCGCGTCACCGCCTCCAGCAGAACGCCCGAAGGCGTGGAAGCAATTCGCAAGCTTGGCTATGAGGGCTTCATCTTCGATGGATCACGCGCGGCGCCGTCAGGGGTGTTCGATGGTGTCACCCATCTCCTGATCTCCGCTCCGCCAGGCACGTCCGGGGATCCGGTTCTGTCCTGTCATCATCACGACCTCGCAGCGCGGGCTGCGCAATTTGACTGGGTCGGCTATCTCTCGACGACGGGAGTCTATGGCGACCATGGCGGCGGCTGGGTTGCCGAAGACACGCCGCGCACACCCAACACAACCCGCGGCGAGCGGCGGCGAGATGCCGAAGACCAGTGGCTCGATCTTTGGCGGCGGCACGGGCTTCCGATGCATATCTTCAGGTTGGCAGGCATCTACGGACCAGGCCGCAATCAGCTTGTCTCCGTACTCAACGGCACGGCGCAACGGATCATCAAGCCCGGGCAGGTTTTCAGCCGGATCCATGTCGAGGATATTGCGGCGGTCATCGCAGCGTCGATCGACAATCCGAACCCGGGCCGGGACTACAATGTATGCGATGACGAAGCCTGCCCGCCGCAGGACGTTGTCTCGTTCGCGGCCCAGCTGCTTGGATTTCCCGAGCCGCCGGCAATCCCTTTCGAGCAGGCCGATCTTTCCCCGATGGCCCGCAGTTTCTATGCTGACTCAAAACGGGTATCCAATGCGCGGATCAAAGCCGAACTCGGCGTGGCGCTGCGCTATCCGACCTATCGCGAGGGCCTCACCGATCTCGCCCGGAAATTCAGACGCTGATCCCGTCGGCACGGGAGGCCAGCGCCAGCACCGTCTCGCGCATCAGGGCTAGCTGCCCCGGCCTGGACAGCCTGTGGTCGCCGCCCTTGATCATGGTCAGCGTCACGTCGCTGCCGCGAAGCGCATCATAGACCTTCACGGCATGGGATGGCGGCACATCGACATCGGCATCGCCCTGGAGAATGCGCACCGGACAATCACAGTCCAGACCATCAGCAAGCATCAGATGGCGTTCACCGTCGGCTATGAGCCTGGCGGTGATCGGATAAGGATCGCCATATTCGGACGGACGCATGTAGACGCCCTTGTCGATCAGTTCGCTCCGCGCCTCGGCCGGGAACTCATTCCACATCAGGTCCGCCGTCATGTCGGTGGCCGGCGCGATCAGAACCATGCCCGCAACCCGCTGGGCGGCTCGCTGATCGTTGCGCTTGAGCCAGCGCAACAACAGCATGGCCAGCCACCCCCCCATGCTGGACCCGACTATGACTCTGCGGCCATGGGTGCGACTACGGAAGAAATGCAGGGACTGGTCGAGCCATGCCGAGATCGTGCCGTCAACGAACAGGCCTTCTGATCTTCCGTGGCCCGAATAGTCGAACCGCAACGACGGCCGCCGCGCATCACGCGCAAGACCGGCCAGGCTCTCGGCCTTGGTGCCATCCATGTCGGATTTGAAGCCGCCCAGCCAGAAGAACCCGCAGCGGCCCATGTCATCGCCGCCGCCGTCCTCACGAAAGGCAAGGCGCAGGCCGCTTCCCACCGCCTGAAATTCGATGCTTCCCACTAAAGATGTTCCTCTCTTGCCGCTACTTTCCGCCGACCTATCTAGCATGACAATCACAGAATTGATGCCGGCAGCCCGTTCTGGGGCGCATTGCCGCGCCGGAATTTGCATCCCTGGACGTCTTTTCATTGCCAGAATGAGATATGATATAATTATTTAATGAATATTCAGACCCCCCCGAACAAGGAAGAGATCGAGGCCGTGCTGGGCCTTGATTCCGGAAGCCGGCGCCGGAAGCGGCTGAGCTGGTTGGTCTGGCTGGTCATCCTGGCGGTCATGATCGCCGGAGGCGCATGGTGGTATGCCAGCGCGTCGCGCCAGACAGCCGCCATTTCCTACCAGACCGAGCCAGCGCGCCGCCAGGACCTTGTGGTGCGGGTGCAGGCGACCGGACGCATCCAGCCGACGACGCAGGTTGATGTCTCGAGCGAAATGTCGGGGGTCATCCGATCGGTCAATGTGCAGAACAACAGCATCGTCAAGAAGGGCGATGTCCTGGCCGAACTCGATGCAGTGCGCCTCAACGCGCAGTTGGCGCGGGCCAAGGCGTCGTTGGCTGCGGCCGAGGCCAGATTGCTCGACGCACGCGCCACGCTGGCGGAGCGGCAGCTCGCCTATGATCGAGCGGACGCCTTGCGCCGCAAGGGCATCTCCGCTGCCCAGGACCTCGAACAGGCGCGGGCCGCCCTATCGCGGGCGGAGGCTGGTGTCGCAGCGTCCGAAGCCGACATCGCGGTTGCCGAGGCCGAGGTCAAGATGCAGGAGACCGACATTTCGCGGACCCGCATCGTCTCGCCGGTCGATGGCATCGTGCTGAAACGCGCTGCCGAGCCAGGTCAGACCGTCGCCTCCTCTCTCCAGGCGCCCGTCTTGTTCACCCTCGCGGAAGACCTCGCCCGCATGCAGGTCGAGGCCGATGTGGACGAGGCTGACATCGGCGCGGTGAAGGCCGGGCAGCAGGCGGAATTCACCGTCGATGCCTATCCGGGCCGCAATTTCCCAGCGGTCATCGAGACGATAGAGTATTCGCCCAAGACGACTGACAACGTGGTGACTTATACGGCGATCCTCGCGGTTAACAACGTCGACCTTCTGCTGCGGCCCGGCATGACGGCCACAGCTCAGATCGTCGTCGAGGAAATCTCCAAGGCGCTGACTGTCCCGAATGCGGCGCTGCGCTATCAACCACCCGCTGATCAGGAATCAGGGGGCTTCAGCCTGACCAGCCTGTTCATGCCGCGCCCACCGCGGTTCCAGCGGTCGACCAATAACGCTTCTTCGGACAACAGCCGAAGCGTGTGGATCATTGATGGTGGCGTGCCGAAGCAGATCGCGGTCAAGACCGGCGCAACCGATGGCCGCAGCACGGTCATCCTGTCCGGCGATGTCACGGAGGGCGCCGCAGTCATTACGTCGTCGCGACGGAATGGCAAGTGACGTCAGGGCATCCACTCATTGAACTAGAGGGTGTCGCACGCCATTATGGCGAAGGCGGCGGATTGGTCAGGGCGCTTACAGGCGTGGACTTGGCAATCACACGCGGTGAATTCATCGCCATCATGGGTCCGTCGGGCTCGGGAAAGTCCACCGCCATGAACATCATCGGCTGTCTCGACCGGCCCAGCCTCGGCCGCTACCGGTTTTCCGGGGTGGACGTCACCGGGCTGAGCCGCGATCAACTGGCCCTCTTGCGGCGGAATTACCTCGGCTTCGTTTTCCAGGGCTACAACCTGCTGGCGCGGACCACGGCCATCGAGAACGTCGAACTGCCACTGATCTACCGGGGCATGGGCCGCCGGCAGCGCCGTGAACAAGCGGTCCGGGCCCTGCACCTCGTCGGTCTACAGGGGCGCGAAGACCATACGCCTTCGGAACTCTCCGGCGGTCAGCAACAGAGAGTGGCCATTGCCCGCGCCATCGTGACCGATCCGCTCGTGTTACTTGCCGACGAGCCGACCGGGAATCTCGATACGGCCCGAAGCAGGGAAATCATGGAACTCATAACGCGTCTGAACACCGACCAGGGCATTACCGTGGTGATGGTGACTCACGAGCCGGACATGGCTGAATTCGCGCGGCGGCACATCCATTTCGTGGATGGACGCATTGCGAGCGACGATACGCGCAAGGCCGCCTGATGCTGTGGGAGGCCATCAAGCTCGCCATGCAGTCGATTCGCCGCAATGCCTTGCGCTCGATTCTGACGCTGCTGGGTATCGTCATCGGCGTTGGCGCGGTCATCGCCATGGTGACCATCGGTACTGGAACGTCGCGCAAGGTCCAGGAGAACCTGGCCAAGCTCGGAAGCAACATGCTCATCGTCCGGCCCGGACAACGTACCTTCGGACCGGAAGGCACTTCGGAGTCTCGTGCCTTCCAGGAAAAGGACGTGGCCGTCCTGCGCGCCAATCTGACTGGCGTGCGGGCCCTGGCGCCCTCGGCGCAGCGGGGCGGCCGGGTGGTCTTCGGTGCGCTCAACTACGATACGACCGTGACCGGCACCGATTCAGATTATTTCGCGGTCCAGCAATGGAATCTCAGCAGCGGCCGGGTCTTTTCCGAAACCGAGGAAAGAGCCGGAGCATCGGTCTGCATCATCGGATCGACGATCGTGCGCGAACTGTTCGATCCCGTAGACCCCGTCGGCGAACGGCTCCGGCTCGGCAATTTCGCCTGCGAAGTCGTCGGCGTCCTCGAGAGCAAGGGGCAGTCGGCCTTCGGTTCCGACCAGGACAGCACGGTCGTTCTTCCACTCAGAACCTTCCACCGGCGGCTCGCCGGCAATACACGGATATCATCGATCAACATCTCGGTCGCCGAAAGCGATGACATTGCACGGGTTCAGTCGGATGTCGAAGTCATCCTTCGGGAACTGCGGCGGATCGCGCCGGGGCAGGACGACGATTTCACCGTTCGCGACATGACGCAGATCGTCAATGCCCTGTCGTCGACATCGACATTGCTGACCGGCCTCCTCGGGGCGGTGGCGGCGGTGTCACTCCTGGTCGGCGGCATCGGCATCATG
>JAGRLX010000456.1 GCA_020441605.1 Alphaproteobacteria bacterium
AGGAACCAGCCGCGCCATGTTCGAGTGGTCGGAGCGGACCGGCGTGCGCTTGCGCTTCATCGAACCGGGCAAGCCCGTGCAGAACGCCTTCGTCGAGAGCCTGAACGGGAAGCTCCGCGACGAGTGCCTGAACCTGCACTGGTTCCGCTCGCTGCGTCATGCCCGCGAGGAGATCGAACGATGGCGCCGCCACTACAACACCGAACGCCCGCAGTCGGCGCTCGGCTATCGAACTCCGATGGAGGTCCTCACCACACACGCCGCGGCAGCGCTTGAGCCTCTTGCGGGCTCCACGCTGCCGCTCATCGCCCAGCTCAACCCGGGGGGTTCCAGTTCGGCGCGGCCCTGAACGCGGGGAAAGGTCAAAAGAGGTTGCCGGAGCGCAGATCCACGTGCACTCTCTCGCCTTCGGCAGGACGGTAAAGGCGGTGCCGCCGTTTCCGAGCGACCCGCATTACGATGCGAAGGCATGGGAGATGTGCGGCCGGCTGCATGGGCCTGGTCTGGCGCTCTTCTGGAATGTGGCGGGAACGGCATAGGTTGGCTCGTTGGAGTTATCCGTGCTAGCGCGTTTTCTAGAAATCGCGAGGGAGGTGCGTTCGATGCAGTGGGCCAGCATACTAGTGATCACGCCGCTTGCTCTCGGCGCCTGTTCCCTTATTTTTGCCGCTGGCACACTTTGGAATGTTTGGAAGATCATGGTCACTCAAATGGTAGTTAAGTCTTCCGAAAACTACGGGGAGCTATTTAATGAGCTAAATTACATTGGCAGAAAATTCGATATTCCAGAGTACGACAACGTTTTTTCAAAATTGAAAGAAGCTAAGTCGGTGGAAGAGTGGAGAGATCTGTCAAAACTTATAGAGGTAACCGATGAAGATTGGGAGCGCGCTCGCAAAATAAAGACCTTTTTTCGCACCATCGTATACCTGAAGAAGACCCACTTCATCAGGCGCCCAGCTTTTATTTTAATGATAAATCACTGGGGCCTTGAGCTTCTACTTGAAGTAGTATATCCGCTCGAAAAGTATAGGTTCTTTCAATCTCGCGAATTGAGACCCGAAAGCGTTTCTCGTCACGTAGAGAGCGAATTTTACTGGTATGACGAGTTGAGAGCAGCACTTCCGACCTACGATCCTTCCTTGAACATGCAATCAGGGCTTTGGAGCAAGATCCGTCACGCCTTCCTGTGATGAGACTTCCGCACCTCCAAAGCGACCAAGCATAAGTTACAATAGCGCGCCATTGCCCTCGGACTCGACGAGACCGGGTTGATCTCGACCGCCTTGAGGCCGGCGATGTCGCCCGCTCCGGCAAGCTCGACCAGGCGCGCGAGCTGGACACCTCCAAAAACCCGTGCTTGTCGAGCGCGTTGATGATTCACTGAGCCGGTATCGGCGGTGAGGTGGATGATGACGCGGGAACCGGGGCTGTTTGACGTAGAGGCGCGACTGCGGGAGCTGTCTGCCAAGGGCGACGACCTCGAGCGGGTGAACGCGCTGGTGGATTTCGAGGCGTTCCGGGCCGAGCTCGAGCAGGCCGTGCCGCGCGCGGACCGCGCGAAGGGCGGCCGTCCGCCCTACGACCATGTGCTGATGTTCCGGATCCTGATCCTTCAGGCCAGCCACTCGCTGTCGGACGAGCGGACCGAGTATCTCGTCAAGGACCGGCTGTCGTTCATGCGCTTCCTCGGGCTGTCGTTGGCCGACCGCGTGCCGGACGCGAACTCGATCTGGAACTTCCGCGAGGCGCTGACGCGGTCGCAGAACGGCGGCGTCCCGGCGATCGAGGCGCTGTTC
>JAGRLX010000118.1 GCA_020441605.1 Alphaproteobacteria bacterium
CGCCTATGGCTATTACACGCCGGTGATCATCCTATTCGACGAGAGCAGAGAAAGTCTTGCCGAAAAAGCCGAGTCCGTTCGACGGTTAATCCAGGCTGAAGGATTTGGGGCGCGGATCGAGACGTTGAATGCGACGGACGCGTTCCTCGGGAGCCTGCCAGGCAACTGGTACTGCAACATCCGCGAACCGCTGATCAACACGCGCAACCTCGCAGACCTGATCCCTCTCAATTCCGTCTGGTCGGGCAGTCCGCTTGCACCCTGCCCGTTCTATCCACCCGACGCGCCGCCACTGACACAGGTGGCTTCCGGATCGTCACCCTTCCGACTGAACCTTCACGTGGATGATGTCGGGCATACGCTGATTTTCGGACCGACCGGTTCCGGCAAGTCAACGCTTCTGGCGCTCATCGCAGCGCAATTTCGCCGGTATGAGGGTGCGCAGGTTTTCGCCTTCGACAAAGGCAACTCTATTCTGCCGCTGACGCTGGCCGTTGATGGCAATCATTACGAAATCGGCGGCGAGGCAGGGGAGGGGGCTAGGCTTGCCTTTTGCCCTCTCTCCGACCTCTCGACCGATACCGACCGCGCCTGGGCTTCGGAGTGGATCGAAACACTCGTCTCCCTGCAGGGTGTCACGGTCAACCCGGACCACCGAAACGCCATATCTCGGCAGATCGGTTTGATGGCGGGGGCTCCAGGCCGGTCGCTGTCGGATTTTGTGAGTGGCGTGCAGATGCGGGAGATCAAGGACGCGCTGCACCACTATACTGTTGACGGCCCCATGGGCCAGCTTCTCGACGCTGAACAGGATTCGCTGACCCTCGGTCAATTCCAGTGCTTCGAGATCGAGCAACTGATGAACATGGGCGAGCGAAATCTCGTCCCCGTGCTGACCTATCTGTTTCGCCGGATCGAAAAACGGCTCACGGGGGCACCAAGCCTCATCATTCTCGATGAGGCTTGGCTGATGCTCGGCCACCCGGTGTTCCGCGACAAGATCCGCGAGTGGCTGAAGGTGCTGCGAAAGGCAAACTGCGCCGTCGTTCTTGCCACTCAATCAATTTCGGACGCAGAGCGTTCGGGCATCATCGATGTCCTGAAGGAATCCTGCCCAACCAAGATCTGCCTCCCGAATGGGGCTGCCCGCGAATCCGGGACACGGGAATTCTATGAGCGCATCGGCTTTAATCCTCGCCAGATCGAAATCGTCGCAGCCGCTATTCCAAAGCGGGAATATTACGTGACGTCGCCGGACGGACGCCGTCTTTTTGATATGGCGCTGGGGCCGCTCACCCTGTCCTTCGTCGGTGCTTCCGGCAAAGCCGACCTCGCTCGGATCCGGGAACTTCTCTCAACCTTCGGCAAAGACTGGCCAACCCAATGGCTCAATGAAAGAGGGATCAATCGCTATGCTTGACCATATCCTATCGCTCAGAAGAAAATCCGCCACCGCTGTCGTGGCAGCTTTTGCAGTCTGCGCTTCGGCACCAGCATTTGCCGGCTCAGCGACGGGCGCTGCAACCGAGTGGACACAGCTTGCCAACAATGCACAGCTCGTCGACCTCCTTAAAAGCTCCGGCCTGCAAGTCGACAATCAGCTGACGCAGATCAGTCAGCTGGCCGAGCAGATCCAGAACCAGCTGAACATCTACGAAAACATGCTGCAAAACACGGCGCAGCTGCCCGATCACATCTGGGGCCAAGTCGAAAACGACCTCAACCAGCTCCGGGATGTCGTCGATCAAGGGCAGAGCATCTCTTTCTCGATGGGGAGCGCAGATGATGTGCTGAAGCAGCGCTTTCAATCCTATGCTGAGCTACAGACTGCCGCCGCCAACGGGACAGACCTGTCCTCGAGCTATGCCAGTTGGTCAGATACCAACCGCGACACCATCGCCAGCACGCTCAAGGCTGCAAGCCTGACGGCTGACCAGTTCGACAGCGAGGAGGACACGATGGACTCGCTCCGAAACATGTCGGAATCGGCCGATGGTCAAATGAAAGCTCTCCAGGTTGGCCACGAAATTGCAGCGCAGCAGGTCGCGCAAACGCAAAAGCTGCGTGGTCTAGTATCCCAGCAGATGACGATGATGGGGACGTGGTTGCAAAGCGAGCAGACCGACAAGGATCTCGCGCAGGCAAGACGGAAGGAATTCTTCAGCGGCGCAGCACCGTCCACCTCCGGCGGCGAGAAGATGAAGGTGGAATGGTGAGAACGAAGCTAATCTTGATCGCAATCGCAACGTCGCTCGCCATTGGCAGTGCCGGTCTATGGTTCTTGATTTCCGAGAAACAGGGCGCGCAGAACCGACGCGCAACGTTTTTCGGCTCGTCGAAGACCTACCCGACTTCTGGCGGAGAGAAGATGAAGGTCGAATGGTGAACCGATGACAATTTCCAACAGCGAACTTCGGGTCGCTCTGCTACTTGTCACACTACCTGTCGTGATTGCTCAGCCGGCTCTTGCACAGGAAGGCTCTGTTCTAACTTCTCTTCAGACCCAGATTACAAGTGCGGCCAAAGGGTGGGAGACCACCGTGATGGACGCAGCGAAATCTCTCTTCTGGATTCTCGCCACTATTGAAATCGGAATTGCTGCTGTTTGGTTGGCATTGCAGGCCGCATCACTGGACAGCTGGTTCGCCGAGCTCGTCAGGCGGATCCTGTTTGTGGGATTCTTTGCCTTCGTGCTGACGCAAGGACCGACATTCGCCAAAGCCGTGGTGGACAGTCTTTTTCAGATCGGCGCAGGTGGAGGTACGGCCTCACCTGCAGACGTCTTCAATGCCGGTCTGACGGTAGCAACGAAGATGTCAGCCAAAGTGCAATTCGGGCTTTTCGAGGATAATGCACTGGCGATATCGGCCGCATTTGCAATGGTCGTGACGGTGATCGCATTTTCTCTCGTCGCAGCAATCTTTGTCTCCGTCATGGTCGAGATGTATCTTGGACTTCTCGCCGGGATGATCATGCTTGGGCTTGGCGGCTCGTCGTTCACCAAGGACTTTGCTGTCCGATATCTGGTTTACGCGTTTTCGGTTGGCATGAAACTGATGGCGCTCGTCATGATCTCCCGCATTGGTTCCGAGGTACTAATCGGGCTCGCCAACGAACCGAATATCGGTGATCAATTTCAGACCGCACTTGCGATCGCCGGCATCGCCGTCGTGGTGTTCATCATCGCGATGTATGTGCCGAACATTATCCAGGGCGTCGTTCAGGGAGCGTCCGTCACTGGCGGCATGGAGACCATTCGTCATGGCGGCCAGGCTGCGTCGTTCGCTGCCGGCGCCGCCTTTCTTGCGGCTGGCGCTGCGGGGGCAGGATATGCCGCAGCACAATCGGCTCGGGCCGCGGGATCTTCGACCGCCGGCGCTACTCTTCGCGGGATTGGTGCAAGCTTTGGTTCAGGAGCACAGGCCGCAGGATCCGCGGCCAAGGAGAAGGCGATCGGGTCACCCGGTGCCTATGCCGGCTCCATCCTTGGCCTGGCGAACGCGAAGCTCGACCAGGCTCGTGGCAAAGGAGCCTCACCCGGTCAGCCGCCGGAGCGGCAGGACAAATCGTAAATTCAAGACAGGGAACACAATATGGCAGCGCAACGCGCCCCCGAGAACCCGTACCTTGCCGCGAGGCAGGAATGGTCGGAACGATACGGCTCTTACGTGAGGGCGGCCTCGGCATGGCGGACGGTCGGCATCTTGAGCCTCGGCATGGCGGTGATCGGTTTCGGCTATTCGTTGTATCTGAGCACGCAAGTGAAGCTTGTTCCGTACATCGTTGAGGTCGACAAGCTCGGAAACACCATCTCTGCAGGATTTCCGCAGCAGATCGAATAT
>JAGRLX010000119.1:0-2714 GCA_020441605.1 Alphaproteobacteria bacterium
TTCAACCGTTTCCCCGGCGTCGATGTACTGCTGGGACCGGAGATGCGTTCCACCGGCGAAGTCATGGGGATCGACAAGTCCTATGACATGGCCTTCGCGAAGAGCCAGTTGGGCGCCGGGATGCGCATGCCGCCGGCGGGAACGGTCTTTGTCTCGGTGAAAGATGCCGACAAGCCCAAGATCCTCCCGGCCATCCGCCAGCTTGTCGAGCTCGGTTTCAAGGTCGTGGCGACCGGAGGCACCCAGCGCTATTTCGAGGAAAAGGGCGTTCCCTCAATCAAGATCAACAAAGTCCTCGAAGGCCGCCCCCATGTTGTCGACGCCATCAAGAATGGCGACGTGCAACTGGTGCTCAACACCACGGAGACCAAGGCGTCGCAGTCGGATTCGAAACCGATCCGCCAAACCGCCTTGCTGCAAAAGATTCCTTACTACACCACGCTTCCCGGCATCCTCGCCGTGACCAAGGCAATTTCCGCCCAGCGTGACGACGCCATTTCGGTTAAACCGTTGCAGGAATATTTCTAGTCCCGGCCAGATCGGCACCGGTTGAGCCGGCAGGAAAAGCCAGCCGACGCCCACTTGAAACTTTCCCGTGTTTAGGTCATGTTACCGCCTTGCCCGGCCGCATGCGTAACCCGTATGGCCGGGCGCCGTTTTTTCCACGAGATTGAAAACCCGTGGACCGGCCGGCCAAAACCGGGCGGATCGACCTGAACTGACAGAGACTGGACCAGGATCATGGAAAAAGTGCCCATGACGGCGGAAGGACATGCCGCCATGATGGATGAGATCAAGCATTTGAAGACGGTGGAACGCCCGCGCATCATCAAGGCGATTGAGGAGGCTCGTTCCCATGGCGACTTGTCAGAGAATGCCGAATACCACGCCGCCAAGGAGCAGCAGGGGTGGACAGAGGCCCGCGTCGCCGAACTCGAGGACAAGATCAGCCGGGCCGACATCATCGACATTTCGAAACTCTCTGGAGACACGGTGAAATTCGGTGCCCGCGTCACCCTGGTCGACGAGGAAACCGACGATGAGTCGACCTACCAGATCGTCGGCGAATTCGAAGCCGACGTGAAGAAGGGCAAGATCTCCATCACCTCGCCCATTGCCCGCGCCATTATCGGCAAGGCGGTCGGCGACTCGGTCGAAGTCGCAACCCCCGGTGGCGGCAAGTCCTACGAAATCCTCAAGGTCAAATGGGGCTGACACCCTACTCGGCCGGCTGGACCCCCAGCCGGCGCCGCGCCTTGAACTGCTGGACCGTGGCCCGCACCACGACATAGCAGACCGCCCCGCACAGGATGCCCAGCGGGATGCCGCCCAGCAGCATCGGATAGATCACCGGCTCGACGCTGTTCCACACCATCGCCAGGAAGGCCATGGGACCATCGTGCCAGAAGCTGGCATGATGGCCCTCGATATGGATGTCGACCTCCTCGCGGGCTGCAAGCCCCAACATCCGGGCGCCGACATTGTAGGACGCCATCCAGATGAACGGGAAAGTGATCGGATTGCCGACCACGGTACCGATGGCGGATGCGATGAGATTGCCGCGAATGGCCGCCGCGGTAAGCGCCGCCAGGATGAAGTGGAACCCGACGAACGGCAGGAACGAGGCGAAAGCGCCCGCGGCAAAGCCCAGCGCCAGCTTGTGCGGCGTCACCTTCATGCGCGCCAGCCGGTGCATCAGATAGCGCCAGGCGCGGGCAATGCCCATCTTCGGCCAGATGAAATTCCTGAGCTTCACCCAGAACGTCGGTTTTAGCCGCGGCGAAAACATTGGATCTCCCGCTTTGTCTCGCGGGCCCGAAAGCCCCTCTCCATCCCCATGTTGAAAGAGTTAAGCAAATAATCGGTGAAGAACGCAACCCTTTGCATCCCGCCCGCGTCATTTTCGGCCGCCACCCGATGCTGCACCGCACCCGCGCCGGTCAATGGACGATGGTCACCGGACACACCGATTTCCGCAGCACATCCATCGAGGTGGACCCGATGACCAGCCGCCGCAGCGCATCCTTGCCGGCCGACCCCATGACGATGAGCCCCGCCTTCTCGCGCTCGGCATAGTCGACGATGGCATAGGCCACGTCGCGGGCCCGCATCTCCACCGCCTCGGGACTGTCGTAGCCGTTCTCGCGCGCCACCGCCGCCGCATGGTCGAGGATGATCGCGGTTTCCTCCGGCGTCCACAGGTCGGCCACCGCATTGCGCCCGATCACATAGGGGCAGACGGCCAGCAGGGTCAGCCGCGCCCTCAGCGCCGCCGCCAGCTGGGCGGCATGGGCCACGGCCCGCGAGGCATAGTCGGACCCGTCGACGGCGCAGACGATATGGTCGATGGACATGGCAGGCTCCCTTCTGTCTCTCCTGGAATGTAGTGACATATAGTCAGGCTGCAAGCCATATGGCCCTGACCTCGATCAAGCGGGGCCGTGGCGCGCAACCTGCCCGGCTTGTCAAACAGCGGACGTGACTGATCCTTGGGGAGGGTGGCGTTTGCCCCTCCGGGTGAGGAATCTCCCTTCGCTTGCGTGAAGGGAGGCGCGGGCGCGGCCCGGCGCGGTGTGCCAGCGGTGAGGCTGGCGGGGAGCGCCTGACAGCGCCCGCTCCGGCAGGACTTCTTCGCAAACCGGGAACACTTCGGCCCTGTCCAATCCATGGGACTGCCTAACTGCCCTTTTGGGGCGCCGGGACCATAGTATCCC
>JAGRLX010000119.1:2799-7671 GCA_020441605.1 Alphaproteobacteria bacterium
CAGGACCCCATCAGGGGCGGACGGAGGATGGATAGCACAATTGTAGGAATAAAGTCAATACGACATGCAGAGATGGCAGCCCTCATCCGGCCTTCGGCCACCTTCTCCCATTCGCTAGCGCGAACAGGAGAAGGCTTCCCCGGAAACACCGCGCGTCGCCAATCCCCACTTGCAAGGTGTTGGCCGTTGTCTGCCTTCTCCCATTCGCAGAATGGGAGAAGGTGGCCGAAGGCCGGATGAGGGCTTTTTGCTAGTCACCATGCGCCCTTGATCAGGCCGGTCCAGTCTTTCCGTCACCCCAGCGCAGGCTGGGGTCCAGCGCGGTGGAGGATATGAAGCGGGATGCCAGCCTGCGCTGGCATGACGGAGTTGAGGGATGCGCTGGCGTGACCACCGGTGAGGACCTCAACGATCATGCCCGTTGCGGTAGTGCTGGTCTTGCAGAGCCCTCATCCCCCTGCCGGGACCTTCTCCCATCCTCGCGGACGGGAGAAGGCGGACAATGGCCAACACCTCGCAAATGGTGATGACGAAGCGCGGTGGGTCCGGGGATGCCTTCTCCCGTTCGCGCCAGCGAATGGGAGAAGGTGGCCGAAGGCCGGATGAGGGCTTTTTGCAATTCACCATGCGCCCTTGATCAGGCCGGTCCAGTCTTTCCGTCACCCCGGCGAAGGCCGGGGTCCAGCTTGGTGGAGGATATGAAGCGGGATGCCGGCCTGCGCTGGCATGACGGAGGGAGGGATGCGCTGGCGTGACCACGGTCAAGGAGCACAACGATCATGTCCGTTGCTGTAGCTGTGGCCTTGAAGAGCCCTCATCCCCCTGCCGGGACCTTCTCCCATCCTCGCGGACGGGAGAAGGCGGACAACGGCCATCACCTCGCAAATGGTGATGACGCAGCGCGGTGGGTCCGGCGATGCCTTCTCCCGTTCGCGATTGCGAATGGGAGAAGGTGGCCGAAGGCCGGATGAGGGCTATTTCTTCGTGGCCAAATTCACCCTCGCGCGTAGCCAGCCCATGAAATGCGGTAGCCAATGGAGGGTTTCCGGCGACGTTGCTGCCAAGGACGACAAGAGGGGGGCATGGATTGCCAACCAGGGCATCGCGGCATTTACGATCGAAGTTCCTGCGCCAATAACGACCACACCCACGGCGCTCTTCTTGGCCACTTCCTTTGCCGTTTCCGTCACAACCATACGCGCAATCTTGCCCAGAAGATTGCTGTTGGCCGCTTCCGCTGCGGCAGTGGAGCGCTCGGGAAATGGCCCGGTTCCAGCTTCCGCATTGACTGCGATCAGTTCTGCCTTGCCTTTGTCCGTTACCAATCCCTGCGACTGCGCAATCGACTCGGCCAGTTCGATAGCCTTCAGCTTGTAGGCAACCTCATGGGCTTTCGTGCGCGTATCTCGCCGGGCGTTCTCGTCATGCTGCCGGCCCCGTTCAGTTGCCAACACAAAGGGACCATGCAGCGCCAAGACACTATTGACCGCCTCGCCAATCTGCGCCGCTTCGCGCGGCATGCCTTCGTCTTCCGCCTCGCGCCGCATCTCTGCCGTCGCATTGCGAAGTCGAACACCTGCATAATAGACTTCATCAATCGAGACCTGCGCGGCAGGCTTGTCGACCGAGGAGCGGTAGCGCTCGGCACGATCAGTCAGAATGGCCTTGACACTGTTCGACGATGTCGCGGCAATCCCAGTGCAGAGATCGTTGGCGCATTCCAGCAAGAACGGGCGCATCCGTTCAAGATCGTCAATCTCCCGGTTTGCAAGATCGCCTGCGTGGAATGCTGGCGTGAGCAAGCCCTCGACTGGGTCGACCTCCCAGGCCAATCCGGGATTGTCCCGCGGAATCGTTGGCGGCCCCCGCCCTGCGATCTCCTTCTCCCGCGCCTTGATCCTGGCGTTGACATGGGCCGGGCCCTGTTTCCAGTCGGCCTCGTTGTCGAGGGTCACACGGTAGAGATCAAGCTCCTCACCGCCGGGGGTGGGCCGTCCCTCCAGAACCGCCTCGTACCAGCGGGTCCAGACGTCCCAGTCGTCCTGCGGCGGATTCAGTTCCGTCTTGAGCGCTGCCCATTGCGCATCGACCCAATCGGGCTTGCCCTCCAGCCACAGGGGCTGGCGTACCAATTCAGCTACCTCACCGCCTTCTTCCAAGAAATCAATATCAGCAAATGTTGCTCCATACATGGCGTTAGGGCGACCATCTCTAAGGCTGTCCGTAGCGAACATACCTGAATCGAGAATTGGCGGGATAAATTCACCTAGCCGGGGCTCTGAGCGTGCGCGAGAGATCAAGCTTGCTACAAAGGCAAAATCAGAATCGTCATGACGGCCTGTATCGTTACGGCTACGTCCAACATCAGAATCCATCTCTCTGGACGGGTAACAGGCTATTCCAAAGCTCAGAGCACTATTGACAAGAAATGGCAGAACGACCTGATCCAGCAAATCAGCTCTTATCTGCCTGTCACCTCTCCCAAAAGATTTTCGCAAGAGGGGGACCATTCTAAGTTCAATCCGCGCGATGACGGCCGTAGCTACCTCTTGCGGTTGCCTATGCGACCAAGCCTGTAGCCTGTCGTCATTTCTCGCGGTATCAACCATGCCGTCCATCGCCCTGTCGCAACGGCACCATGTCGGCAAAACGCGCCGGTTGCAAGCCGGGGGAAATGCTCCACCCCGGCGCGGCGCTAGCCGAGCTTCAGTTCCTTCAGATGCCGGGCGGCGAACAGCACCAGTCCCGCCACCAGGCCCCAGAAGGCCGAGCCCACGCCGAACAGGCTGATCCCCGAGGCGGTGACCAGGAAGGTGGCGAGTGCCGTCTCGATATCGCGCGGCTCCTTCATCATCGCCGTCAGACCGCCCATCAGCGGCCCGAACAGCGCAAGCCCGGCAATCGCCGTGATCAACTCCTTGGGCAGCGCCCCCAGCACCTGCACGAAGCTCGCCGCCATGAGGCCGATGGCGCCATAGAGCACCAGATAGGGAAAGGCGACGAGCCAGCGCTTGCCCGCGTCCTTGTGGCAGTCCGGCCCGGTGACGATCGCCGCGGTGATCGCCGCCATGTTGAGCGCATAGCCGCCGAACGGCGCCAGCACCGCCGAGGCCGCCCCCGTGACGATCAGCGCCGGCTGCACCGGTGGCGCATAGCCGCTGGCCCGGAGCACCGCGAAGCCCGGCAGGTTCTGCGACGCCATGGTGACCAGGAACAGGGGCACGCCGATCGACAGGATGGTCTGCGGATCGAAGCCGGGCGTCACCCATTCCAGCGCGGTGAAGCCGAAGGAACAGCAATCGCCGGCGAAACTGCCGCTGAAGGCCGCCATGGCCACCCCCGCCACCACGATCACCGGCACCGCGAACAGGGGCGCGATCATCCGCAGGCTGAAGAACAGGACGATCAACGGAATGACGAAGATGGGCGAAGCCACCGCCGCGCCGGGAACGCCCAGCGCATAGCGCAGCAGCACGCCGGCCAGCATGGCGGCGGCCACGGGGGCCGGAATTTTCTCAATGGCCTTCTCCAGCGGCTTGATCAGCCCGGCGACGACCATCAGCAGCCCCGCCACCACGAAGGCGCCGAGCGCGTTTTCATAGCTCACCCCTACGGCACTGGTGGCGATCAGCGCTGCCCCCGGCGTCGACCAGGCGGTGATCATCGGCATGCGATAGCGCCAAGAGAGAATGAAGGAGGTGACCGCCATGCCGAGGCACAGCGCCGCCGCCCAGGACGCCTGCTGGGCCGGCGTCGCCCCCACGGCGCGGGCCGCCTCCATGATCAGCAGGATGGTGGACGCGAAGCCCACGACCACGGCGGTCGTGGTGGCGGAGACGAGGCTGAACCAGCCCGTGCGTTCGGAGGTCATGGTATGGGAAATCCCGGTTCGTACTTGGCGACCCGCATGATCAGCGTGGTCCTGACGTTCTCGACATTGGGGGCGGCGGTGAGTTCACCGATGATGAAGTCCTGGAGTGCGCCCAGATCGGCGCCCACGCATTTCAGCAGATAGTCGGCCTCGCCCGAAACCACATAGGCCTCGCGCACCAAGGGCCATTTGGCCAACATCGCCTCGAAGGCCTTGAGTTCGCTGTCGGCCTGACTCTTGAGCCCCACCGCAGCGAAGACCTGCACGTCGAACCCCAGCGCTGCACCGTTGAGCACGGCCCGGTAACCGGTGATGGCGCCGGATTTCTCCAGGGCCTGGAGGCGCCTGAGACAGGGCGGCGGCGACAGGCCCACCTTGCGGGCCAGGTCGACATTGGTGATGCGGCCCTCGCGCTGCAGTTCGCGCAGGATTCGCCAATCGGTCGCATCAAGCTCCAGGGGGCCGCTCATGCCCTTCTTTGCAACAAAATTGCGCAGAGCAAAAGCGGACTGTTCACAAGGGCTTGTAGCGGACTTGCCCAAATCACCATATGAGCTATGCTGAATTCTCATAGCGACCTGGAGCCTGCCATGACGACCCGCCATGCCCGCGTCCTGATCCTTGGATCGGGGCCCGCCGGATACACTGCTGCCATCTACGCCGCCCGCGCCATGCTGGAGCCGGTGCTGATCCAGGGCATCCAGCCGGGCGGGCAACTCACCATCACCACCGATGTCGAGAACTATCCGGGCTTTGCCGATGTGATCCAGGGGCCCTGGCTGATGGAGCAGATGCAGGCCCAGGCCGAGCACGTCGGCACAACGATCCTGTCCGACACCATCACCGAGGTACGGCTGAGGGACCGGCCGATCTGGCTCAAGGGCGATTCGGGCGCGGAATATACCTGCGACGCCCTGATCATCTGCACCGGCGCCCAGGCCAAGTGGCTCGACCTCCCCTCCGAACAGGCCTTCCGAGGCTTCGGCGTCTCGGCCTGCGCC
>JAGRLX010000120.1 GCA_020441605.1 Alphaproteobacteria bacterium
GGAAATGTAGCGCTGCAGGAGGCGGGTGTCCTTGAAGTCGATCTTCGGGGCGTTGTCACCGGTGAAGGGGCAGCTCTTCTTGCGGCGGAAGAAAGGCCGGCGCGGGGCTTGACCAGTTGTCATGAGCGGGCTCCTCCATCAGAATCGCTGTCATCGCGGCGCGAACGGCCACCTTCGCGGCCGCCGAAGCCGCCTTCACGGCCGCCGCCGAATCCGCCACCGCCGAAGGAGCCACGCTCCTCACGGTCCTCGCGGCGGCGCATCTGGGCCGACGGGCCTTCCTCGAGTTCCTCGACGCGCACCGTCATATGGCGGATCACGTCTTCGCTCAGCGACATCTGGCGCTCCATTTCGGCCACTGCGGCCGGCGGGGCATCGATGTTCATCAGGGTGTAATGGGCCTTGCGGTTCTTCTTGATCCGGAAGGCGAGGGACTTGACGCCCCAGTATTCGGTCTTGGTCACCTTGCCACCGCCGGCGGCAATGAGATCCTTGAACTGATCGGTCAGGGCATCGACCTGGGTGTTCGATGCGTCCTGGCGCGTCAGGAAAACGTGCTCGTAGAGAGCCATGTCCAGAGAACCTTTCTTCGTTACGTTTCAGCCACAACCATCCGGCGCAGAGCCTCTTTCGAACCCGCGAAAGGCTCGAAAGACCGGTCAAACGAAAGAGCGGAGACACGGGAAGACGGGGTCGAAGCCCCTGGGCGATTGCGCGCCCCTTCCGTTCAGCCCCCAGCCGGGTGCCTGTCGGCGTTGGGGCTTATGGCCGAAACGGCGGAGGAATGCAAGCCTGGCCGGTTCAGGCCTGGCTCAGTTCACCGGCGATGATGGCAATCGCCAGGGCCACCATGGCAAGGCCAGCCACGAGGTCGATGGCGCACTGCGCGCGATTGCACCTGAAGACCGCGGCAAGCTTGCGGCCGCCCATGGCGAGGCCGAAGAACCACAGCGGTGAGATCAGTCCCACGCCAAGCGCGAAGAACGAGCGCTCTTGCGGGGCAAACTGCAGCGACATGCCACCGACGACGGCCACCATCTCCAGATAGACCTGGGGGTTGAGGAAGCACAGGGCCAAGGTGGTTTTAACGACACGGGAGGTGGCAGCGCCGCCGCTGACGGCGGCCCGCGGCCTGAAGGCGGCGGTGAAGATCGCGCCGCCCCAGACGCCATAGCGCATGGCCTCTGGGAAGGACATCACCAGGGCATTGGCGCCGGCAGCGGCGGCGGCGATCAGCAGTAGGTCGGCGGCGGTGCAGATTGCGGCGGTGCGCAGGGCGCACTCGCCGTGGATACCCTGGCGCAGCACGAAGATGCTTTGCGGTCCGAGCGTCACGCAGATGCTGGCGCCCAGCATGATGCCCTGGATAAGTGCGCCATGTCCCTCTACTCCGATCATCTGGCGTTCCCCGCTGCTGCTTCCCTGGGTTGCAGACTAGGAAGGACCGGCTGAGGACGGGCTGAACGCGGCGTTCATGTTGGGTTCATCCGGCGGATCGGGCTGCGACCCTTGGTGGCATGGACCCCGGGCGGCGGGGCAGGCAGACAGTGTGGTCATGAAACGCGGTGTAATTGCCAGCATGCGACGGCGGCAGGGTCACTGGTCCCTGGTCCTGACCTTGGCCATGGTGCTGCCCCTGCTGCTTGGGCTGCTTCCGTCCGTGTCGTCGGAAGCGCAACTGCTGCGCGACATCGCGGCCAGCCGCTGCTATCCCCTGGGCAATGGTCCGCAGGAGGAACGGCGCAGCGATCACGATGGTTGCTGCATTCTGTGCCCGTCTGGTGCCTCTGCCTCGGTCGTTCTGGATGGCAAGGATGCCGCCAGCCTGATACCGCGCAGGGCGGTGGGTCTGGCGGACAATGCGATTCCGCTGGAATTGCCCGCCCGTAGGCGAGTCGACCTGGTCTTCATCGCGCCGCGCGGACCCCCAGCCATCTGAATCCCTGCATCCTTTACCTGGGCCTGCCCGCGCGCGGGCCAAACGATGTTTCATTCAGGACGATAAACATGCGACTCATCAAGGAAATCAGCTTCGCAACGGCCCTCACCTTGGCTTCACTCTATTCAATAGCCACGAGTCAGGCGCAGGAGATCCACACCGGTTCCCTCACCATCGACCATCCATGGTCCCGGCAATCGCCGATGGCCGCCAATGTGGCGGCCGGCTTCATGAAGATTACCAATGCCGGCACCGAGGACGACACGCTGGTGAAGGCCACGGCGTCGATCAGCGGCAATGTCCAGCTTCACGACATGAAGATGGAGAATGACGTGATGAAGATGTTCGAGGTCGAAGGCGGGATCGTCATCCCCGCCGGTCAAACCGTCGAACTCAAGCCCCGGTCGCTTCACATCATGTTCATGGACGTGACGGCGCAGCCGAAGGAGGGCGAGACCTTCACCGGAACACTGGTCTTTGAGAAAGCCGGCGTGGTCACGGTCGACTTCGAGGTCATGGGCCCGATGGCGGGGATGAACTGACAATGTTGCGGCTGATCCGGATCGGCAGCCTGGCGATGGCGGCGGTGCTCACCGCCGTCCTCGGCTATGTTTATCTGTCGCGGCCGGACGTTCGGCAAACGCTCACCACGGCGATGGAGATAGGTGGGCCATTCCGTCTGGCCTCGGCCAATGGCGGTCTCGTCGACAGCAGGGAACTGGCGGGAAAACCTTATGGGGTGTTCTTCGGCTTCACCCACTGTCCCGAGGTCTGTCCGACAACGCTCTATGAAATGAGCACGATGCTGGCCGGGCTCGGCCCGGAGGCGAAGGACTTCCGTCTGTTCTTCATCACCGTCGATCCCGAGCGGGACACGGCCCCCTTCCTCAAGGACTATCTGGCCAATTTCGATCCGCGAATCGAAGCGCTGGTGCCCACGCCGGACGAATTGCAGCAGGTGGCGAAGGCCTATCGGGCCTATTATGCCAAGGTCAAGACCTCCGATGGCGGCTACACCATGGATCACACCGCCACCGTCTATCTGATGAATGGCAAGGGTCAATTGCAGTCGACCATCGCGTTTGGCGAGGCGGCCGAAACCCGCAAGGCCAAGCTGGAAAAGCTTCTGGCCGAGGGTTGAGGCCACAGGAAACGGTGGCGTCTAGCCGCGGCTCTGGTAATCTCGACTTGAATTTGCCGCGCGGAGGTCGCAATGCGCCGTAGTCTCGCCGTCGTGTTGATGTGCGCCTCGCCGGCGCTGGCAGAAGGCCCCTCGAAGGAGGCCACTGCAATCTTTCCCCATGGTGTCGAGGCCTGCTACGCGGCCGAGGTAGCGGCCGGCGCCAGTACGCCCGGCACGACGGTGACGGCATTCCACCTCTACCACCTGTTCGACCCCAATCCGGCAACCGAGTCGGTCGGCTTCACGCGCGACGAGGCCATGGCCTTCGACAAGGCGACGGCAGACACCGATCCATGGGCCACGGTCGCGGTGCGCTTCGCCGATCAGGCCCATCCCTTCACCAATGTGGTGACCTGTTCTGAGTGGGAAAGTATTCCAGGAAGGGTCATCTGCGGCGTCGAGTGTGACGGCGGCTATTTCGCGGTCGCGAGGACCGGCGGCGGACTTGCCATGACCTTTCCGCCGGATTCCGGCGGCCTTTCGCTCAATGCGAGCTGTGGCGAGCCCGATGACGATGGCGCTGATCGCTGGTTGAAGCCCGAAGAGATCGGCACGGGCCTGACGCTGAAGACCGCCGACGTTGCGGACTGTCGAGCTGCCGAACAGGCCGTGCGCAAGGCCTACAGGGGTGATCCGGTGTCGCTGCGCGAACGGATCGAGACCAAGGGATGGCGCTGCCTTGCGCGTCACTATGACAAGTCTCATCTTGCGAAGCATCCGCAACAGATGGTCACGGCCATGGCCGTCGCCATCAAGGGACCGGTCGTCGTCGACCGGTCGCTGGGCAACTACAACCACACCCATCTTGAAGTGAAGCTATCTTACCGGCTGCGCGACGGACAGGTGCGGACCACCGAATCATCATGTGGTGCCGGCGATTACGAATACTCCTGCGAAGGCGGTTTCCGGCTCCGCCGGCGCGACGAAAGTTCTGCGCTGCTCGCCGCCGGCGAGTTCGATGATCCCGAAGGCGGAGCGCCTGTGATGCTCGATACCCGGCTGGGCGCCGGCGACCGGTTGTTCCGCCTCGATGCCAGCGCCGGCACGTCATGCGCTCTAGATTGACGCCGCGTCGTGGATTGACATTGCAGTGTCGGTGATGGAACTTCCGGCTTCGGCAGTCAATGGCGGTATTGTGACGGAAGAGCAGTCGGTTATCGAGTTCAAGAATGTCACCAAGCGGTTCGGTGATGTAGCCGCGGTGGTGGATAACAATCTTGCAGTGAGGTCAGGTGAATTCCTGTCGATCCTCGGGCCGTCAGGTTGCGGCAAGACCACGTCGCTGCGCATGATGGCCGGTTTCGAGCAACCGAGTTCCGGCGAGGTCATCATCCGCGGCGAGAATGTCACCGGCGTACCGGCCTATCGCCGGCCGGTCAACATGGTGTTCCAGCACTATGCGCTGTTTCCGCATCTGTCGGTGGCCGACAATGTGTCCTATGGCCTTCGGCAGCGCCGGCCACGGCCGGGCCGGGCCGAGATCGACAGGGCGGTTGGCGAGGCCCTGAGCATGGTGCGGCTCTCCGGCTACGAATCGCGCCGGAGCTATGAACTGTCGGGGGGCCAGCAGCAGCGTGTCGCGCTTGCCCGGGCATTGATCAACCGCCCCGCCGTGCTCTTGCTCGACGAGCCACTCGCAGCGCTCGACCGCAAGCTACGTCACGACATGCAGCTCGAACTGCAAAACCTGCAGCGCGACGTGGGCATCACGTTCCTGCTGGTGACGCATGACCAGGAGGAGGCGCTGTCGATGTCCGACCGCGTCTGCGTCATGCGCGACGGCCGCATTGTGCAGACCGGAAGCCCGCGCCAGCTCTATGACGAACCGGTGAACCGCTACGTCGCTGATTTCGTCGGCCGCTCGAATTTCTTTGCAAGTCCCGAGAAGGGCAAGGTGATGAGCGTGAGGCCGGAGTTCATCGAGATCGCCGCAAACGAGAGAGAATTGCCGGAAGGGCTGGATACGAGGGTCACGGCCCGCGTGCTCAACCGCATCTTTCTGGGCGAACACACTGAATACCGGGTTGCCAATGACAGGCTGGGCGAATTTCTGGTTCTGGCGCCGCGCAAGGCGGAACGCGAGACCGGAGCCTTCGCCATCGGCGGCGAGATTGCGGCGGGATGGCGGGCGGCTTCCGTCCGCCTTCTTCCCGCCGATTGAGTAGCAAGAAAGACCAACAGGGAGTTATCAGCATGACAAGAATTCCGGACCACATCTCGGCGCAGAAGTTCCTCGAAGAATTGCGCCGCTACCAGAAGGGCTCCGTCAGCCGGCGCCATTTCCTCGGGGTGACCGGCCTGGGTCTGGCGACCGCTGTCATGGGGTCGGCCGTGCCGGGGCTCCGCCCGCGCAAGGCCTATGCGGCCCTCGAAGGCACGGTGAACTTCACCACCTGGCCCAACTATTTCTCCCAGACCAACCTCGACAACTTCACCGCCAAGACCGGGGTCAAGATCAACGTCGCGGTGTTCGGCTCGAACGAGGAGATGCTGGCCAAGCTACAGGCCGGGTCGACCGGCTGGGATGTCTTCGTGCCCACCAACTACACGATCTCGACCTAACGCGAGCTCGATCTCATCGAGGAACTCGATCTGTCGAAGCTGCCCAACTACGACGTCGCATCCCAGGAGAAGCGCTTCACCGAGCCGGGCATCATCGATGGCAAGACCCTGGCCGTGCCGAAGAACTGGGGCACCACCGGCTTCGTCATCAACACCAAGAACATCACCCAGAATCCCACCAGCTGGAAGGAATTCTTCGATCTCACCCAGGGGCCATGGACGGGCCGGGTCATGGTGCATGACTATCAGCTCACCACCATCGGCAATGCGCTCAAGTATTTCGGCTACTCCTTCAACTCCAACGACGAGAAGGAACTCGCCGACGCCGAGAAGCTGCTTATCGACTGCAAGCCGCATCTCTTCGCCATCAACTCCGACTATCAGCCGTCGATGCGCAACGGCGATGCCTGGGCCTCGGTGGCCTGGACCGGCGATGCCACGCAGATGAACCGCGACATGCCGGAGATCATCTACATCCTCGGCAAGGAAGGTGGCGAGATCTGGAGCGACTTCTACGCCATCCCGAAGGGCGCGCCCAATCTCGAGGCGGCTTACGCACTGATCGACTATCTGCTGACGCCTGAGATCAACGCCATCGAGGTTCAGGCGCATGGCTATCCGTCGGGCGATTCCCGCTGCAACAAGCTGGTGCCGCAGGAGATGCTCTCCAACCCGATCCTCTATCCGGCGGCCGAGGCCCTGGCACCGCTGGAATTCGGCGCGGCTGCCACGCTCACCAACCCGCTGCGTGCCGAAATCATGGCGCGCTTCAAGGCGGCCTGATTGAGCGAGAGACGACAATCCCGCACGGTGACGGCGCTGCTGCTGGCGCCGGCGGGGCTGTTGTTTATCTTCCTGTTGATCCTGCCGCTCGCCGTGGTGTTGGTCTATTCCCTCGGCGAGCGGGCACCGGCGGGCGGCTATGCGCCGGCCTTCACCTTGGCGAACTACGCCAATCTGCCGGCACGCGGGAAGGCCTTCCTCAACACCCTCACGCTGGCGCCGCTCGGCACCTTGCTCACCGCCATTGCCGCCTTTCCGATGGCTTACTTCCTGGCGCTCCGGGTCTCGCCGCGCTGGCGCATGGTGATGCTGGTGCTGGTCATGGCGCCCTTCTGGACCAGCCAGTTGCTGCGTTACTATGCCTGGATTATGATCCTCGGCTCGAAGGGCATTCCGTCGTGGCTGGCCTGGATCGGCATCGGCGACGTGCGCATCATCAACACGCCCTGGGCGGTGCTGATCGGCGCGGTCTATGGTTTCCTGCCGCTGATGGTGCCGCCG
>JAGRLX010000121.1 GCA_020441605.1 Alphaproteobacteria bacterium
GGGCCGTCGGGCTGTGGCAAGAGCACCTTGCTGCGGATGGTTGCGGGCCTCGAAGAGATTACCGCAGGAATCATCCGCATCGGCGACCGTGTCGTGAATGACGAGGAGCCCAAGGACCGTGACATTGCCATGGTGTTCCAGGACTATGCGCTCTACCCGCACATGTCTGTCGCCGATAACATCGGCTTCGGACTGAAGATGCGGGGTTTGGCCAAGGGAGAGATCGACTCTCGCGTGGCAGAAGCCGCTCATATCCTGCAGCTTGACCAACTCCTCGCCCGCAAGCCCGGTGAGCTTTCGGGCGGGCAACGCCAGCGTGTTGCAATGGGGCGGGCCATCGTCAGGCGTCCCAAGGTCTTCCTGTTCGACGAACCCCTGTCCAATCTCGATGCCCGGCTGAGGGTGGAGATGCGCACACAGATCAAGCGCCTGCACGGGCACCTTGCGACCACCACGATCTACGTGACTCATGATCAGGTGGAAGCGATGACGCTGGCCGACAGGGTCGTGATCCTGAAGGACGGGATCATCATGCAAGAGGGAACGCCGATCGCGGTTTACAGCGATCCCAACAGCCAGTTCGTGGGCGAGTTCATTGGCTCACCGCGCATGAACATCCTGCGGGCGAAGATCGACCGGTCATCTGCTTTGCCAGTCTTGCAGGTCGGCGGATCGCAGATCCCGGTCAGCGGGCTCGGCGAACTGGATGGCACGGAGGTCCTGGTCGGTGTCCGTCCCGAACACCTTCATGTCTGCGATGCGGAACAGGCCAAACTGTTCGCTGTTGTCGATGTCTCAGAGCCGCTTGGCTCCGACACGATGGCCATCTGCATGATGGGCGAACAGGAACTTACGGCCCGCCTTGATCCTGAAATCCCGTTGTCTCGCGGCGATACGATCCATTTCACCTTTGACACCGACCGCCTCTTTCTTTTCGACAGCAAGGATGGACGGCGGCTGAAGTAGGCTTTCTGCTCTTGAGCGCTCACGCCGCGCTGCAGCGGGCAGCGAAAGTGGTTGTCAAAGGCCGGGTTCGGGATCGCATCCACGAAGATCAATGGCTCCCGGCCCGCTCGTTCATCACCTACGGCCCCTAACCAGCCAACTCCGTCGATTGCCGGCCAGGTGATGTCCTGTTTCCGGGTCGAAGATCCGATACAAGTGCTGGAGACGACTGGAAAGATCCGCCGGTGTTACCGGGGGAACAGCGGGCCTGGCGCGGGTTCCCTAGATTGCGTGCAACACGGATCACCGATCCACCGCATCAGAGGGAGAAACGCACATGAGAATCGTCAGCACCGGCACCAACATGTTCACCGACACCATTCTGTGGGACACCATCAACGGCACGTCGGGCCGCGACATGATCGAGATCACCTGGGGCAATGACACCGTCAATGCCGGCGACGGCGACGATTACATCTGGGACCTCGACGGCGAATATGCCGGGGCCTTTCCCGGAAACCCCGGCACCCATATCTGGCTGGCGAGCGACGACACGATCAATGGCGGCGCAGGCAACGACACAGTGTTCGCCGGCTTGGGCTCCGACCGTATGGATGGTGGCACGGGCTGGGACACGGTTGACTACCGCTACAGCGACGCCGCGATCTACGTCGACCTCGTCACCGGCAAGGGAAGCGGCGGATCGGGCTCCTATTCGGCTGGTGACTCGTTCGTCAGCATAGAGGAAATCCGGGGCTCGAAGTTCAACGACACCATCAAGGGCGGCGGCGCCGAGGCCGATCTCTACGGCAACGACGGCAACGACATCCTGCACGGTGGCAGCGGCATCACCCGCATGTATGGCGGCGAGGGCAACGACACTTTCGTGATCGGCAGCTGGCTCAACCGGGTGGACGGCGGCAACGGTGTCGATACCGTCAGCTTCTACAAGCTGGGCAACGGTGTTCGCATCTGGAACGGCAACACCTCGGCCGAGGCCGTGGGCACGGGTGCGGTCGCCTACTATGGGGTGTCGTCCATCGAGAACGTCATCGGTACCCGGCACAATGATTTCGTCGGCGAAAACAGTGCCAACAACGTGATCCAGGTCTATGAAGGCAATGACGTAGTCTATGCCGGCCTCGGCCGCGACGTGGTGATGGGCGGCTCTGGCAATGACCGGCTGCATGGCGGCTATGACAACGACATCCTTCAAGGCGAAGCGGGCATCGATGCGCTGTTCGGCGACAATGGCAACGACCAGCTGTTCGGCGGCGCCGAAACCGACTATCTCAACGGCGGCCGGGGCAGCGACAAGATGACGGGTGGCAGCGGCGCCGACTTCTTCATTTTTGATGCCTATGCCGTAAAGGACGGCTCCAATATGGACACGATCACCGATTTCGTCCGCGGCGTGGACAAGATCGACCTGTCGCAGATCGACGCGTGGTTCGGCCTCACCGGCAACCAGGTCTTCAGCTTCCGGGTGGGCGGCGGCATCGGCACCGTGAGCAGCCACCTCGACAAAGGCCGGACGATCGTCGAGGCCCATGTTGATGGCGACCGGATCGCCGATGTCACCATCGCCATAGATGGACTGATGACGCTGACTGCTTCCGATTTCATCCTGTAAGGACGAAACCCGAGCGCAACTCGGATGCTCATTGGAACCTATGACACGAAACTGGCGACCCCGGCAGGATTCGAACCTGCGACCTAGTGCTTAGAAGGCACTTGCTCTGGTCCAGCTGAGCTACGGGGTCGTGACAGGCGATTTAGCCGATCAGCGTCGGAATGGGTAGAGAAACTGCTGCCAATATCCACCGGGCACCGGCTGGCCCTCGATGCCATAGGCTTTCGGCCACCGTCCCTGCGGCATGTGGTGGGTTCCGAACAGGCGATCGAACAGTGGAAAGTGTATGGCGAAATTCACGTCGATAGCTTCGCGCTCCTCGCCGTGGTGCCAGTGATGGAAGCGCGGGGTCGCCACGACTGGTTCGATGGCGCCGAGATTCCAGCCAATATTGGCATGGATGAATGCTGAGTAGAAATAGACGATCAGCAGATAGATCTGGATCGCCAGCGGGTCGTAGCCCATGCTGAACATCGGGATGGCCGTGAGCCCGCGCAACACGATGATTTCCAGGAAGTGCATGCGGGCGCCGGCAATCCAGTCCATGGCGCGGGCAGAATGATGAACTGCATGGAAACGCCACAAGGCGGGCACACGATGAAAGGCCCGGTGCACCCAGTATTGCACGAGATCTGTCAGGACCATGATCTCGATGACCTGCAACACCAGGGGCTGGCTGCCGACGGCGGCGCGGAGCGAGGTCCACAGGTCTTGGGCTACAATGGCATTGGCCGGGGCCATGGCGAGAAATGTCAGAACCTGCACCATCATGGAACTGACGAAATAGTAGAACAGGTCCTCGCGCCATTCGGTGCGAAATAGCCGCTGTTCGCGCTTCAGCGGGAACATGCGCTCAAGCGGCACAAACAGCAGCCCGGTGAGCACGACATTCAACACGAAGAAGTCCAGGCCAAAATAGATGCCATCGGGACTTGTGTCGACCGGAGCGAAACTGCCGATCAACCCGGCGATCAGGGTCAGCGCGACTGCAGTCAATCCGAGAACGCGGTGCGAGCTTAGCACGAGGTTGAGCAGGCTCAGACCATAGGCGACGATCATCGCGGCGAAGAGCCCCGATGGAAACACGGGATGAGCGAACAGCACTCGAAGTTCAGGAGTAATGAAGATGCCAGGGAAGGCCCGGCATATCACCACCACAAGGCAGCCTGTGGCAAGCAAGAAGGCCAGAACACCGCTCAGCCAGCCTGAACCGATCGGGCGCTGCTCGGGCCGCGCCTCGAGTTCCCTCCGCAACTTGTCACGCAGCGACGGGCCGGCCATGTTTCAATGAGTCCAGTTGTCGGACCGGCCCCATTTGAAATTGTCGGAGTAGGACTTGCGGTGGGCCCGCTTTACGGGTTCTGCCAGGACGGTATAGGCGAGCCCTTCTCGTTCGGCATAGGCAATGGCCTCTTCCTGGGTGTCGAAGCGCAGCTTGACCTGCTGCCGGGTATCGCCCGACGACGTCCACCCCATCAGCGGGTCGGTGCTGCGGGGCACCTCGGCCACGTGCTCGAGTACCCAGTAGACCGACTTGCCCTTGCCGGATTGCATGGCATTGCGGGCGGGCTTGTAGATACGGACGGCCATCGTGTTGAATCTCCGATTGACCGCGGCTGGTCGGGGTGGCCAGATTCGAACTGACGACCCCCTGCGCCCAAGGCAGGTGCGCTACCAGACTGCGCTACACCCCGATTGCCGCGAGAGCTTGCTCAATAGCCACAATAATCCGATCCGGCAAGCTGGCGTTTCAGCCGTTGTTGGCGAAGATGCGATGGTAGACGACATCGCCGGCACGAATTCCGAAACGCCGCGATGTGCCTCCGGCGAGCTCAAGAACGGCCCGCACCGGCTCGGTCAAGCTAATCACGTCGAGCGACTGCGGCACTGTATTCTCGGCGATATAGGCGATTGATCCGTCGCCCCGGATGAACAGCATATCAAGGGGAATGTAGGTGTTCTTCATCCACATGGCGGCGGGACGGGGCGATTCGAAATCGAAGAGCATGCCTCGGTCCTCGGGCAGACGCTGGCGGAACATCAGGCCGCGGGCACGCAAGGCATCCGTATCAGCAATTTCCACCGTGAACATCACCGCATCGCTCTCGGTCGCGATGGTCAGGGGTTCGATCTTGGAAAGGGTTTGCTCCTCCGCCAGCCCGGGCCGGACGAGTAGCATCAGGCACACCAGGAAGCCCAGGATCAAATCACGCATAGACCCCTCACGACACACACCGTCGCCTTCGCATCCCAGTCAATCAGTTGGTGAGCGCAGGGCCGCCTTCAAGACTGAGGCGCACCTCGGCCGCCATCTTGCCCTTGGGACCATCGCCAAAGCGGACATAGACCCAGGTATCAGGTTCGAGCTCGGCGATAGCCGTCTTGCGCAGGGTTTCCATGTGAACAAAGATATCTGGCTGGCCCTCACCTTCCGATACGAAGCCAAACCCACGCGCACGGTTAAACCATTTCACCTTGACACGAATCCACCCGGTAGTCGGCGTAACGGTATTGTGCGTGCGGCTCCGGCGCTCCACGGGATGAATTGCTGTGGAGAGGTCAACCGAAAGGACACGAAGGCATTGATAGCCCTTCTGCCGCTCCACAACTTCGCAGGCCACCCGCGCGCCTTCCAGCGGCGCCTCGAATCCATCACGTTTCAGGCAACTCAGGTGCAACAGGATGTCCGGCATGCCGTTGTCGGGAATGATGAATCCGTAGCCCCTACCGACGTCGAACCATTTCACGAGACCGCTGACTTGAATGATCCGGACATTTGATTCCGGGCTCTGTTGGAGGCCCGTATTCTCTTCGCCCCTGCGGGTGCTGCTCGCCGCCATGCTCGTACCCAACTCTCTCACGGGCGGCACAAAACTGCCTCAACCCCTCCGCCCATGGTTAATGTGCTCAAATCGCGGGGATTTGTACAGGGTTCCTTGCTGCCGCCGATGTGGATAATGCGACAACGCCTCAGGACGGCTGGCGCCCAGCCAACATCACTCAGCATCTCACTTGTCACAAGCCACCGAAATACAAGACTGATTTAGCGCCGTGGCAAGTTGGTAACCGGGTCTATGCGACTGCCTCCGGACCATGCATGAGGTCGCCCGACTTGCTTTGCCTTTCCGCCAGTACGGGACTTCTCGCCTGCTAATTGAAGTGGCACCCGCCCATTGTGATTCGGGTTGCAGGCAGATTTGACCCTCGTATGGTCAAGCTTCCGCAAACCCCCGCGCATAATCCGTCGCCGAACTCCGGCATGGTCGGCCCGTCAGCGCGGAACACACACCTCGGCATAGATGATTCCTGCAAGGACAATATCATTCCCAAGCCTCATGCGCACCCCAACTGCCAGAAACTGCATGTGATGCAAGGTGCAATTCTCAGCTCAGGCACGGCATCAGCACCGGCTGAGACAGGCCATCACCTGCGGCAGCACAATGCTCAGTTCGGCATGCAGGACGAGGCTCGCCAGACCGTCGAGGCCGGTCGGCTCTCGATTGATGATGATAAATGGCGTGCGATTCTGCGCCGCCATCACCGGGAAACCAGCAGCGGGGAAGACCTGCAGCGAGGAGCCGACGGCGATGAAAAGGTCGGCATTGAGGGTGGCCGCCCGTGCATCGGCCATGGGCTGCTCAGGCATGGCCTGGCCGAAGGCAATGGTGGCCGACTTCACGATGCCACTGCAACTGATGCAGGACGGAACCCTGTCGCGCAATTCGAGTTCTTCGCGCGCCCAATCGATCTCGTGACGGAGGCCGCAGGAGAGGCAAGCTGCGTAACTACCATTGCCATGGATCTCGATGATCCTGTCGCGGGGCACGCCGGCACGGGCATGCATGTCGTCAATGTTCTGGGTGATGATGTGCGAGACATGATTTCGTGCGACCAGATCGGCAATGGCGCGATGGCCGGGGCCGGGCACTGCGGACATGCAAGTCTCATGGATCATGAAGAAGCGCCGCCAGGCCTCCCGGCGGGTCGATTCAGAGGCGACGAATTCCTGAAACGCAATCGGCTTGTACTGCGTCCAGAATCCACCCGGCGAACGGAAATCCGGTATGCCGCATTCGGTCGAAACGCCGGCCCCGCTGAAGATCACCGCGCGCCCTGCCTTCTGGACCATCGCGGCCAGTTCTTCTATGTCTCTCTCAAACACAAGGAGATCCCATGAAATACCTGCACACAATGATTCGCGTCGCCAACCTGGACCAGTCGCTGGATTTCTTCATCAACAAGCTGGGCTTCGTCGAACAGCGCCGCCATGTCAACGAGAAAGGGCGCTACACGCTGGTCTTCGTCGCCTGCCCCGAAAGCCCCGACGCGCCGGTCGAACTCACCTACAACTGGGATCCGGAAGCTTACACCGGCGGACGCAATTTCGGCCATTTGGCGATCGGTGTCGACAATATCTACGACTACTGCGCCAATCTGCAAAAGGCCGGAATCACCATCAACCGCCCGCCTCGGGATGGTCGCATGGCCTTCATCAAGACCCCGGACGGTATCTCCATCGAGGTGCTTCAGAAAGGCGACGCGCTGCCCGTCGTCGAGCCCTGGTCGAGCATGCCGAACACGGGTTCCTGGTAATCACCAGATCCCGTCAACCTCGTAGGCTTCATCCATGCCGGGCCAGGGCGGCATGGTGACGCCGACGCACTCCAGCCGCTCTGCCCCATCATTGCGGAACTGGAAGGACGTACCGACCGGAATGGTGATGGAGACGCCGGGGCGAAGCTCAACCGTCTCCTCGTCGTTTCCCAGCCTACGCCACATGCGGCCCTGCCCGTCGATCACCAGCCACAGTTCCTCGACGGTCCGGTGGGCCACGGCCGTGGATACCGCACCTGGCGGAAGTGTGAATTGCGCCATGCTGCCACGGGCACAGGCCGCCAGGATCCGCACGTCAGAACCATCCGGCGCCGTGACATCAGGCGCATCGGACCTCCGGACAGTCACGAAGCTCATGGCATCAACTGCCCGCCATTGACCTCGATCACCTGGCCGGTCACATAGCCGCTGAGCGTGTCACTGGCGAGATAGAGGAAGGTGCCGGCACAGTCCTCGGCCAGACCCAGCCGCGCCATGGGAATGGTTCTCCGGGCCGCTTCACGCTTGGCCTCGTCGGAGAAGCGATCATGGAAGGCCGTGTGGATGGTGCCGGGCGAAACGCAATTCACCCGGATATTGTCGCCGACCAGTTCCTTGGCCAATGTCTTCGAATAGGCCGAAACGAAGGCCTTCGCGCCGCCATACACGCTCCCACCCGGGCTCGACCCCTGCCGTGCGGCGATCGACGTCACATTGATGATATTGCCCGAACGCTGCGCCTTCATCACTTTCGCTGCGAGCCTGCAGCAGTGAATGAGTTGTCGGCAGTTGAGATCGAAGACCTTGTCGATGAAGTCGTCGGTCAACTCGGTGGCCGGCACCCGGCCGACGAGGCTCCCAGCATTGTTGACCAGCACGTCGATCCGACCGAAGCGTTGCATCGCCGCATCGACGAGGGCCTCGGGGGCGCCCTTCTCCGTCAGATCGCGCTTGAGCGTCGCAATGCCGGCCGCCTCCACGAGCGGCAATTCGGGACCGCCGGCCAGATACTGCGCCAGCACCCTGGAACCCGCACGGGCAAAGGCCAGCGATGCTGCGCCACCGATGCCGGTCACGCCGCCGGTAACCACAACAACCTTGTCTTTCAAATCCTCGGTCATAAAATCCTCTCGGGTTGATGGCGTATCATGCCCCAATCCTGGGAACTCCGCCATGCTTCGTGGACTGATCGTCTGGCTGATCATCATGGGTTTCGAAACCATCCACGGCCTTCTCCGTGGGCTGTATCTGGTGCCCCGGGTCGGTGAGGCCGCGGCGGGCCGGATCGGCTGGCCCATTGGCCTGGTGATCGTGCTGGCAACCGCAACGGCGTTCGCCCGATGGATAGCCATCCGCGACATTGCCACCCTGCTCGGCATAGGAGCCGTCTGGGCCATCCTCACCCTCGGCTTTGAGTTCGCCATTGGCTTGCTGCGCGGAATGTCGCCGGCTGCGATCATGACCGAGATCGATCCGCTGTCAGGCGGTCTGACGATCTACAGCCTCGGGGTCATGCTCGCAGCGCCATGGATCGCAGCGCGACTGAGGCACATGGTGTGAAAGTGAGGGAGATTGTGTGGCGCGCCCTACGGGAGGGAGATCGACATCGGTCCTTGCTAGAGGCCACGGCACAGACAGGTTGCAGAACCCTCCGTTGACCTAAATCAACCGTCAATAGCTGAAAAATGATATTATAACATTATTCAAAATGCGAGTTAACAAGATGGGTTTGAAGCAAACTCCGGCATTAGTGCTTAAGGCGCTCGCCGTTCTTGGCATAGTCACAATTTCCGTGGTCAGTATTGCGGACGCCGCGAATAGATGTTCTGCGAATGAGGGGAAGCAACTGGTATCGCTTTTGCGGCAGGCTAGTGCGGCAGAAGCAAAATGCACAGCCGCTCTTCGCAAACAGAATCAGTGGGGACATAAGAAGGTGTGCGCTGTCTGCAAACCGATGGACGCTTACACGCACAAACTGGATAAATGGCTGCGCTCACATCCGGTATGCGCGAGAGACCCGGTGAATGTTAAAGGACGCAAGCTAATAAACCAACTTCTCCCGCACTGGCAAAAGCAATGCGGTTTCTAAGGATCGGCTAGCCGGTGTACCACTATCGTAGGAGGATGACTGGAGGGACGCTAGACATTCATCTGGCGAGTGCTGGAGCTAGGGCTCACGAACGAGCACGTCATCCATATCGTTCACGGCGGGCGCAACGACGTGTTTCGAGAGATCGCAGCCACCAAATCTGAGGCTCAGATCGACGCCGCGAATCCATTCCAGATATAGCAGTTATGGGGTACGCGAGCGTTATACGCAGTGCGCACCCCGTGGCCTATATCCCATTGAAATATAAGAAAATTGAGTGTTGGCGCGCCCTACGGGAATCGAACCCGTCTTTGCAACGTGAAAGGCTGCCGTCCTAACCGATAGACGAAGGGCGCCCGCGCATGGAATGGGCCGCTCTATAGGGGGGTTCGCAGAAGTTGGCAAGCCTCACGACACGCGCGCAGCGTCTTCGATGTGGATCGAAGGCACCCGGCTCCCCGACCAGTCGTCAATGGTCAGTCGTCCGGCGATGTGGAGTGGAAACTTGCGCTCGCCCAGCAGCAGTTCGCCGAGGTCCGTGCCCATGGCACGGAAGGCCACCGCCTTGATACGCTTGCCATCGGCAGCCGCAACCGTCAGCCGGATGTGGGAGGTGCCCGCGGGATCGGCATAGACCACCCGATGAGCTGGAAACGCGAAGACCGGCGCGGGATGGGCCGACCCATAGGGGCCCGCCTGCTCCAGCAACTCGATCAGTTCCAGTGTGGCGCCACCAGCCGACAGGGCTCCGTCGATGGCGAGCACCCGGTTTTCCTGACGGGCGACGTCCTCGGCAAGACGATCGGCCATGAAGGCGCGAAGATCGCCAAGCCGCTCCATTGCCACGGTCAATCCGGCGGCCATGGCATGTCCGCCACCCTTCTGGATGAGGCCTGCCTCGAGGGCCTCATGCACCGCACGGCCCAAATCGACGCCGGAAATCGAACGGCCCGAGCCGCTGGCAAAGCGGCCCTCCCCGTCCTCGGCCAACACAATGGCCGGCAGATTGTAGCGCTCCTTGAGGCGCGCCGCCGCGAGACCGACCACGCCGGGATGCCAACCCTTGCGGGCCACCACCAGCACCGGCTGTCGTTGGGTGCCGCCCAACATCTGCTCTGCCTGGATCATGGCCTGGTCGACCACGGCGAGTTCGATGTCCTGGCGTTCGCGGTTGAGGCGCTCCAATTCCTGGGCGAGGACCGCGGCGCGCCCTCTCTCACGGGTCGTCAGGAGCTCAAGCGCCATGGCCGCATCGCCAATGCGGCCGGCGGCGTTGAGCCGCGGACCGAGCAAAAAGCCCAGCGCGTAGGGGTCGGGCCGGCGTTTGAGGCGTGCGATATCGGCCAGCGCGGCCAGGCCCGGATTTTCGCGCCGGGCCATGACTTTCAGCCCTTGCGTCACATAGGCCCGGTTCAAGCCCTTGAGCGGCACCACATCGCAGACCGTGGCCAAAGCCACGAGTTCCAGCCACTGAAGCATGTTGGGCTCGGGCCGTTCGATGCCGTACCAGCCCCTCTTGCGTAACAGGCGGTTCACTGCGGCGACAAAGATCATGGTGACGCCGGCCGCGCAGAGATAACCAAAGCCCGACGTGTCGTCCTGCCGGTTGGGATTGATCACGGCATGGGCCTCTGGAAGGTCCTCGCCGGCCTGGTGGTGATCGACAATGATCGTCGTCAGGCCGAGATCTGCAGCATGGGCCAGGGGATCGTGCGCCATCACTCCGCAGTCGAGCGTGACGAGAAGTTTGGCACCCTGCTGGCGCAGGGCGGTGACGGCGTTCTGGCTTGGACCATAACCCTCGGTGAGGCGATCCGGGATATGGACAACGCAGTCGCGGCCCACCGTCCGGAGAAACAGTTGCAGCATGGCGCACGAGGACACGCCGTCGACATCATAATCTCCGATGACGCCGATCTGCTCGCCTTCGACGATCGCAGCGGCCAGCCGCTCCGCGCCCTTTTCCATGTCGCGCAGGGCGCCGGGTTGGGGCATCAGCATGCGAAGGGTCGGATTGAGAAAGGCCTCTGCCGCATCGAGCCCCACGCCACGGGCTGCAAGCACCCGTCCAAGTATGTCGGGAAGGTCATGCCGCTGGGAAATGGCTTCGGCCAAGCGGGCATCCTCAAGCCGTGGCTGCCAGCGGCGGCCCGTCACCGAGCGCTCGACACCGAGAAAGGACCTGCCGGTCACTCCTACAACCGTTCGATGCGGATCAGGCGCGGGCTGGCCGCGACATGGCCATCGGTCTCAATGCGGGACATTGCAGCTCGAATGGACGATTCCACCGTGTCGTGGGTGATCAGTATGAAGGGCGCCGTGGCGCGCGGCGTGTCCTTTTCCTGCTTGCCGCGCTGGACGATGCTCTCGATCGAGATCTTCTCATCGGCAAGGATGCGGGCGACGGCGGCCACGGCTCCCGGCTTGTCATGCAATTCAAGGGCCACATAGTATCCGCCTTCATGGGCACGCTGAGGCGCTGCCACATAGTCGCGCAGCGAACCGGCAGGCACGCCGAAAGCCGGGCGGTGATTGCCGCGGGCAATGTCGACCACATCGGAGATCACTGCCGAAGCAGTGGGATGGGCGCCGGCCCCCCGGCCTTCCAGCATAAGGTCGCCGACGAAATCGCCCTTGACCACAACCGCATTGAACACGCCATCGGTGTCGGCCACGGGCGACCCCTTGCGCACCAGGGTGGGATGAACGCGCTGCTCGACACCTTCTTCAGTCGCCACGGCAACGCCAAGCAACTTGATCTTGTAACCCATCTCCGAGGCATTGCGGATATCGTCGAGAGTGATCTGCTCGATCCCCTCGATGTCGATCGCAGCAAGGTTGACCTTGGTCCCGAAAGCCAGCGAAGTGAGTACCGCAAGCTTGTGCGCGGTATCGAAACCACCGACATCGAAGGTCGGATCGGCCTCGGCATAACCCAGGGCCTGAGCTTCCTTCAGAACGTCGGCAAAGCTGCGGCCCTCATTGGCCATTTTGGTCAGGATGTAGTTGCATGTGCCGTTCATAATGCCAAAGAGCTTGCCGACCCGGTTGCCGGCCAGTCCCTCGCGCAGTGTCTTGATGATCGGGATGCCACCCGCAACGGCCGCCTCGAAATTGAGGGCAACACCCCTGTCTTCCGCCATCTGGGCCAGGGCGGCGCCATGATGGGCGAGCAGCGCCTTGTTGGCGGTGACGACATGCTTGCCACCCTTGAGCGCTGTCTCGACCGCCGCCTTGGCGGGATCGCTCTCGCCGCCCATAAGTTCCACGAAAATATCGATGGCCGGGTCGGCGGCAAGCTTCACCGGGTCGTCATGCCAGGTCATTCCCGACAGATCATGCGCGCGTTTTTTCTCTTTATTGCGAGCACTTACAGCAGTTACCTGAATTTCTACTCCAGCTCTGCCGGCCAGCAGCCCATGGTGTTTAGCCAGGATATCGAGGACACCGCCGCCGACAGTTCCCAGTCCGGCAAGCCCGAGTCGCAAAGTTTTCGCCATATCGCGTGTACCCCTGACGATGAATCCGCCTTGATCTGCGGCCCTTATGGCGGGAAGTGCCCGGGAAGGCAAGAAAGGCAAAAAAGGAGCGGGCCGGAGATTCCGACCCGCACCAGTCTCAATAGAGATGTCCAGCGACCTACTTCTGCAGGTGATTTCCACGATAGGCGAGGCTTTCGCTATCGACACTCTTCACGGCCTGGTCATTCGCCTTGGAGGTGCCTTTCACTGCCGAGGTGGTCATCGCGAACTGCATGACGGCATCGGCCGCCGCATCGCTCATCTGGTCAAGCGCTTCGAGGCTGATATTGTCGAAATCATCGCAGGTGGCATGGTAACAGGGGTCGAGCGCTTCACCTACCGTGCCGCCATAGATCTCCGCTTGTTCCACAGTCTTCAACTCCTCCGCGCCGGTGAAAAGCCCGCCCGCCGGAATGCCGACATCGATAAAGGGCCCGTAATCGGAGCGGCCGTCGAAGGCGGTAGCCTCAAACGGAAGTGGTGGATTCTGCGAATTGAAATACTTGGCGAACACGTCCTCGATCACCGCAGAACCGTTGGGTCCGGCTGTTCCCGTGTCGGACCCGTCGCCGTCATAGACAAAGCGCACATAGTTCGGCGAGCCGATCATGTCGAAGTTGAGATTGACGGCGATGTTCTTGATCTCGCGCTTGGTGAGTCGCGAGACATAATATTCCGATCCGAGAAGGCCGGCCTCCTCCGCACCGAACCACAGGAACCGCACCTTGTTGCGCGGCTTGATGCCTTCCGACTTCATCCTCAAGGCGATCTCCAGGATGGCAGCACTGCCGCTGCCGTTGTCCTGAATGCCCGCGCCACCCGGCACGCTGTCGAGATGAGCACCAACGGCCACCACGCGATCGGCGCGGCCTCCGGCGGTTTCTGCGATCAGGTTCTTGGTCGTGAGGATTTCCGAACTGGTCGTGGTCGAGACATGTACGATCACGCCCTCAGGCACGAGGTTATAGAGTTCCTCGCCCACCGCGAAGGAAGCAGAGATCACCGGGATGTGGATTCCGAGCCCGCCCAGGGTACCGCCGAAATTGTCGGTCCGGCCCGGATTGCCCTCGTTGAAGATGATCACCGCAGAGGCGCCAGCTTCCTGAGCATTGAAGGCCTTCTGAAAGAAGGTGCAGGTGCCGCGCTGGACGAGCGCCACGTTGCCCGCCCCGAAACCATCGAAATCGGTGGCTGCGCAGCCGCTGGCACTGCTCGGATCGGCATCGGGCGGGATGATAATGCCGGCGGCGGGCTGCACATGAGCGGTGACATCGCCACTGCCGGAATACTCCATCGTGGCAAAATCGGCCGGTTCGCCATAGGGCTTGATGTTGGGGCTGGTCTGGTCAAATGCCGCCGGCGCGGTCTCCTCGAAGAACGGAAAATCGAAACTCTGCTCCTCGACGGTATAGCCGGCCCCTTCCAGTTGCCCCCGCACATACGCGGCCGAGGCAGCAAAGCCATCCGTGCCAGAGGCACGGGTGCCGTAGATATCTGCGATGTCCTGAAGCGCCTGCTGATGAGCACGGATGCCATCGACGGTCACGGCGTTGCGCAGCTTGGTGCTATTGACGCCGACGGCGCCCGAGACGATTGCAGCGCCGCTGGCCAGGCTGAGCCCAACGACACCCGTCAACAATAGCCATGATTTGGTTCGCATATCGCGTTCCTCCCGTTATTTTGTCGCAGGTCGAGACTGTCATCAGCCGAACCATAGGTCAAACGGTCATTTCACCCGGGCGGAATCACTGTAAATGCCGGACGCGCTCCGAACCGCTCCCACGCCAGCTACTGCTCCGCCTGATTACCGATTGGCGTTTTGCGGCAAGGTCATTACATTGTCGTCCTAATCGCCCCATAAGAGCAGGCCATGACAGACAAGACGCCCCCTGCCCCATCGCAATACAATCTCGCCGATCCGGTACAATTCGCCCAGAACATGGCCAAGGTCTTCGAGCAGGCCGCCGCGATTGCCCGTTCGGTCGCCGAACGGCCGGAGCTGGCGCAGAGGGAAGCCGAATCCCAGATCACACCGATGGAGCAGGTCTCGAAGACGCTTGGCGCCGTGGCCCAGTCCTACATGTCGGATCCGCAGAAGCTGATGGATGCCCAGATGCAGCTGTGGAACAGCTATACCCAGCTGTGGCAGAACACCTGGGCCAAGATCCTTGGCCAGGAGGCCCAGCCGGTGGCGGAACCGGCCCGCAGCGACAAGCGCTTCAAGGACAGGGACTGGCAGGAAAACACTGTCTTCGATTTCCTGAAGCAGTTCTATCTGATCTCGGCCAACTGGGCCCAGGACCTGGTGCAGAAGGCCGAGGGACTGGACGACCACACCCGGCACAAGGCTCGCTTCTATGTCGAACAGATCGCCAATGCGATCTCGCCCTCCAATTTCGCCCTGACGAATCCCGAGGTGCTGCGCGCCACCATCGCCAGCAATGGCGCGAACCTCATCGAGGGGCTGAAGAATCTGGAAGCTGACATGAAGCGCGGCGATGGCAAGCTTCGCATCAAGCAGACCGACATGAAGGCCTTCGAGATCGGCAAGAACATCGC
>JAGRLX010000457.1 GCA_020441605.1 Alphaproteobacteria bacterium
TGATTTGGCGCGAACTGTATGAAGAGAAATTGTCTCGCCTGTATCGGCTAAAGCGACAGCTGCTCGGCCCGCTGACCCGAATATGTCATCCCAATGCGGCTCGATGCAGCTTTCACGATATACACCACCTGCAATTGTAATCATGCGGGCCGGACCTGAAGTGTAATTGCGGCGCCGGATCGGCTTGCAACTTCAGCGACGTATTGGTGTCCGTTTTGAATGCAGTCCACAATTTGCATGTGACCGGTATGGGTCAACGCGCCAGCAACACCGGCAGGCGCATGAACTTCCAATATGGGACGCGGACCACCTAAGTTCAAAACAACGTCCAAGACGTCTCCAACAGCAAGGGTCGAAACAACGGCTGGGCGGGGACTATTGAGGGGCGCTTGCTGAAAAATGGCGCAAGGATCGGCCCCGCCGCCTCCGGCACCACCACCCCCTCCTGCACCTGGTCGATTGGGGATCTTCGGCGGCGTGTAATCGTCACGCCCTCCACCACCACCTGACATGTCAATCCTCCTAAATCCAAAGCACCGCGAACCACCTCAACCTAGGGGGGAACACACCTTAAGAAAAGCGCTTAATCAACGGATTATGGAATTTACAGCGCCAGGCTTAGTTGAACTGGCTCGGCCTTCGGCGAGAAAACTTCGGCCGATGGGTCGGCCAGTCTTCGCAGGATTGCGGCAGGTATCTGACGCATGTTCATCCACATGACAGAATCCAAGATGGAAGCTTTGACAGAGATCGCTTCCGCGAAATCGAGGAAAGCCTCTTCCAGCTCAAGATAGTGGCGTTCGACAGATTTCCCCTCAGGAAATATCTGCAGCATTCTGCCCGCGCGCAGTATGTGGATGTCCAAAATCGAAACACAATCGCTGTCACGCCAATTTCGGACAATCCAGGAAGCCGTCTTTGGCCCCACTCCCGGCAGCGCTGTCAACGCATCTCGCAGCTCTCTATCAGGGGCCTCTCGGTCCAAACTTCGCAGCGCGCGCATCGACCCTGCAAGATAGGCCGATTTCTGTTTTGCGAACCGGTAGCGAACAAGCCTCCCGTTCAGGTCCAATGGGTCGGCAAGTAGCTCAAGGACGAATTCCTCATCCAAAAGCCGACATGGGCTTTCCGCGTTCACCGCTCGCAGACGTTCATATGCAGCTAGCCCAACTTCCGCAGGAATGCCGTAGCCTCCGAGCAGGCAAGCAATCAGCTCCTCCTCAAGGCTCCGACCGAGCTTGTAGTGCGCCGGCGCCTCAACTTCCCACATCCAGGCTTGCGCCGCCCAGTATGCGGGCGAACCGATTTCCTCAGCGAACCCCCAAACCAAGCCATTGATGTCCAGACGTTGATCTGCCGAGGGCAAGTTACGACTGACGTAGCCTGCCTCCGACCTTGCATAGACGGTCTGAATTGACGAGTGAGCGCTAGAATGCATAAAATGCATATACCCTGAATAATCCCCGACGACAATGAGCGACCTGATAGCAGAAGTGGAAAATGTGCGGCAATCCGCTCGAATGAGTCAGGCTGAAGTCGCTCATCAGATGGGCGTTTCGCAGGGACAATATAGTAAGGTGGTTGCGAACCGCGTCCCATTGGCACCCAAGATGGCTGCCAAAATGAAAGCTTGGCTGGAACAGAACGAAGCGACGGCAGTCAGTATCGACCGCGAGATCCTCGAAAAATGCATCGAATTGATGCATTTGCTTCGCGCGCGCGTCGAAGCCGCAGAGGAAACCGACAAGAAGAGCGACTGATGTTGCACGCCCTTGGTCGGCAACACTGCGAAACGGCAGGCGACGGGCGATCATGGCATCGGCTCTTGAATTTGGGTACCGGCACATCGTTTCAAATCCTGACGTCACCCACCCAACAATTCCTCGATGAAGTCCTCCTGCCGATCTAGCGCGGCCTCCCATTCCTTTGGCACCACCGCTTCCCGCTCGAGCGTCTCCGGCTCTGGTTGCCCGCGCCCAGCCTCGATCGCCATAACGCTCATCGCGCGGGCCTCGCGTCGCTGCGAACGATCTCGGACAGGCGCGCGTTCGACTGGTTTCACAATCTCATCCGCGACTGACCCATCATCACCGTCGCCACCCACTATTCCATTCCAAGGCCCCACACCCTGTACGCTCGGCGGATAGGGGAAGGGCTTG
>JAGRLX010000122.1 GCA_020441605.1 Alphaproteobacteria bacterium
GGTGCCGTGCTTGGCGAAGGCCGCGCCCGACACCGCGCCGGTGAACACCAGATGGGCCTTCTCGGTCAGGCGATCGAAGGTCTCCGACCAGGCTGGGGCGTCGGGCGCGAAACCCGCCCCGGTGATTGCGACCAGACGCCCGCCGGGGGCCAACCGGGCAAGGGCCGAGCGCAGATGCCGTGCCGTCGCCTCAGTCGTCCGGCCATCGACATTGGCCACCGCCGAAAACGGCGGGTTCATCAGGATGACGCTGGGGCGCAGCCCCGCGTCGAGATGATCGTCGATCTGCGCGGCGTCGAAGGTGGTGACGGGACGCCGGGGAAAGAGGAGGCGCAGGAGATCGGCACGGGTCTCGGCCAACTCGTTCAGCACAAGACTGCCGCCCGAGATTTCCGCGAGGATCGCTAAGAGCCCTGTCCCGGCCGAAGGCTCGAGGACCAGATCGCGGGGCGTAATCTGCGCGGCAGCCAGGGCCCCGAGCCCCATCGGCAGCGGCGTCGAAAATTGCTGGAACCGCTCCATATCTTCCGAGCGCCGGGTATGTGTGGGCAAAAGGCCCGCCACCTTGGCAAGGACCGGTAGTATCGCTGCAGGCGAACCGGCCCGAGCCAGAAGCGCGCGGCCGAACTTCCGCAGGAAAAGGACGAGCGCGGCTTCACCAGCCTCATAGGCCAGCTTCCAGTCCCAAGCCCCTGCCGCATCGGAGCCGCCGAAGGCGCGCTCCACTTCGGCGCGCAGCAAGCCGGTGTCGATGGGCTGGCCCGCTGCAAGTGCGGGCTGCAGGGCCTCGGCGACAGCGAGAATGTTGGCAGCCGCATTGGACGGCGGCGGTAGGACCACGGGCGGCGCAGCTAGCACCGCGGGGACATGGTAGGTCATCGGGAACTCCGGTTGAGATCAGGATCGCGCCCGGAAACGCCTCTCTCGGCATCCCTCGGGCTCGCCCTTCCCCATCCCCCGCTCTTCCTCTGGCAGCCCGATCTGCTGGCGGTCGGCCTTGCATTTGTTCGCTTTTTGTTCTATATGTAAGAGCCAAGCTGAGAAGGAAGAATCCCCATGGAAGACACCGCCTTTGCCCTCCCCGCCACTCCGAAGCAGATCGCTTATGCCCGGTCGCTGGCCCTGAAGAACCAGACCCTCCTGCCTTGGGAGGTCCAACTGGATCGCCGCTCCCTCAGCGCCTGGATCGACGCGCAGGCCCGGATGAAACCCCTGTCCGAACTCGACCGCCTGCCTTCGTCAAAGCAGGTCGCCTTTGCCGAGCGCCTGGCCCGCATCAAGCGCCGCGCCGTCCCGGAAGAATGCTTCCGTGACAAGGGGCTGATGTCGAAGTGGATCGATGGGAACCGGTGAAAACGGACACATTCGGACCCTCGTTGCTTGAGGGTGCTGCTCAGCCAGCTCTTTGGAAGGTCACGATTTAAAGCGCCCATGACGCCGAAATCCCGCGTCTGTCAAAGAAACTGGGGGCCTGCTTTGCTGCGAATTCACTCAAGGCCAGACCTTGTCGATCGCGCCTGTGCCAACCTATGGCATGGCAAACACGAACAATTTGCCATGCCATAGGTTGGCAGTTTCCGTCTTTCCGGACGTCAGCCTCGGTCGAATTCCTGTCCGAGGCGCGCGAGCTCTGTGAGCGCCGCTTCTTTCTTCTGCAAGTCGTCCTCTTCAGCGATGAGCTTGCGAACAACGCTGACAGCCATGAACATTCTGAGCGGGTTTGAGGCCAACGACTGGAACCCATAGCTCTCGTAAAGGGCCTTGCGGCGCGCAACGCGATCTGGATCGCCACAGTCGAGAACATCGAGCATGACGACCGCGACGCCGATCGCATCAGCTGCGATGGCAATCCGCCGGAGGGCATCGACGAGCAGATCGCCACCATAGCCGCCGCCACGAAACTTCTGGTCCCGCCCAATCATCGAGATGTAGGCGGCGGGAATGTTGCCATGGGACGGCCGTGTGCGCGCAAACTTTGCCGGTAATTCGGCAAACTGCACCGCGTGTGCATTCAGAGCATAGAAGCCGATGACGGTGCCATCGGGGTCAACCATGACGTAGAGGCGGACATTGTCTGCCTTGGCGAGCTTGTTCGCAGTCTTCTGGAAATAGTTGTCGACTTGCTCGACACCGCAAGAAAAAGCCGCTCGATCATGTTTTTCGGGATCGAACGGCTCGATGGTGTAAGCGACCTGTTTTGAGGCGGCCATTTACTTGGACACGACCGTCGTACTGTGCCGACGGAAGGCCGAGCGCAGGGCATCCGTCGGTGCCGCAGGTGCATCGAGCGCGGCGAAGAACGCCTCATGATCGACCGGCTGCAAAAGCGTCCGTTCATGCGCGGCAATCGTTGCCAGTGCCGCCTGGTAGGCGGCATTCATCGTGAAGACGGAATCGTCGACGCCCGAAAGTGCCGCCGCCTGCTGGATCGCCGTCTTGATGCGAGGCTTGGTCCGGAAATTCATCCGGGCCTCGTTGCGCTCGTCGATTGCGCGCGTGGTGTCATGGAAACCGAGCATGGCCGCCTCCTGAAAAGCTTCCAGAGTATGTACGCCACTTCGACGTACGTTTCAAGCGTGCGGTCTCGAAAGTTCTTTGAAGGTTACGACTCACCCGAACCGCCGTCCTGCTTCGGTGAACGTGTACTCGTTCACGATGATCCCCTCCTCGATGGCCTCGTCCGA
>JAGRLX010000123.1 GCA_020441605.1 Alphaproteobacteria bacterium
GCTGGCGGCACCGAGAGCCAGGACTGGGCCTCGATGCTGATGCGCATGTACCTGCGCTATGCCAACAAGGCCGGCTACAAGACCGAAGTCCTCGACGAGCACCCCGGCGAAGAGGCGGGCATCAAGTCCTGCACCATCGAGATCAAGGGCCACAATGCCTATGGAAAGCTGAAAACCGAGTCGGGCGTGCATCGGCTGGTGCGCATTTCACCGTATGACTCGAATGCCCGCCGGCACACGTCCTTTGCCTCGGTCTGGGTCTATCCGGTGATCGACGACAGCATCGAGATCGAAGTGGCCGACAGCGATCTGAAAGTCGACACCTACCGGGCCAGTGGTGCCGGAGGCCAGCATGTCAACACCACCGATTCGGCGGTGCGCATCACCCACATTCCGACGGGTATCATCGTCGCCTGCCAGGCCGAACGCTCCCAACACAAGAATCGCGCCACCGCGATGAACATGCTGAAAGCGCGACTCTATGAGATGGAGTTGCAGAAGCAGCAGGAGAAGATCGACGCCGCCAATGCCACCAAGACCGACATCGGCTGGGGGCATCAGATCCGCTCCTATGTCCTGCAACCCTATCAGCTGGTGAAGGACCTGCGCACCGGCCATACATCGACCAGCCCCAGTGACGTTCTGGACGGCGAAGTCGAGGACTTCATCCAAGCGTCGCTCGCCCACAAGATCAAGGGCGGCGGCCCCCAGATCGTCGACGATATCGACTGATCATCCGGCTGCCTTGCGGCCGGTGATCATTGCCTCGAACGGCGGCCTTCCGGCCTTTGACCCAGCCTGCCAGGTTCTCATCAGCTGTCCGTCGACGACGGCTTGTGGCACGGCGCCTCCTTCCACACGGGGTGGCAAGCCGTTAGCATGAGCGGCGGTGAATGAAACGGGACGGCTAATCATGTTGAACCTTGATCCACGGCTCTATGTCGATCCCGCGGTCCTGCCGCAGGAACGGAACCATATCTTCGCGCGAACCTGGCAGCTCTTGGGTCCGGTTTCGCAACTATCAGGACGCGGCGACTATGTGTCGGCCGATATCGCCGGCCTCAAGGTCTTCGTCATCCGCGCGCGGGACGGCGCCCTGCGCGGCTTCCGCAATGTCTGTCGGCACAGGGGGGCGCAGTTGCTGCCCGAAAGAACCGGGCGCTGTTCCACTATCCGCTGTCCCTATCACCAATGGGTGTTCGGCGACGAGGGGCAGCTCATCAATGCGCCATGGTTTGGTGACGATCCCGACTTCAGCAAGGCGGACTGGCCGCTGGAAACGATACAGGTCGCGGAATGGCGCGGGCTGCTCTTCGTCGCCATTGCGCCCGAGGAAGATCTGGTCAGTCAACTCGGTGATCTCGTCGGCGAGTTGGCGGATGAGCCCATCGAAACCTACCAGCCCGTCGGCAGCGAGCGTGTCAACTTCGATGCCAACTGGAAGATCTACACCGACAATTTCGTCGAGGGCTATCACATCCCGGGCACCCATCCGAGTTTCTTTGCCGCGATAGAGTTCGAGGAGTTCAAGACCACCGCGCACCAGGGATTCGTCCGCATGACGGCGCCACCACGCGACGGCCTGTTCTACCGCGGGAAATGGTTGTGGATGTGGCCCAACTGGACCTTGTCGCTGTTCAATGGCGGCATGAACACCTCGCGCATCAATCCGCTGGGGACCGATCGGACCGAACAGATCTATCATTTCTATTTCGCCGACACGTCGCCAGCCACGGAGACCAGGCGCCAGGCGACGATCGCCGGCAATCTGGCGGTTGTGCGCGAGGACTATGAGGTTTGCGTGAGGACCCACCAGAATTACGCATCGGGCGCCTATGGCGCAGGGCCGCTGTCGCCGCGCCACGAGCAGGGCGTGCACTATTTCCAGCAGCGGGTCAGGGAAAGCCTGGAGGGCTAAAGCGTCTTGTAGAAGATCGAGGTGTCGTCCATCCGGCCAGAGGGCGACATGGCATAGCCGGGAATGCGGCCCACGAACTGGTAGCCGAGGCTGCGATAGAACAAATCCGCCGGACTGTCGGATACCGTGTCGAACGTGAGCAGGGTCAGGCCCCGGTGGCGTGCTTCGCATTCGAGCGCCGAGAGCAGCAACCGGCCAACGCCCCTCCGGCGGAAGGCGCTGTGGACCAGCATCTTGGAAATATCTCCCCGGTGAGGCTGATTCGGCGCCCAAGCCATGTCAAGCGTGACCGTGCCGGCGATCACGCCGGCCTCGCAGGCAACGAAGACCAGCTTGCGGCCGGTCTCCACTGCAGGGAGTTGATCGCGCCAGTAGACTTTGGCGTCGGCTGCCGTGAAGGGCAACATGAAACTGACGCCGGCGCCGGTATTCACCGCGTCTGCCAGAATCTCACCCAACCTGCCTGTCGCTTGCCCAAAACCTTGCGGCGTGAGCAGCGCGACGTCGATCACGCCAGCGTCTCGACCGAAAGCGGCCGCGAGTCCGGGCCGAGGTGATAGACCACGGGGACGCCGGTATCGAGCTCACGCTTGAGGATCTGTTCCGGTGTCAGGCCCTCGATTGCCATGATCAGCGCACGGAGCGAATTACCATGGGCTGCCACCAGCACCCGCTTGCCTGACAGCACATCGGGCTGGATGAGTTTCATGTAGTAAGGCAGGGCCCGCGCCAGCGTGTCCTTGAGACTCTCGCCGCCGGGTGGCGCCACGTCGTAGGACCGGCGCCAGATATGAACCTGCTCGTCGCCCCATTTCCGGCGGGCATCGTCTTTGTTAAGGCCGGTGAGATCGCCATAATCGCGCTCGTTGAGCGCCTGATCGCGGATGGTTTCCAACCCGGCCTGACCAAGCTCATCGAGGATCAGCTTCAGTGTGTGCTGTGCCCGGGTGAGGGCGCTGGTATAGGCGATGTCGAAGGTGAAGCCCTTGGCCTTCAGCTTCTGTCCGGCGGCTCGGGCTTCCGAAACGCCCTTCTCGGTAAGGCCCACATCCTTCCAGCCGGTAAAGAGATTCTTGAGGTTCCACTCGCTCTGTCCGTGGCGGACGAGCACCAGCAATCGTTCCATGTTCACTCCAGTCCCAATACGTCGGCCATGGTGTAGAAGCCCGGCTTCCTGTCCATGGCCCAAAGCGCCGCCCTGACCGCGCCACGGGCAAAGATGTCTCGGCTTTCGGCCTTGTGGGTCAGTTCGATGCGCTCGGCAGGTCCAGCGAACATGACCGTGTGCTCACCAACCACGGAGCCGCCACGCAGCGTGGCAAAACCGATATCCCCGGTCGGACGGGGGCCGGTGTGGCCGTCGCGGCTGCGCACCGAGCGTCCGGCCAAGTCGATGCCGCGTCCTCCGGCGGCAGCCTGGCCGAGCAGCAGGGCCGTGCCGGATGGCGCATCGATCTTGTGGCGATGATGCATTTCCAGGACCTCGATGTCGAAATCCTCGCCCAGAGCCGCAGCGACCTTGCGCACCATCGAAGCAAGAAGATTGACGCCGAGACTCATATTGCCCGACTTCACGATGCGAGCATGCCGGGCCGCCGCCGCGATGGCCGCTTCGCCGGCAGCATCGATGCCGGTGGTGCCAATGACATGAACGATCCTCGCCTGGGCCGAGAGTTCGACCATGGAAAGCGTGGCAACTGGTACCGTGAAGTCGATCAGCCCGTCGACATGGGTGAACACGCCGAGCGCGTCATCGGTTACGGGCACGCCAATGCCGCCGATTCCCGCGAGCTCTCCCATGTCAGCGCCGACATGGGGAGAGTCTTTCGGCTCGATGCCAGCGGCAACCATCGCACCTGGTGTTTCATGAATGATACGTGTTAGCACCCGCCCCATACGGCCGGCCGCACCTGCGATGGCTAGCTTCATCTGCGTTTCCTTTACATTGCGCCGGTCATAGCAACGGGACGGGCCGATGAAAAGCGCCATGATCCGGCCATGTTTGCTGCGGACCTTTCGAAACCATGAGAAGGGCCCTTATCTGGTCGTGGCGGATCGTGCTGTTTGCCATCCTCCTGCCGATCCTCGTCGGTGGTGTGAGGGCCTACAGCCGTGGCTGGCCCGACAGCTGGCGCGGAGCCGACTGGTCCTCGTCCGGGTTGTTGCCGGCGGCAGCGCAAGTGTCCGAGGCCAAGGTCATCATCCTGGCGGCACGTACCGGGCGGTGGAAATCGATTTTCGCAGAACACACGTCGATCGTCCTCAAGGCGAAGGGTGCGAGCGACTGGACCCGCTACGACGTTGTGGGCTGGGGACAGCCCGTGCGGCGCAACGCCTACGCGGCGGATGCCTTTTGGTATGGCAACAAACCCTATGTGGTGGCCGAAGTCACGGGCTCTGCAGCCGAACGCATGATACCCCTCGTGGAACGGTCGATCGCGGCCTATCCCCACCGTGAACGTGGAACTTACACCGTGTGGCCGGGACCGAACTCCAATACTTTCGTGGCCTGGGTCGCGCGCAACACCGAGGGCCTCGACGTGGAACTTCCGCCAGTGGCCGTCGGCAAGGACTACCTCGGCAGCGGCGTGAGGCTGTCGCAGGCTGCCAGTGGCACGGGCCTCGTTGTTTCAGCATGGGGACTGGTCGGATTGACTGCGGCACTTCGCGAGGGCGTGGAGATCAATTTGTTGGGAGCGACGATCGGCATCGACCCCGATGATCTGGCCGTCAAGCTGCCCTCCCTCGGCAAGCTGAGCCTCCTGGACATCGCGTCCTGATCCGCGCAGCGGGCACCCACCTGCGATAGTCTTGACGCCTGTGGGGTATCCACCATCATGGATCTGGCGCAAACGTCCGCAGGCGAGCGGCTCCATCTGATCGTTCGTCGCGCTAGACTCCTTCGACGACCACGATCTCGACGAAGCCGGCGCCGTCCCGCTTGGCCTTGGCTGCCTGGTACTCCGGGGAATTGTAGCAATCCACTGCGGCCTGGAGGCTGGGGAACTCGATCACGACATTGCGTGGCCGGCCCTCGCCCTCGAGCTGGTGGAAGGCGCCGGCCCGGGCCAGGAAATTGGCGCCGAATTTCTTCAGGGCTTCGGGCGCGGCACTTGCATATTGTTTGTATTGTTCCGGATCGGTGACGGTGACCCGGGCGATCCAATAACCTTTTGGCATGGCTTGCTCCTTTGATGACGGCCGAACTATAGACTGGAAGCAAGCCGGGTGGCGAGGGACGAAGAACGAATCTGACCCGGACGCGAACAGACAAACCGAAAGACGGCTGCGGTGAAAGAGACACTCAAGGAACTGTACGATGGCGACACGCCTGCGGCCCACCGCTTCCGCTACGGCTTGCTGGTGTTCGATGTCGTCACTATCACCTTTCTGATCCTGTCATCCTTTCTGCATTCGCCCGGCACCGAATTTATTGATGCTGTCATAGGCCTGGTGCTGTTCGCCGACTTCTCGGCCCGCCTGTGGATCGCCCGCCGGCGCTTGCGGGCTTTGCTTCACCCCTTCGGGGTCGCCGACCTCATCGTGATCGTTTCGCTGCTGGCGCCGATCGTGGGCGAGGGACTCGCCTTCCTGCGCGTCGCCCGCGTATTCCGCCTCTTGCGCTCGTATCAGCTTCTGAAGCGCTTGCGCCAGGATTTCGTCTGGTTTCGGCGCAACGAGCAGACGGTGCTCTCGGCCCTGAATCTCGGCATCTTCATCTTCTTGATGACGGCCATTGTCTATGAGACCCAGCATTATGGCAATCCGCAGATTTCCAATTACGCCGACGCGCTCTACTTCACCGTGACGGCTCTGACGACGACCGGCTTCGGCGATATCGTCCTCCAGGGTACCTGGGGGCGGGTGATCGCCGTTATCATCATGATTTTTGGCGTGTCGCTATTCCTTCGATTGGTGCAGGTGATGTTGCGGCCCCACAAGGTCGAATACAGGTGCCCGGACTGCGGTCTCAGGCGCCACGATCACGATGCCATTCACTGCAAGGCTTGTGGGCGGCTACTGAACATCGAGGATGATGGCGCCGTCTAGCACAGCGGACGAATTGGAGCAGCAGCTTGCCGATGAAACGTTGCGCCGATCCATCGCAATGATCAGCTACTGGGCAATCAATGGATCACACCCCTCTAACGCAGGGGCCTGATGGCCTTGAGCGGACGGTAGTTATCATCATCCTGATTGCCCCACAGAGGGCTGGAGATTGACGGTCCGGGCTCCGGCGGGGCTGCGGCGGAATACACTTTGTGGGCTGTGCCAAGCGGATCCTCATCGCGCCATACCGAGCCGTTGAGGCGGGCGCCGCTATCCACGGCGATGCTCTGATTGATGATATCGCCATCGACGACGGCGCCATCCTGCAGGTGGACATGATAACCGCGAATGGGTCCGGTGACCCGCCCGCGCACGATCACTTCGTCGGCGAATATCTCGCCCTCGACGGTGCCATGGCTTCCCACGACGCATGACTTCGCCTGCAGCCTGCCGCGGAACAGTCCGTCGACCTGCACCTCTCCTGCCGCATCGATCGCACCTTCAATCTTCGTATCCCGGCCTATCAGCGTTGGAACATGGTCCATCTGCGGAAGGTTGTCGTTGTCCACCACCTGCTTGGCCTTGCGGAAGAACATGGGCCCTCCATTGCGTTGAAATGCTGGAGAACACGACCAATTCCGGTGTGATTCACCCTGGGCGATACTAACCCGGAGTGGTGCCACTGTCATGGCGAATTCGAGCCTGGAAGGTGCCGCGATGTTGCGTCGAATAGCCCTTGCGCCCATCGGCTCCGGGGCTAGCATGTGACGGGAGGAGGGATCGCCCACCGAATCGTCTCTTTTGAACATTAGCCACGGTTTAGCCCATGTTTGGTGGCCAATGGCTGTCAGGGCCAGCATGAGCGAGGCTGGAAGACGGAATCCGAAGACCAGTTCGAGGAACGGAACAGAACGAGTTGCGCCGCCGGTTGATCAAGATAACCGCCTACAGCGTGATCTGGGTACTCGGCATCTTGCTGATCGCCGGCGTGGGCTTTTACGTGCGGCTGTCCTATGGCCCTGTCTCCCTCAATTTTATGACCGAGACCCTTCAGGACCAGGTCAACCGGAACCTCGCGGGCATGCGGGTGAAGATCGACGGAGCCCTGATCGAGCGTGCACCGGAAAGCGGCGTTCCACATTTCCGGTTGAGCAACATTGAACTCACCGATACGTCCGGCAACATGATCGCCCGGGCACCGCGGGCCGCGGTAGGCATCGATGAGAAGGCAATCCTCAGTGCAAGGATCGTTCCCATATCGCTCGAACTGATCGGCCCCCGCATCCGCATCAAGCGCAACCTGGGGGGCAACATCGAACTGGGCTTCGGGAACCCGGCCGCGCCGGAAGACGACGTACAGGTGGTCGACGATCTGTCGCAGAATGGAGGCAAGACCGACCAGGAGACGCCGCAAACCGACGAAGCGCCGGAGACTTCGGTTGGCAGCACGCTCATCGCGATCCTTGCCGGCGATTCCGAGCAGGGCGATGTGGCCATCCAGTCGGTGGAGACCATCCGCGTCAGCAATGCCGCGATTAAGTTCTATGACGAAGCCAATGACGCGATATGGGATGCGCCCCATGCCGAATTGGCGTTCCGCCGCATGCCCTACGGTTTTGCTGTGGCGGCCAATGCCGAAGTCGCCAACGGAAACGAAACGGGCAGCTGGCATGCCGAGATTTCCGCCAGCTACCGGCGCGAAACACGGTCCTTCTCGGTCAGCACGCGCATTACCGATCTGGTGCCGGCCAATATCTCGGACGAAATATTTGCCCTGGCCCAGTTGGCGCGTTTCAAGGTCCCCCTGTCAGGACAGGCGGAGATGGAAATCACCGACGAGGGCCTGGTGACCAAGGCCTCGGCGGAGTTTGCTGCTGCGGCGGGCGAAGTGGGATTTCCGGACTACATGGCCGAACCGGTCATCGTCGACGAAGGCTCCCTGCGCGCCGACTACGATCCGGTGACCGGCGGCATCGTGATCACCGAGTCCCAGTTGCTGGTCGGCAGTTCACGGGCCCAGATTACCGGTAACATCCTGCCCGTCCGGAATGATGAGGGGCTGCTGTCGGCGGTCAAGATCTCGCTCAACGCCCGCAACGTGGCCATTGATACCCAGGGCACGGTGAAGGCTCCGGTGGCTGTTGACCGGATCGACTTTGTCGGCACCGCCGCGATCAATGAAGCGAAGCTCGACATCGATGACCTCGTGGTGATGTCCGGCAGCACCGGCGTGCGGCTGCGAGGCGTCATCACCGGCGGGGGTGAATCCGCCGGGATTCTGCTCTCGGGCCGGATCCGCGATCTTTCGGCCAGCTTGCTGCAGCGGCTATGGCCGCCGATCATGGCACCCAAGACCAGAGCATGGATCAACCAGAACATTCGCGACGGCAGAGTGACGGAAGGAGAGTTCATGGTCAATCTTCCCGTCGATGCGCTGGCGAAGGCCCAGCGCGACCGGCGCCTCCCCGACAAGTCCATCCAGCTATCCTTCAAGGTGGCCGATGTGACCACCGGCTACTACAAGGACTTGCCGCCGCTGCAAGGAGCCGAAGGCGAGGCCCGGCTCAAGGACAATGACTTCAGCCTTTCGGTGAACAAGGCCACGATCGAACTGCCGTCTGGGAAGCGCGGCGTACTCTCGGACGGAGTAATGACGGCCAACGACATACTTGCCCCGGAGACGATTGGCGAGTTCGGCTTCTCGGTTTCCGCTCCAGCCCAGACAATCATTGAATATATTGGCCTGCCGACACTGTCGCTGCTCAAGCATTCTGGCTTTGACACCTCGAAACTCTCGGGCGACACCCGGGCGACCGTAACCCTGCAGCTTCCTCTGATAAAGGATGCCCCGCGCGACCGGGTGTCCTTCTCTGCCAAGGCCAAGATAACCAACGCGGCCCTCGCTGGCGCCCTGGACAAGATTGACATAAGCGACGGTACGGTCGACCTGATTGTCGGCGACGGCAAGATGTCGGCCAACGGCCCCGTCAGGATCAATGGGGTTCCGGTCAAGCTGAAATGGGATCAGGCCGCGGGAGCGGCGGGCAGGCAATCCGCGGTGATCGAGGCCAGCCTGGATGACGATGACCGCAAGAAGATTGGCATCGACCTGGGTGAATTCCTGAGGGGGCCGGTCAGTCTGAAGGCGGAAATCCCGGATCTCGGCGATCCCGAGGGCCGCATCGACATCGATGCCGATCTGGCCAAGGCTGAGATGCGGATCGGCGCGATCAACTGGGTCCGCCCGCCGGCCGCCAAGACCCGCGCCAGCTTCAGCTACTTTGGCAAGGGCGACAAGGGACGCCGGGTTGAGAACCTTGCCATCAAGGGCCCCGGGGTCACGATCAAGGGCGCCGTGAGCCTTGCCGGCGACAGTTCCCTGCGCGAGGCGAAGTTGACCGATGTCCGTCTCAGCGACGAGAACATTTTCGCTCTCACCGTGCGCAATGGCGAGGACGGAACCTCGATTGCCCTGAAGGGCGACAGCTTCGATGCGCGTCCACTGATCAAATCCATGTTCGGGTCGGCAAAGTCTTCGAGCGGCGACGGTGACGCAAAGCGGACGGCGCTCAACATCTCGGTCAACGTCGATCGCGTCCATGCCCACCGTGGCGAGATCTTGACAGGGGTGACCGCCGATATCCGGGCGCTTGGCAGCACCGTGCAGGCGGCCGAGATCAATGGGACCTTTCTCTCCGGCCAACCGGTGGTCCTGCGCATCACGCCGGTCAATGGTGGGCGCGAGATGCGCATTATGGGCCGCGACGGCGGTGCGGCCATACGGGCCGCCAATCTCTACTCGAAGATTGCCGGCGGGCAGATCGAGTTCTACGCCCTCATGGCCAACGACGCCAATTCCTCCATCCGCCAGGGCAAGCTGGTCCTGCGGAATTTCGAGGTTCGCAACGAGGCGGCACTGGCCCAACTCGATACCAAGGGCAAGCCCAAGAAATCAGGCCCCCGCAAGGAGGGGCTGGCGTTCAAGCGCCTGACCCTGCCGTTCACCACCGATGCGAAATTCGTCCGCATCGGCGACAGTCTGGTCAAGGGCGTCGAACTGGGCGCGAGCGCGGAGGGACTCATCCGCAAGTCGGATGGCGCCATCGATATTACCGGCACCATCATTCCGGCCTATGCGCTCAATTCGGCCATTGGCGAGATACCCTTGTTCGGCGACATCCTGGCTGGCGGCAAGGGGCAGGGCGTTATTGGCCTGACATTCGCGCTGGGCGGCAGCATCGACAAGCCGGTATTCCAGGTCAACCCCATGTCGGCCATCGCGCCGGGCATCCTGCGCAAATTTTTCGAATATGGCAACACTGGCGGCGGTACGCCGGTTACCTCGTCACGTAATACCGACAAGCAGCAGAATTGATGCCTGTCACGCCGGGCGGATCAGAACATGCTTCTTCTTGCCCATGGACAGCTTGATCACCCCATCGGCATTCAGGTGCGACAGGTTCAGGAACATCTTGTCGTCACTGACCTGGACATCATTGACCCGGATGGCGCCGCCTTGCACCGACCGCCGCGCCTCGCCGTTCGATGACGCGAATCCGGCAGCCACATTGGCCGCAAGCAGGCCAACTCCGTTGGACAGATCGAGCGTGATCGTCGGCAGCCCAGCGGCGCTGGCGCCCTCTTCGAACGTCCGCCGCGCCGTCTCGGCCGATTGATCGGCTAAGGTCCGGCCATGCAGCAGGGCCGTGGCTTCAGTCGCCAGCGTCTTCTTGGCTTCGTTGATGTTGGCCCCGCCCAGGGCGGCGAGTCGTGCGATTTCGGGCAGGGGCAATTCCGTGTAGAGCTTGAGGAAACGTCCGACGTCGGCATCCTCGCAATTCCGCCAGTATTGCCAATAGTCGTAGGGGCTCAGCATGTCGGCATTCAGCCAGACGGCGCCCGACGCGGTCTTGCCCATCTTGGCGCCCGAGG
>JAGRLX010000011.1 GCA_020441605.1 Alphaproteobacteria bacterium
CTTCATCATCGGGCTGTGGGCCGATGGCTTCGAGAAGCTGCAGATCATCCCGCTGCTCGTCATCACGCCGCTCACATTCCTTGGCGGCAGCTTCTACTCCATCAAGGTGCTGCCGCCGTTCTGGCAGACGCTGTCGCTGTTCAACCCGGTGGTTTATCTGGTCAGCGGCTTCCGCTGGAGCTTCAACGAGGTGGCGGATGTGAACGTCGGCGTGAGCCTCGTCATGACGGGCGTCTTTCTTGCCATATGCCTTGGCATTGTTGGCTGGATCTTCCGGACGGGGTACCGGCTGAAGAACTAGGGGTTCGGCCGGTTCTTGCCTTCCGTGCCCAAATCCCCTATAGGCGGCCCGCCCGGCGAGCGCCGTTCACCCCTGGAGGAAGGCTCGGCGGGTTTTGACATATCAGGAGTAGAAAAATGTCCACGATCGTGAAGCTCAAGGCCGCGTCGCGCGCCCGGGCAGGCAAGGGGGCCTCTCGTGCAGTCCGCCGTGAAGGCCTCGTTCCCGGTGTCGTCTATGGCGACAAGAAGGAACCCCAGTTGATTTCGCTCGCCTATGGCGACGTTCTTCCCCATGTGATGACCGGCCGGTTCATGGCCACCCTCGTCGACCTCGACGTCGACGGCCAGGTGATCCGCGCCATTCCGCGCGACATCCAGTTCGAGCCGGTTCGCGACTTTGTCATCCATGTCGACTTCCTGCGCCTTGGCAAGGGTGCGCGGATCATCGTCAACATCCCGGTGCACTTCAAGAATCAGGACCAGGCCCCCGGCCTCAAGCTGGGCGGCGCGCTCAACGTCGTGTCGCACGAGGTTCCGCTCTACTGCACCGAAAACCTCATCCCTGACGAGATCATGGTCGACCTCGCCGGCATGCAGGTTGGCCAGTCGGTTCACCTGTCGCAGATCCAGCTGCCGGAAGGTGTCTCCTCGGCCAGCCATGACGACGTGACGCTTTGCGCCATCACCTCGACCATCCAGGAAGAGGAACCGGCCGCTGAAGAGGGCGCTGCCGAAGTTCCGGCGACTGCCCAGAAGGCACCGGCTGCCGGCGGCAAGGCTGCCGCTCCGGCCGCTGCGCCGGCCGCAAAGAAGAAGTAAGACGCACGCGAGGAGGGCCGCATGCACCTCGTGGTGGGGCTCGGCAACCCGGGCCCCAAGTACCAGGGCAACCGGCACAACATCGGTTTCATGGCGGTGGACGCAATCGTCCGCCGCCATGGCTTTTCCGCTTGGCGCAAGCGTTTCCAGGGCGAAGTGTCCGAGGGCACGCTTGGCGGAGAAAAGGTGCTGGTGCTCAAGCCCATGACCTACATGAACGAGAGCGGCCGGTCGGTCGGCGAGGCGGTGCGCTTCTATGACATCGACCCTGCGCAGGTGATCGTGTTCTATGACGAACTCGATCTCGATCCCGGCAAGGTCAGGGTGAAGCTCGGCGGCGGTGCAGCGGGTCACAACGGTATCCGCTCCATGATTTCCCATGTCGGGCCCCATTTCGTCCGTGTCCGTCTCGGCATCGGTCATCCGGGTGACAAACGTCTGGTGCAGCCTCACGTGCTGAGCGACTTTGCCAAGGCCGACAGGACCTGGCTCGAGCCGCTCATCGATGCGGTCGCCGACAACATTCCGCTTCTCGTCAAGGGCGAGGAGGGCACATTCCAGAACAGGGTTCATCTGGCGGTCAATCCGTCGCCGGAGAAGCCGCTGAAGAAAGTCGAGAACTGATGGGTTTCAAGTGTGGCATCGTGGGTCTTCCGAATGTCGGCAAGTCCACTCTTTTCAACGCGCTGACGCAGACCGCGGCGGCCCAGGCGGCAAACTATCCGTTCTGCACCATCGAGCCCAATGTGGGCGACGTGGCGGTGCCCGATCCGCGCCTTGACGTGCTGGCCGGGATTGCTGGTTCAGGCCAGATCATCCCGACCCGTCTGACCTTCGTCGATATCGCCGGTCTCGTGCGCGGGGCATCCAAGGGCGAGGGCCTTGGCAACCAGTTTCTCGCCAATATCCGCGAGGTGGATGCCATTGCCCATGTCGTGCGCTGCTTCGAAGATGGCGACATCACCCATGTGGAAGGCAAGATCGATCCCATCGCCGACATCGAGACGATCGAGACAGAGCTGATGCTTGCGGACCTCGACAGCCTTGAAAAGCGCATTGTCAATCTGGAGAAAAAGGCCAAGCAGGGCGACAAGGAAGCCAAGGAACTCGTCGATCTGATTGGCCGCGCGCTGGTGCTGCTGCGTGAGGGCAAACCCGCGCGGCTTGTTGAGCGCTCAGCCGAGGAGGAAAAGGTATTCCGTGGCCTTGGCCTGTTGTCCTCGAAGCCGGTTCTCTACGTGTGCAACGTGGAGGAGGCGAGTGCAGACAAGGGCAACCAGTATTCCGCGCTCGTGTTCAAGCGGGCGGAGGAGGAAGGCGAAGTCGCGGTCGTCGTCTCGGCAAAGATCGAGAGTGAGATTGCCGTTCTGCCCGATGCGGACCAGAAGGATTATCTCGAGGCAGTTGGCCTCTCGGAGCCCGGCCTCAACCGGGTGATCCGCGCGGGCTACGATCTTCTGCATCTCGTCACCTATTTTACCGTAGGGCCCAAGGAGGCCCGGGCCTGGACCATCACCAAGGGCACCAAGGCCCCGGGAGCAGCCGGTGTCATCCACACGGATTTCGAGAAGGGCTTCATCCGCGCCGAGACGATTGCATATGGCGATTATGTGTCGGGTAACGGCGAGGCAGGTGCGCGCGAGTCCGGCAAGTTCCGCCTCGAAGGCAAGGACTATATCGTGCAGGACGGCGATGTGCTGCACTTCCGGTTTGCCAATTGAGTAGCCTCTACTACGAGGATTTCGACGAAGGCCAGGTCATCGATCTGGGCAGCTATCATGTGTCTGCCGACGAGATCATTGCGTATGCCAGCGAGTTCGATCCGCAGGATTTCCATCTGAGCGAGGAGGCTGGAAAATCCTCAGTTCTCGGAGGATTGGCGGCGTCTGGCTGGCATGTGTGCGCCATTCTCGTCCGTATGCTGACGGACGCCTATATCGGCAAGTCGGCTGCGATGGGTTCCAACGGCATGGACGAGGTCAAGTGGCTCAAGCCCGTCTATGCCGGCGAGACGCTGACCGGACGCATGACGCTGCTGTCGAAGCGGGTCTCGTCCAAGCGCCCGGAAATGGGCATTCTCAAGTGCCGGTGGGAGTTGTTCAATACGGACGGCGAACAGAAGACCGACATGGTGGGTGTGAGCTTCATGCAGGTGCGCCAGCCATGATGGGTCTGTGTCTGGAAGATGTCGAGGTGGGCAAGGTGTATGAGCTGGGCTCCTATCACTTCACCCGCGACAACATCATCGAGTTTGCCCGCAAGTTCGATCCACAGGATTTTCATCTCGACGATGAGGCGGCGGAACGCGGGCCGTTCGGCAAGCTCACGGCTTCCGGCTGGCATACCGCGGCAGGCTGGATGAAGGGGTTCGTCGCCGCCAACCAGCGGGCGGAGGAAACACTGCGCTCCGCTGGCCGGGAAGTCTTTGTTGTGGGGCCGTCGCCCGGTTTCACCAATCTCAAATGGCCCCGGCCCGTATGCCCCGGCGATACGGTCACCTATCGCTCGACGATCACCGGCAAGCGCGAACTGGTGACAAGGGTCCGATGGGGCATGGTGTTCGCCTTCAACGAGGGCCACAACCAGCGGGGTGAATTGGTCTATTCATTCGAGGGCAAGGTGCTGGCGCCGCGGAGGTGACCTCTGGAAAGGGCGCTACTTGGTCGCGATAAACGCATCCATGTTGTTGTAACCTTTCGGGATCGCGACAATGTCGGAGAAGTATGGCGCCAGGCGCTCGCGGGCCCATGCCATGGAAACCAGCGCCGCATCCTTGTAGTGACCTTCAATGGTAATATGTGCCCAACCATGGTGGTTGTAATGGTCGAGCATGCCTTGGTCCCAGTCTCGCCTTGAAGCAATCACGGTGTCACCCTGAATGGTGAGAAATGCACGACCGCCTGGCCGAAGAACCCTCGCGATTTCTGCATACCAGGCTTCGTGTTGATCGGCGTGGATGTGGGTCAGGACACTGTAGCAAAACAAGCCGGAGAATGTGTCCTGATCAAACGGCAGCGGCGGCTGGGCATCGCACACCTTCGCCTTCTTCACACCCTGGCTCAACAGCCACGCGATCGCGTCGCTGTCGACGTCGCAGCCGTTGTAGTGCTTGTTCCAGCCTGGCAGCATTCGTAGCCAGTTGAAGGTTCTGCCGCTGCCGCAGCCCCAATCGAGCATCGGTCCATCGGGTTTCCGACCAAAGACCTCAATGGTCTTTGCGGCGGACGAAATCCCTTGCGAGTAGAAATTCATCGATGAGGTGTTGGTGCCGACGTGAACACGCAACTCCTCTGCCGGCATGAGGTCTTTCAGTCCCGCAACCGCCAAAACACTGCGAATGGATTTCTCGCCTTGTCTCACGCGCTGCTCCAGCAGGGTAATCTGTTGGCGCAGTTTGGCGACCGTCTTGTCCGTTTCGGATTGTGGTTGTTTGGCGTTCACGTGCAGGACTACTCCCCAAGGCTTGCTGCACTCTTGCTGCCGGTGGCAGCCATCCGAGCGCAGACGTGTTCGTTCAATGGCCCTCGAAGGCCACGAGCGTGTGGACTTTTACGCCCTTTTCCTTCAGCTTCGCAGCACCGCCCAGTTCCGGCAGGTCGATGACGAAAGCTGCCGCCACGACTTCGCCACCTGACTTGCGGATCAGGTCGATCGCCGCGCCCGCCGTACCGCCTGTCGCGATCAGATCGTCGATGAGCAGTACCTTGTCGCCCTTCTGGATGGCGTCCGCATGGATCTCGATGGTGTCGACGCCGTATTCCAGCTGATAGTCCTGGCCAATCACCTTGTGCGGCAGCTTGCCCTTCTTGCGGATGGGGATGAAGCCGCGGCCCAATGAATGTGCAACGGCGCCGCCGAGGATGAAGCCTCTGGCCTCGATGCCCACCACATAGTCGATCTCGCCTTTGAGAAATGGCCAGGCAAGTTCGTCCACCGCGGCGCGGAAGCCATGGAGGTTGGACAGCAGAGTGGTGATGTCGCGGAACATGATCCCCGGCTTGGGGTAGTCCGGAATGGTGCGAATATAGCGCTTGATGTCGAAGCCGTTGCGAAGATCCATGGTGAAATGCGCCCCTGTTTTACGGCCACCTTACCGCAGGCGGCATGGAGGACAAGATTGACTCAACGTTACCACCGGTCTTGAGGCCGAAAAGTGTGCCTCGATCATAGAGCAGATTGTATTCCACATAGCGGCCGCGGCGAATCAACTGTTCCTCTCGGTCGGCTTCGGTGTAGGCCAGGTCCATGTTGCGGCGTACGAGCGTCGGATAGATGTCGAGAAACGCGCGGCCCACGTCCTGGGTGAAGGCGAAGTCGGCGTCC
>JAGRLX010000124.1 GCA_020441605.1 Alphaproteobacteria bacterium
CAGGTCAGGCAGTCGAGCGGATGGTCCGAGATGTAGAGTTCCATCACGCCCCGCCGCAGTTGTGCGAGCCGGCTCGTCTGGGTGCGGACCTTGATGCCGGGTGCTACCGGGGTGGTGCATGACGCCGGCGTGCCCTTGCGCCCCTCGATTTCCACCAGGCAAAGACGGCAGGACCCGAAGGCATCGAGCGAATCCGTCGCGCAGAGCTTGGGGATCTTGGTGCCGAGTTCCATGGCCGCGCGCATGATCGATGTGCCCTCGGGAACAGTGATCGACTGGCCATCGATCTCGAGCGTGACCATCTTTTCGGCCTTGACTTGCCGCGTTCCGTAGTCGGTTTCCTTGATGAGAGTCATGGGCTCAACTCCTATTCGGCGGCCAGTTTGGCCGGCCGGTCGAAATCTTCGGGAAAATGCTTTACGGCACTCATCACCGGCATGGGCGTCAGGCCACCCATGGCGCACAGCGAGCCATCGGTCATGGTCTGACAGAGATCCTCGAGAACCAGCAGATTTTTGTCGCGCTCGATGCCGGCCACGATCTTGTCAATGGTCTCGACTCCGCGCGTCGAACCAATCCGGCAAGGCGTGCACTTGCCACAAGACTCGATCGCACAGAATTCCATGGCGAACCGGGCCATCTTGGCCATGTCCGCCGTATCGTCGAAGACCACGATGCCGCCATGGCCAACCATCGCGCCCTTGGCCGCAAATGCCTCGTAGTCCATCGGCAGATCGAGTTCGGCAGCCGGCAGATAGGCGCCGAGCGGACCGCCGACCTGAATGGCCCGGACGGGCCGGCCGGTCGCACTGCCGCCACCGAAATCTTCCACCAGTTCCCGAAGCGAAATGCCGAATGCCTTTTCGACCAGGCCGCCATGCCGGATGTTTCCGGCCAGCTGAAACGGCAGAGTACCGCGCGATCGGCCCATGCCGAAGTTCTTGTAGGCCGCCGCGCCCTTCGCCAGTATGTAGGGGACGGCGGCAAAGCTCAGCACATTGTTGATGATTGTCGGCTTGCCGAACAGTCCTGCAAGTGCCGGAATCGGTGGCTTGGGGCGCACCATGCCACGGCGGCCCTCAAGACTCTCCAGCATCGCTGTCTCTTCACCACAGATATAGGCTCCGGCGCCACGCCTTATCTCGAGATGAAATGAGGCGTCCGTACCCTGTATGTGGTTGCCGAGCCAATTGGCCGCTTCAGCAGCAGCGATCGCCTGCTTCATGGTTGCGATCGCATCCGGATACTCCGAACGAATGTAGACATAGCCCTTATCGGCACCGCAGGCGATGCCAGCGATGGTCATCCCCTCAATCAGCATGAGCGGATCGCCTTCCATGACCATGCGGTCTGCGAAGGTGCCGCTGTCACCCTCGTCGGCATTGCAGCAGGCATATTTCTGGTCGGCGGCAGCGTCGTGGACCGTCTTCCACTTGATGCCGGTCGGAAAACCCGCGCCACCGCGACCGCGCAATCCCGAATCGGTGACTTCGCCAACAATCGCCCCGCCGGGCATGGACAATGCCTTACGCAGGCCCTCGAAACCGCCATGCCCGACGTAGTCGGCGACGGATACCGGATCGGTAATGCCGCAGCGCGCGAAAGTGAGCCGCTCCTGGTTCTTCAGGTAGGGATGCTCCTCGATGTTGCCGAGCGCGAGCGGATGCTTGCCTCCCTGATGAAATCTCGCCGCCACGAGGGACTCGATATCGGCTGGCGACACCGGCCCATAGGCAATCCGTCCCGCGCTTGTCTCGACTTCCACCAGAGGTTCGAGCCAGAACAAGCCCCGCGATCCATTGCGGATGATCTCCAGGCCGAGTGCTTCGGCCTTCTCGGCAAGCGCCCTGGCGACGTCGTCGGCTCCCACCGACCTGGCGGCCGAGTCACGCGGCACATAGACCCTGATCATGTCCTGCACTCCTCGACCAGCGCCCGGAATCTCTCGGCATCGACCCTGCCGACAAGGCGGTCGTCCACCATGATGGCCGGGGCCAACGCACAATTCCCCAGACAATAGACAGCCTGGACGGAAATCGCGCCATCGTCCGTTGTCTCACCGAACGCCGTCTTCAGCGACGACTGCACCAGAGCTGCGAGGTTTTCGGCACCCATGGATTGGCAGGCCTCGGCACGGCAGATCTTGATGACATGGCGGCCGGCCGGCTCGCGCTGAAAGTCGTGGTAAAACGTCACCACTCCGTGAACTTCGGCCCGGGACAGATTGAGGGACCTGGCCAGTGCGGGCAGGGCTGCCTCTGGAATGAAGCCCAGTTCGGCCTGAAGGTCGTGCAGGATTTCGATCAGGGCATCGGCTTTGTTGCCATGGCGGAGGGCAGCCGCAACTGCAGCGGCTACCTCTCTCGAAGGGGTGTCGGTTGACATGTTCTTTTCGGTCATGCGGCCTTATGGCGCAAATGATCCGAAAACTCCAATCGACGTCGCCTATGGTTCGATAGGCGGGTCGAATGAGCGCCGCTCAACCACGCAGCCTGCCGGGAATTCCCAGACCGATACCCGCCGACAGGGCGGCCAAGGCATTGTGGAACCTGTCCTTGCCGAAGTCGCCTTCGAGAGGGCAGGCACCGTCGCCGCAATTGTGGCTGTCACGGCATTGTCCCTCGGTCTGGTCAATGGACACCAGTTTCCCTTTGCTGGGACAGAGGCTGTAAGCGGGATTACTTGAATAGCTCATGGTTATCGCTCCAATGATAGCACACAACCAATGGCCTGGCCGACCCGCATTGATTTCTGTCAATCCAGGCTGGCCAGGTTTCAGGATCGGCAGCATCAACCCTTAGGCAAACGTGTCCGCCATGAGAGAATCGAACCACCGGTTCATCTGCCTATGGCTCGTCGATGTGGGACCCTCCACGGGTTCCGATGGCTTGCCGCCGACGACCTTCATCGACGCCGTCGCCGGATCATAGGCGAAGACTGCGGTGAGCCAGGTGGCCGTGGTTGCGGTGATCGGTGTGTAGCAGGCGGAGTTGGTGACCGGCCTCCCGTAGGGTGCAAGACCGTTCTCGAGCCTGATGATGGCATCAGCGCAGACCTTGGCCTCCTGGTTTCCGATGTGGCCGGCTTTCGGTTGGCTCGAGCCCATCGAGTCGCCGATCACATGGACGCGAGGCACCGCGGTTGATTCATAACTCAGAACATTCACGCCGGCCCAGCGGGCGCCGACATTGTTGAGCCCGAGTCCCGTGTCGGTGATCAGGCGGCCGGCTTTCTGGGGTGGAATGAGATTGAGCACGCCGTATCTCGTCGAGCCGATCGACGTCTCAATCCGGCGGCCGGTCGAATTGACCGAATTGATGGTAACGCCCGAATGATACTCGATGTTGTGGTGAATATTGGTGAAGGCATTGGCAAAGCTCACCGGTTCGGCCTGTATCGCCGACAGAGGATTGCCGGGATCGCTGGGCGTATTGCAATCCAGGACGATGAGCTTTGAATTCGGCTTGTTCACCCTGAGCCAATCGGCAACCACGCAGGCCCGTTCATAGGGACCGGGCGGGCAGCGGTAGGGCGACCGCGGTACGGTGAGAACGAAGGTGCTGCCGTTGACCATTTGCACAAGCTGGTTGCGCAGCTTCGTAGTTTGGGAGCCTGCTTTCCAAGCATGCGTGATCCGGCCCTGCGCGATGGCATCCATGCCGGCAATTTCCGAATAGTCGAATTCGATGCCGGGAGCGAGAATCAGTCGGTCATATGGCACGGTCGTCTGGTCTGCCAGGATCACCTGACGGGCATCGGGATCAATGCCGGTCACTGCAGCATTGACGAACTGCACGCCATAGCGACGCCGCAGGACTGCATAGTTATAGCTCAACGAGGCGAGGCTGCGTTCTCCAGTCAGAACTTTGTTGCTCATGATGCAGGATTTGTAGGCTGCGTTGGCATCGATCAGGGTGACGGAGACCCCCGTGCCACCCCACATGCGCAGGAATTTCGCGGCGGTTGCTCCGGCCATGCCGCCCCCCACGATCACGGCCCGGAAGGACGCGGCCGCTAGCGCTCCCGTTGCGCCCCACGCGATCGAGCCGGCCGCTCCGGCCGTCAGCCACTTGACGAATGTACGACGATCCATGGCTGACCTCACTTTCTGGCTGCAAAGAATTTGGCGATCAGATGAAGTTCGGCATCGGTGTAGCCATTGGCATGGACCGCCATGATTGCCTCCTCGCTCTCGCCCGATCCCGGTGGTCGCTGCAGTTCCTTCAGTTCGTCGAACAACTCTGCCTCCGGCATCCCGGCGAGGCGTTCAAATCCGCCGATCGCCGGCTTTCCATTGGTGCCGTGGCACTGGAAGCAATTCGAGGCGAGAAGCCTTCCATTGGGTTCGGCCAAGGCAAGACACGTCATGAGTGAAATCGCCGCAATGGCGCTGGCAGGAACGAGAATGGCTCTCAATTTTTCATCTCCCGAAGCTGAAATTCCCCATGGGGGTCAAAAACCTGCCACATGTGGAATAAACCATCCCGCCGTAACGTAATTATAGCTTCGTGATTTCAAGCTGACGGTCGCCGTCAGCCGTTTGTCAGGAACGCCTCAGGCCGACTCGGGAGAACTCGGATCGCTGGCCTCGTCCGGGGCGTACATCCGGGCGGCGGCAAAGAGGGCGGTGACGAGCGGCGACAGGGGTTCCCGGTTCACTGCCACCAATCCGACCGCATGTTCCACCCGGGGTTCGACCAGCGGTATGGCCCGAACGCCTTCGATCTTCCCGAGGGCATCAATGAAATAGGCGGGCATGATGCTCGCCAGCCCCATGGACCGAACCGACGAGAGGAGGTTCATGATGGAATTGGTTTCGAGCCGTGGCGAGGGGCTGGACTTCGCCGCGGCAAAAGCCCGATCAATGATCCGGCGATTCTGCATGTTGGGTGTGAGCAGGCAAAGCGGTTCGGCCGACGCCTCATGCCAAGTGACCGTCTCGCGCCGTGACAACTCATGGCTTTCGGCGACGAAGAGACAATAGCGCTCCCGATAGAGTGGTGTCTGGAGCAGTCCTTCCACAGGTTCGTTGTCCAGATAGGTGATCCCCGCCTCGATGGAAAAATCGTGCAGGTTACGGAGAATTTCCTCGGAACTCTGTGACAGGACCGCGAAGTCGACCCGAGGGTGGCCCTTCTGCATGGCGTTGGTCAGAGGGGAGACTTTCGGAAGCGCCGACGGAATGACGCCGAGCACCACGCGACCCGTCAATTCGCCGCGAACATTTCGGATCTGCGCCAGTTCCTGGCCGAGCGACTGCCAGTTGTCGAGAATGAGATGGGCCCATTTCAGCACCCGCTCGCCTTCTGGCGTCAGTCCGAAATAGCGCTGCCCCCTGGCCACGATCGGCACGCCCAGTTCGTGCTCGAGCTGCCGGATGCGGCCAGACAAGGTCGGCTGGGTGACATTGCAGGCCTGCGCGGCCCGTGTGAAATGCTTTTCCCGGGCAAGCGCCGCAAGATATTGCAATTGCCGGATATCCATGACGAGACAATAGCTTAACTCTAAGGCGCTGACATTGCCAAAATAAAAATCCTACAAACGGAATTTAGTCCTTGACAGCGCGCGCTCGCTGGGCTAGAAATTGTCACACTCCACAAATGGGTCAAGACATGAGGCGGTCCGGCAACTCTCGGGCGCAGGGCGCAGCCTGGGTGGCCGCACGGCGCCGCTACGAATCCGGAAATGAACCGGTCTCTGCTCTCGCGGCCGAGATGGGTGTCAGCCGGCAGGCTATCACCGCACGCGCCAGATCGGAAGGCTGGGCACCGCGGCCGGGACATCGGAGCAGGACACCGAGCACGCGCCAGACGATAGCCCGACTGAAGGGACTCCTGCAGGATTGTCTGAAGGGGCTGGACGTCACCAGCGGCGAAATAGCCGGAACTGGAGACAGGACGGCCTTCGTCATGCCGTGCGAACGCGACATTCGCGCCATGAATACGCTGGTCAGGACACTGGAAAAGGTACTCGAACTTGAACGCAAGGACCGGAGCCAGCGAAGCCGGGAGCGCAAGCAGTTCCGACAGTTCACTGATGCCGAGCGTGAAGCGCTTGCGGACAAGCTTGACGGATTGCGCCGCCAGCTGTGCGATACCAAACCTGCTCAACGGACTGACCCCAGCCGAGATCCGGGAACTGAACCGTGACTGGCGATATTGGGGCCGGCAAAGCCAGCAATTGCCGCCGCTGGGCGAGGTGTGGCGCAGTTGGTTGATACTCGGTGGCCGGGGCGCCGGCAAGACAAGAGCGGGAGCGGAATGGATCAGGGCGCGGGCACTTGGCCTATGGCCGGAGACCGGTGCAGCCTCACGCCGGATGGCCATCATCGCGCCCAATCTGGGCGAAGCCCGTGCGGTCATGATCGAAGGAAAGTCAGGTCTGCTCGCGGTTCATGCCGATGACGAGAGGCCGCATTATGAACCGTCCAAGCGGCTGCTCACCTGGCCGAATGGAGCATTGGCCCAGGTCTTTTCCGCCGACGAGCCCGAAAGCCTGCGCGGACCTCAGTTCGACGCTGCCTGGTGTGACGAGCTGGCAAAATGGCGTCAGGCCGACATGGCCTGGGATATTCTGGCCTTCGGGCTGAGAGGGCTTCGAGTGGTACTATGCCAACGCCGAGGATCGGCAGCAGCAGATTCGCACGCCGATAACTGATGGTGCCTATGGAAAACCCTGGGTCTACCGCTACAAGGATCTCGTTTCATGGTGGTCCAGTCAGCATTTCGACCGGCCCGGTGGCGTTGAATCCAGTGTGCCGTCGGCGTGGGTACCACAATCGAAGCCCTTCTGGTTCACCGAAGCCGGATGCCCCGCAGTCGATAAAGGAAGCAACCAGCCGAATGCCTTCATCGATGCGAAGTCCTCGGAGAGCCTTCTTCCCTATTTCTCGAATGGCCAGCGGGACGACCTCATTCAAAACCGCTACGTCGAGGCTCTGGACAGCTACTGGAGCAGTACCGGTCCACTCAACCCGATTTCGTCGGTATACGGTGGACCGATGGTCGATCCGCAGCGGATCTTCTTTTGGGCGTGGGATGCGCGCCCCTTTCCGTTCTTTCCTGCCCGACAGGACACCTGGGCGGACGGTGGGAACTATCAACTTGGACATTGGCTCAATGGCCGCATCGGCGCACTAAGCCTCGGCAATCTGATCGTGGCGATCTGCTCCGAATATGATTTTCCAGACATTGACGTACAAGGTGTGACGGGCCTCGTCGACGGCTTCGTGATCGACAGACCCATGGCCGCGCGCGACGCACTGGAGAGTCTGCTGCCGGCAATGGGAATTGATGCCGTCGAAAGCGGTGGGCTTCTCAAGTTTCGCATGCGCCGCCAGTCGGCAGTTGCCGACGTCGGCTTTGACGATTTGGTCGAACCGAATGCGGAATCTCCACTGCATTCATTCACCCGGGCCCAGGAAACCGAACTTCCCTCCGCTGTAAAGCTCGCCTATGTTGAGTCCGGCCTTGATTATCGCCAGGCAGCGGTGGAGGCGATCCATCTCGGTGGCAGCAGCGCCCGCGAAATTCACGCCCAGCTGCCATGTGCCTTCGCCCAGGACCAAGCGCAGATCAGGGCAGAGATCATTCTACAGGAAAGCTGGGCGAGCCGTGAGCGGGGAGAGCTCGGCCTTGCTCCAAGCCATGTGGCGCTGGAACCCGGAGACGTCATCCGCCTTCATGTGAATGGTGGGGCGCGGCTGATGCGCATCGATCAGATCTCTGACACCGACCATCGGAAACTGAGCGGCAGAAGCTACCACGCGGCGGTTTACGAACCTCCCGAGGCTCCGGCCCGGTCATTGCGCATTTCGCCGATGGCCGTCTATGGCAAGCCAGATGTCGCGATCATGGATCTCCCACTCACATCCGCAGGAGCGACTCACCACAGCCCATGGCTGGCGGCATCTGCTAAGCCGTGGCCGGGAACCCTTGCCGTCTACAAAGGCTCGGACACGAGCAGTTTCGTCTTCAACCGCACCATCGATGCGCAGGCAACGAAGGGCAGGCTCCTTGAGCCGCTCGCCGCCGGACCACTATTCGTCGTCGATCGCGCCAATAGTGTCACGGTCAAGATGGAAAACGGAGCCCTTACATCGATCACTGAACTCGAGATGCTGGGAGGCCGCAACGTCGCTGCGGTTGGAGACGTTGATAATGGTTGGGAAATCCTCCAGTTCGCAGCAGCGGAATTGGTGGCGCCAAGGACATTCCGACTCTCAAGTTTCCTGCGCGGTCAGTCGGGGTCGGAGATAGAAATGATGCCACTCCGGCCGGCCGGGTCGCGCCTGGTATTCCTCAACACCGCGGTCGTTCAGCCTCAGATTGAGCTGGCGGAAGCCAAGCTCGATTTGATCTGGCGGATCGGGCCGGCTCAATACGACCTGAATCGGGCACATGTTTCGATACCGCATCGTGGCCAGATGCTGGGGCTTCGCCCCTATGCGCCCGCTCATGCTCGGACGGTTCGCGTCGGCGACGATATCCTGATCAGCTGGATCAGGCGCACGCGGATTGATGGCGACTCGTGGGACGTGGCGGAGGTGCCGCTCGGTGAGGATGTGGAAACCTATATCCTCGAGATCATGAATGGCACCACGCTGCTGCGTGCAGTCAAGACAAATTCGCCGGACTACCTTTATCGATCAGCCGATATTGCCTCTGACTTTGGGACGTTTCCTGAGGCCTTCACCGTTCGCATCGCCCAGATCAGTTTAGTTTACGGGCGTGGCGCAAATCTTGAGAGGATCCTTCATGTCTGAAACACCGCTTCTCGGCCTGCCGCTGCTTCAAGCGAGTCAGGCGCAAAAGCATGTGACCCACAATGAGGCCCTCATTCTGCTGGATGCAGCCATTCAGTTGTCGGTGATTTCCCGTGGCGCGGCCATTCCACCTCCGTCACCCGCCGAAGGCGACCGCTTTCTGGCTGCAGCCGGATCGAGCGGAGGCTGGGCCGGCCATGATGGCGATTTGGCGATCTTCGAAGCGGCCAGTTGGCGCTTCTCTGCACCGCGCATTGGCTGGCGTCTGTGGGTTGAGGATGAGGGGAGGTTTCTGGTCTTCGACGGGCTCGGCTGGCGCGATCTGCAGGACATTGACCAACTCGACAACATGTCATTGCTCGGCGTCAACACCACCGCGGACGCAGGGAACCGCTTCGCTGTCGCCTCCGCCGGTGTTCTCTTTACCCATGAGGGTGGAGACCACCGGCTCAAGGTGAACAAGGAAGCCCACGTCGACACGGCCTCTCTTCTCTATCAGACCGATTACTCGGGGCGGGCGGAATTGGGGCTGGCCGGGGATGACGACTTCCGGGTCAAGGTCAGCCCCGACGGTGTGAACTGGCACGATGCCATTCATGTTGATCGCGCCACCGGCACCGTAACGCTGCCCAACACGGCCAGCCAAGCCGCTGGCATGTATCTGGATCTTGCCGCCGCTGCCGCTTCTGCAATTCCTCCGGTGATCGAACGGGTCTACTGTCATTTCTATGCCAGCACATCTGGCCAAGGGGGGGCCTGGTACAAGCGAACGGTCACCGAGCCCACACACGGATTGAAATTCCAAGATGCTGGCTCTGGCTGGTGGGAGATCGATGAGCAGGTCGTCTACCTGGACATGGCCGGCGCGATCGGTGATGGCGTTGCAGACGATACACCGGCCATTCAGAAGGCCGTGAATGCAGCCACTCATGTAAAGGGACGACGCGACAAGACGTACAGGCTTGGCGCCGCCATCATTATTCCAAGCAACCGCCGCGTCGATTTCAATGGCTCCAGATGGCTGCGTGGATTCAGCGGAGGGTGGGCCGTAGAGAACGCGACGGGTCGGACGACATTCAGCGATACCGAAATTTGGCTCGAGAACGTATGGCTTGAGGATGACGGGACGTCCTCTACACGGGGGAATTTTCTGCTCATGTCGGGTGTTAACCGGCTCAAAGTGGACGGATACAAGCTGAGAGGATTCTCGCCTTATGACGGCATCGAAGGAGCATGGAGTTGCTATATCAGCGGCCAGAACATCGACCTCCATTGCTTCGACATCGACACGACGGGAAATGGGTTGTGGAGTGACGGTTGCCATTTCGGCCATGTGACGAACATGGTCCTGACGGACTTCAACATCAGGTCTGGCGATGATGCTATCGCTTTTCACTTCCCACCAACGGCCTATCCCTGGGGAGGGATAGACGCTGTTTCGCAGGATATCTTCGTCGGTTCCGGTGTTGTCCAATCGGTGAGCGCGAATGGCATTCGCATAGGCGCCTATGGGAGTGTGAGCGGCGCGCCTTCAGCCACAGCCAGCGCCTGGCACAACCTGACGGTCGAGGGCATAACATTCGGAGCCTGTGGAACAAATTGCATTCTGCTGCAGGATACGAGGTCGGCGGCCGAGACAACCGTCAAGAACGACCACATCAAATTCAGCAATCTGAATTTTGGAGATCAAGACAACACCCGCCTGATCCACATTGTCGGCAATCCCAACATCGCCACAGCGGGAAACTATACAATTCACAACTTCGGCAATGTGACGATTCAGGATGTGTCGGGTGCTCAGGCCGGCACCCAGATTATTCGGGCGGGTGGTGTAGAAAGGCTGGCGCTGGACAACTTTAATGTGGAAATGTCCCCGGCGACTGCCCCGTCTGGTGTACAGGCCGAGTTTCGGCAGATCGATACGCTCATGATGCGGGACGTCCGCACCAAGATCAAGACAACCGGAACATCGGTCCAGTTCATCTATTGCCGCGACATTACCCTCATCGATCCAGAACATTTGGGCTTCGGCGAGTTCAATGCCTTTCAGATCGGATTGAATACCAGCCACGATGTTGCGTTCAAATGCCTGGGTGGCCGGATCGACAACGTGCAACGCGGCCTGATGCTCAATGGAACCGGGACGCTTGCGGAGTTCGTTGTCATCGGCACAGATATCGTTGCTTCGATTACCCAGAGCTCTGTTTCATCGGCCTCCCGCTACCTCTTTGCTCCCGGCGGCACGCAACCGAAATGGGGCACATTGACCGGCTTGCTGGGCGACCAGACCGACCTGCAGGCCGCCTTGGACGGCAAGTCCGGCACATCTCACTCGCATTCCGAGCTTCACAGCCGGTCACATGCGATGACCAGCAGCGCCGACCACGTGGCAGGCAACTGGAAGGTCTTCTACTCTGACGGTGCGGGGCAGGTTGGCGAACTGGCGATGGGCGCGAATGGAACGTACTTGCAGTCGAATGGCGCTACCGCTGCCCCGTCGTTCGCGGCACCACCGGGTGCCGGCAGCATCGATTACGCTACCGCCACACTTGGAGCCGACGTTACTCTGTCCGCCAGCAATACCTTTTACGATGGGCCATCCTTGTCCCTCGGCACTGGTACCTGGCTGATCAACGCCGACGCTCAATACCGCAAGACGACCACGACAGCATCGCAGGTTACCGTCCGCATTTCGGATGGGACCAATCACTTCGCGAGTGCAAATGCCTATCATGCGTCGGTCAGCGGTATCACCGTGCCGTTTTCGTTGGCGGCGGTCGTGACGGTGGCTGCGGCGGCGGACATCAAGATCCAGATGGCGACGACTGTGGGCAATGCCGCCTGTACCATGCAGTCGGCCGTTTCCAACAACGCAAGCGGAAGCAATGCGACGCAGATCTCGGCGATCCGCCTCGGATAGCGACCTGGAATCCAGGCCGCACAACAAGACAATCATCTATCGGGAATCAAGATGAGTATGGAACGCGAAGTCGGGTCGCTGGATGCCCGCATGAAGGCCGTGGAGCAAGAAGTCCATGGGATCCGCAACGATGTGCGCGAGATTCGCGACGCGCTGGTGACAGCACGCGGCGGCTGGCGGATGCTCACACTGGTGATCGGTCTTTCAGCTTCTTTGGGGGCAGCCACTGCCAAGCTCTTGCCGTTTCTGACTTTCCCGCGTCCCTGATTCATCCGGCAATTTGGAGCACTATGATGGAAGTGAGCAAAGAGGGTCTGGCGCTGATCCGGCGTTTCGAGGGATTTCGGGCAAAAGCCTACCGTTGTCCGGCAGGCATTTGGACGATCGGCTACGGGCATACCTCGCAAGCCGGTCCGCCAACGGTAACGCCGGGCATGCAGATCAATCGTGATGACGCAAGTGACATTCTGGATCGGGATGTTGCCCGATTTGCCGAGGACGTCCGGAAGCTCGTTCGAGTCGATCTTTCCGATGCGCAATTCGCCGCCCTTGTCAGCTTCGCCTTCAATGTCGGCATTGGCAATTTCCGGGCATCGTCCGTCCTGAAGGCGGTAAATGCTGGCGAGTTCGATATCGTTCCGCGTCGCCTACAGCTTTGGGTGAAGGCGGGGAGCAAGATTCTGCCCGGTTTGGTGAAACGCAGAGCCGCGGAGGCCGAGTTGTTCATTGGCGGGGAGGGCAGTGCGGAAACTGCTGCCTCCAGATCCGTCCAACCCGCACAGGGCAAGCCGCTGAGGAAGAGTACCACGGTGCTGGCCGCGATCATCTCGAGTCTTGCAGCAATTGGTTCCGCCATTTCCGCTGGCGCTGCAAGCGGCGGCTGGATCGCTCTTCTTGGGCTGGCGATTTGCGTCGGGGCAAGCTTCTGGATCATTCGCGAACGGCGCCGCAGGGCGCTCGAGGAGGGATTGTAATGGCATTACCTTTGGCACTCATTGCCCAAACAGCGGCAGGGCTCTTCCAGGGACCGCTCAACAAGGTCCTGGACGCCTATGTTTCCGATATCGAACTGCGGCGCAAACTTGCCGCCGAGCTTGAACAGCAGTTCATGACCCAAATTTCACGGTCGATGGAACTCGGCACCAGCGTGGTCCTGGCAGAGACCCAGTCTGAGCACTGGCTCACCCGGAGTTGGCGGCCAATGCTGATGCTCATTCTCATGGGATTCCTGATCGTCGTGGGTCTTCTACTTCCGCTCGTCGACATGATTGCCGGCCACCCGGTCCGATTCGAACCCCGTTGGACTCTCCTTCCCACCGGTTTTTGGGATTTCCTGTCGGTGGGGATGGGAGGCTACATCGGCGGTCGGTCGTTGGAAAAGGTCGCCGGATTGATCTTGCCGTCTGGTCCCCACAAGGCCGTCGCGGCGAAGGTATTCTCGCAAAAGTGAATGTATAATCATGGCCGTGGTTGAACGGTGCTGTCCAGGGGCTATCTAAGAACTGTGATGCATATCACAGTTATGTTCATCTGCAGTTCAGCTTCGGCCCTGTAGAAGGATGGCAAGGAAGGGAAAACCGATTCATGCGCCGCTGGCTTTTCACCGCAATCGTGGGGATCGCTGCAGTCTTTGCAGTGAATCCGGCATTTGCCCAGGCGCGGCTTCCTGCCTATCAAGCTGGGGCGGCGGCTCCCAAGCCCTTGATCAAGATCATTCCGCCTTCAGTGGCCCTCAACCAGGCGATGATGGCGGCGCCTAATGCCAAGGCTATCGGGGTGAAACTCAAGGGCTCCCTGTATATTGTCAAACTGAAACAGGGTAATAAAGTGACTCAGGTGCGCGTCAATGCCACGACGGGCCAGGTGTCGCCCTGAGGGGTCAGCAGTTTGACTGAGGAATTCATGACATGCGGATGCTCGTCGTAGAGGACGATCCCGACCTTAATCGCCAACTGGTGTCGGCCCTTCAGGACGCTGGCTATGTTGTCGACACCGCAACCGACGGTGAGGAAGGTCACTATCTTGGCGAGACGGAGCCCTACGACGGCGTCATTCTCGATCTCGGCCTGCCGGTTCTGGATGGCGTGAGCGTCCTGGAAAAGTGGCGGCGCGCCGGCAAGAAGATGCCGGTACTCATCCTGACGGCCCGTGACCGCTGGAGCGACAAAGTGGCGGGTTTCGACGCTGGGGCCGACGACTACGTTGCCAAGCCATTCCATATGGAAGAGGTGTTGGCAAGGGTGCGTGCCCTGCTGCGGCGGAGCGCCGGACATGCAACGAGCGAGTTATCTTGCGGTCCCGTTCTGCTCGATACCAAGAGTGCGCGTGTTACAGTTGACGGTACCGCGGTAAAACTCACGTCCCTCGAGTTCCGGCTCCTTGCCTATCTCATGCACCACAAGGGCAAGGTCGTGTCTCGCACCGAACTTGTGGAGCATCTTTACGATCAGGATTTCGATCGGGATTCCAATACCATAGAAGTTTTTGTCGGCCGGCTTCGGAAGAAACTCGGCAGCGAGGTTCTTCATACCATCAGAGGCATGGGCTATTGCGTCTCTGAGCCGGATAATGCGGGCTAGATCGCTTTCCAGCCGTCTGATTATCTCCTCAGCCGTTGTCAGTATTGTGTTGCTGGCCGCGGCGGCGTTGCTACTCGCCGCATTGTTCCAGGCCGCGCTTGAGCGCAACTTCGATGCGCGTCTCCGGGCCGTACTCGACGGACTTCTGGCCAATGTTGAAGTCGGGGCGCAAGGAGCACCTGTACTCGACAGCCAATTGGCCGACACGCGTTTCAGCTTGCCGCTGTCGGGTTGGTACTGGCAGGTCAGCGAGCTGCAAGCCCCCCAACCGACAAGCATCGCTTCGGAATCTTTGCTGGAGCAGCGCCTGACGCCCGCGCCGGAACTTCTTGCCAAGAGAAACAGCGAGGGAATTGCGAGTTTCTATCTTGCGGACAGCAATGGGACCCAACTGCGTGGCATCGAGCAAGTCTTCAAATTGCCTGATAGCACCAAGGACTATTCCTTCCTTGTTGCAGGAAATTTTGACGAACTGAAGGATGAAATCGGAGCATTCCGTCAGGTGCTCTTCGTCATCCTGGCGCTACTCGGAGCGGGTCTCCTGCTAGCGATGTTCATTCAGGTGAAATTCGGGCTGCGGCCGCTGCGCGACATGCAGGCGAGTCTTACCTCCATTCGTGAGGGCAAAGCCGAACGGCTCGAGGGGAATTTTCCATCCGAATTGGAGCCTTTGGCCGAAGAACTCAACCTCCTCATAAAATCCAATTCTGAGATCATAGAGCGGGCACGAACCCAGGTCGGCAATCTCGCCCATGCATTGAAGACGCCCCTCAGTGTCCTCACCAATGAAGCCGCTGCTGCCAAAGGTTCGCTAGCGGCGAAGGTCGTCGAGCAGACCCAGGTGATGCGCGATCACGTGAGCCTCTATCTTGACCGCGCCCGCCGAGCCGCAAGGGCCCAAGGACTGGGTGCTATCACCGAAGTTCAACCTGTGCTGGACGCGCTTGCGCGGACGCTTCAGCGGATCCATCAGGACAAGGGCGTCGTGGTGACGGTGAAGTGCGAGGAGGGCGTGAGATTCCGCGGCGAACGCCAGGACTTCGAGGAAATGGCCGGCAATCTTCTCGACAATGCCTGCAAGTGGTCGGATGGCCGGGTGCAAGTCTCGGCATCGCTGGCCACGACGGCAGCCGACCAGGGCCGGATCTGGATGACCCTCATCGTCGATGACGATGGCCCCGGATTGCCAGCAGAACGACGGCAAGAAGCCCTCAAACGTGGCCAGAGACTCGACGAGACTAAACCCGGTTCCGGACTCGGCCTATCGATCGTCAAGGAATCGGCCGCGATGTATAATGGTACCGTGGCATTGGATGATGCGCCGCTCGGCGGGCTTCGTGTGTGCCTCAGACTACCCGCTGCCGCATGATTGGTTTATGCAAAAAATGCTTACCAAACGTCAGATGGAGATGGGCGTTGTTTGACATCAAATTCGATCTTTTGCGGTTACTGATCAAATACATTAGTGGAATTTTCTATGCCATCGGGCAAACCGATAGATTGAGTTACAAATTAACTTAGTCTAATATGTCTGAAATCGTTTGTAGAGACAGCATGATGAGTTTCGCTGGTTACCCCCGGTCGCGAACTCACGTGTTGGGAGGGCGGATCCGAAAAGGTCCGCCCTCTATAGTTTGAAACCGCCATGATCAGTCCACCTCGGCGCCGTCAATGACGGGGATGCCGCGTTCGCGGTAGGGGGTGCGCCCGTAAAACGCCCGATAACATTTTGAAAAGTGCGACGGCGAGGAAAAGCCGCAGGCCAAGGCCACGTTGATGACCGACATGTCAGTCTGCAGCAAGAGTGAACGGGCTTTCTTGAGGCGCAATTCGAGATAATAGCGCTTGGGCGATCGATCGAGATAGCGGCGGAATAGTCTTTCGAGTTGGCGGGTCGAAAGTCCAGCCTGCTTTGCCAGAAGACTAGGCGAAAGCGGCTCTTCGAGATTTTTCTCCATTTCTTCTATGATGCCAACGAGCTTTGGGTGGCGCGCGCCGATGCGTGCCGGCAGGGACATCCTCTGATGCTCGCTATGATGCCTTATGGGGGCGTGAAGGATACCTTCCGCGACAGAAGAGGCTAGCTCAGGCCCGTGTTGGCTGGCGATCAGCGTCAACATCATGTCCAGTGCAGTGGTTCCTCCGGCACTGGTGAAGCGGTCGCGGTCTATTTCGAATAATCCTCCCGTGGCGTCGATTTCCGGAAAGGCTTCAGTGAAGCCGGGCAGGTTCTCCCAGTGCAGGGTACACTTGTATCCGTCGAGCAATCCTGCTTCCGCAAGGATATGTGCCCCGGTGCAGACAGCACCGATATCAGTTCCTTTCCGTGCCACCTTGCGCAGCCACGCTATAAGCCGTTTATCGGTATGGCGTTGTACGTTGAGGCCGCCACAGATTACGATTGTCGCATGCTCCGGCACGGTAGACAGATCGCCGTCCACCATCGCCAAGATCCCGTTCGAAGCTGCGACGGGCTTGCCATCCACTGAATGTATCGTCCACTTGTAGAGCGTCTTTTCGGCCAGGCGATTTGCGATCCGCATAGGCTCTATGGCAGAGGTCACCGGCATCATGGTGAATTCAGGCACCACGATCATGGCAAACTGCTGAGGCAAATGCGTGGGCTTGTCGCCAAACATGGGGGGAAAACTCCTGTTGGCTTTGTTCTTGCCCAATTTCGGCGTTTTGTCCATCTGCGGCCTGTCGCATCCCGGAAGCGACATCGGAACGGGACCTCAGTCGCTTTCGTATTGCCCCTGTCGCAAATCTTCATGCGGGCACCTGCGCGCCGACGCATTATCCTGACCGGAATGACGTAAAACCATCCCAATGAATGCACCATTTGCCACCAATCAGGCTGCAGCCGCGATGCCACTCGATCCTCTTTCGACCTTTCTCGATAACCTTTCGATCGAAATCACCGCAAAACAGATCGATAAACTTCCCGTGTTCAAGACACATCTGCGGCCTGGCAGCAGGGCTTTCATCGCCCTGATAGACCCGGCCGATGTGTCCGGCCAATTGGAAGCTGCCAAGCAGTTGCGGGCCGCCGGCTTGGTCGCCATTCCGCACATTCCCGCACGCTTCGTGCGCGACATCGAAGATCTCAAGAACAGAATCGGCGCCTTGTGCCAGCAGGCCGGCGTCACCGAAATGCTGGTTCTGGGCGGAGGAGCACCACAGCCCATCGGCGATTTTGATGCAGCGATTCAGCTCCTCGAAACGGGAGTATTTGAGTCCAACGGAGTGACCCGAATCGGAGTTGCGGGCCATCCAGAAGGCAATCCCGACATTTCCAAGGTCCATGGCGAGGCCGCACTCTTGAAGGCCCTCCGAGACAAACAGGCCTGGTTGCATTCCCGCAATATTCCCGGTTTCATTGCCACCCAGTTCCTGTTCGAAGCAGGGCCCGTCGCCGAATGGGCGAGGTCGCTTCGGGCGGACGGAATCGATTTGCCCATTCATGTAGGCATTCCAGGGCCGGCGACGATCAAGACACTGGTGAAGTATGCGGCCATGTGCGGAGTGGGCAACTCCGCGCGTTTCATCCGCAAGCAGGCGATGAATGTCACAAAGCTCCTGAGCGTCAACACGCCGGATGACTTCTTGCAGGATCTTGCCGTCCTTCATGACAGCCGGCCGGAACTGGGCATAGCAGGACCGCACCTTTATCCCTTTGGCGGTTTTGACAGGCTGTTCGACTGGCTTGGTCCAAAGATCAGAAAGTAGGCTGATTGCCCCGTCTTTGCTGACGGAAGCGGGGCCTTGCGCTTACAAGCTCTCGTAGTGGTGAGTGGCGTCGGCGTAATCGAACCGGATCGGGACGGGACGATCAGTTTGCCAGACGTCGCTCGATCCGCCAGCGAATATCGACAAGACTCGCGCCGTGTCAGCGATGCCGCCGCCATAGAGGCGATTTGCGAGATTGAGAATTGCGGTCTGGTGCATCGCGGCAGAACCGCTGCCGCAGGCATCTTTCACTAGCAGTACCCTGAAGCCCAGCACGATGGCATCTCGTACGGTTGCAGCGACACAGGCCTCGGTCCAGACACCGGCCACCACCAGCCATTCGATACCGCGGTCACGCAAGTCGCCTGCCAGGGAGACCTCGCTGAACGCGCTGGCGTCATTCTTGTAGATGACGGCTTCGCCCGGGTCGGGGGCGACCTCTTGGCAGATCGCGATCAAAGCGCTGTTTGACGCGCTGAACAGTGCATCGCCGCCTGCCGACCGCGGTTCAAACGGACGCGGCGGACACAGCATGTAGTCCCGCCGGTAAGCGCAGTGAATTACCCGCACCCCGTGCTGCCGCGCTGCTGCCAGCAACACCTGCGCGTTTCCGAGGACCCGATTGATTTCTGCCGCCGCATAAAGCGGATCGCTGCGCTGCTCTTCCTGGATGTCGATTAGAAGAAGCGCGGCCCGTCGGAGATCAAGAGAAAGTGCGGACCGCATGCTTCTCGCCTTTCGATCAGACCGGAGCCGCTTGCTTCCCGAAGAGCCGGACCCTTGACGGTTCCCGCGCCGTCGCCTGGAGATAATCCCAGGCATAACTCGCATAGGAACGGAAGACATAAATGTCGCAAATGTCTTCCTCGATCACGTGAAGCAGCGCGGCAATCTCGGCGAACCGCATCCGCCGCACGGTTCCCGCGCCATAATCTCCGCTCAAGAGATCGAGCGAACATCCCTTCATCAGGACTTCTCGCATGCCGTCACCCTCGATCCGGATGATGGCGCGCATGTCCGAGACGTCGACGACAAGCGAATGGATGCCCCGAAGGGCCTCTTTGAGGCTGGCAATCACCTCCGGAGCTTTCGCGCGGGGGCACAGTATCAGCCATTGATCGATCGACAGCCAGAGCACCTTGATGTCACCCCAAGACACGGAAGTTCTTGGCCGTGTCGGAAGGTCCACACCGAGTACCTGCCGAGCCGCGGCCATGAAGCCGTTGTCGCCGGGCAATCCCCGCAGATCGATCATGCCGCGGTCTGGTATCTCGCGGATGGAAACATAGAGGCCCGGCGGTTCGGCCACGTGAGCCAGCGGCGATTCGTAATAGGGTTCAGACATTCTGTTTCGCCCCTTCCTTGTCATAAAAGACCGGATCGGTAATCTTGGCCCGCACGACCTTACCGCCTTCCAGCGGGAAGGAAATCGTCTCACCCATTCGGCTGCGACCATTCTGGATCAGCGCCATCGCAATGGAACGGCCGATTGTTGGCGACATATAGGACGACGTTACCTGCCCTATCATGTCCATGGGCGGCTTGTCCTTTACGGCCTTCACTGCATAGGCTCCATCGGGCAGAACGTCGTTCGGATCCTCGGTAAGCAGCCCGACCAGTTGTTTGCGATCTGGTCCCTTGAGGAATGACTGATCCAGCGAGCGTTTTCCGATGAAGTCTGCCTTCTTTTTGGACACCAGTCCATCGAGTCCGACGTCAATTGGCGTGGTGGTCCCATCGGTCTCGTCGCCAATCACGATAAAACCCTTTTCCGCCCGCAATACGTGAAGTGCTTCGGTGCCGTAGGCTTCGAGGCCGAACTCTGTACCCGCTGACAAGATTTCGTTCCATAGGCCGCGGCCGAGATTGGCGGGAGTTGCGACCTCGTATGACAATTCGCCTGAGAAACTGATCCTGAAGACACGAACCGGATAGTTGCCAAGCTTGCCCTCAACGAAAGACATGTGAGGAAGGGCGGCGTGGGAAATATCGAAGGATGGTGAAAGCTTGGCCAGAACGTCGCGCGCTCTTGGTCCGGCAATGGCAAACTGGGCCCATTGTTCAGTCACTGGCGTCACAAAGACCTTGTAGTCTGTCCACTCGGTTTGAAGCCATTCTTCAAGCCAGGCCGCGATCCGGTCTGCACCGCCCGACGTCGTGTGCATCAGGAAATGATCTTCGGCCAACCGGACAGTCACGCCGTCGTCGGTCAGGAAGCCCAGTTCATTCATCATGAGGCCGTAACGGCACTTGCCGACCTTCAAGGTCGAGAACATGTTGGTATACATGCGATCGAGAAGTGCGGCGGCATCTGGCCCCCTGATCTCGATCTTGCCCAAGGTCGAGGCGTCCAACAGCCCGACCTTGTGCCGTACACAGAGGATTTCCCGCTTGATCGATGCGTGCTTATCCTCGCTGGCGCCAGGGTAGGTGTAAGCGCGCCGCCACTGGCCAACCGGCTCGAACACGGCACCCTTGTCCACATGCCATTGGAAGATTGGCGTCCGGCGTATCGGCAGAAAGCGCGAGCCGGTCAGTGGGCCGGCTACCGAGCCGAAGGAAAATGGCGTGTAAGGCGGACGGAACGTGGTGATTCCGACCTCCGGAATGCTGCGGCCGGAGGCTTCTGCGATAACACCAAGACCGTTGAGATTGGAGGTCTTGCCTTGATCGGTCGCCATGCCAAAGGTCGTGTAACGCTTGGTGTGCTCCACCGATTCGTAGCCCTCGCGTTGGGCCAGTTCCAGATCGGCAGCGGTTACGTCGTTCTGGTAGTCGATGAAGTGCTTGTTGCCTTCATTGTATTTGCCCGTTGCCGGAGCAAACCAGATCGGCTCGAGCGGCTTCTGTTCTGCCTGAACCGCAGCTGGAACCGTAACTCCCATTGCCGTTGCGTGAGGCACAGCTGCTCTGCCTGCGGCCTCGCCCGCGGCATAGGCCTCGTTGACGATGTCGGGCAGTTGGAACGTGCCATTCGCGGCACCCACCGCATGAATCTGGTCAAGATGGCGCTCGGGGCGGAAGCCCTGTAATCGCTCGTCGAAGCGGATCTTGCCACCGTTGTGACACCAGAGGTGCAAGGCCGGATTCCATCCGCCCGACATGGCCACGAAATCGCATGCAATTGTCTTTTCGCGAATGACCCGTCCCTGTCCCTTGCGATAGGCGGCAACTTTGACGCCGGTGATGTTCAGTCCGCCCATGCTCGTGTGAACGGCAGAAATAACGGAGCCCACATCGATCTCGATGCCGGCTTCCCTGGCCTTTGTGGGAATTGCCCCTTCAGCCCGGCCGCGGGAATCGACAACCCGAACCCCAACACCCGCCGACTTCAGCACCATCGCGGTCTGGTAGGCGTCGTCATTGTTGGTGAAGATCACTCCGGAGGTGCCGGGCGCTACGCCATAGCGCTCAACCATGGCTCGGGCAGCGGAAGCAAGCATGACGCCCGGGCGATCATTGTTCGCAAAGGCGATGGGGCGTTCGATTGAGCCCGTGGCGAGAATGACCTGCGTGGCGCGCACTTTCCACAGGCGATGGCGAGGCACGCCGGCATTGAGCAACTCGGGGTCATGATCGGCCACGCGCTCGAACAGCATCACATGATTGTGGTGCCAGTGACCGACGACCGTCGTGCGGGCGAGCAAATGCACATTCTCGGCATCGGCGAGGGCTCTCGATTTGGTTGCAACCCAGTCGATTTGCGATAGACCGTCGATGCTTCCGCCGGAGATATCGGCAAGACCGCCAAAATAAGGGTTCTCGTCGGCAATGATGACCTTTGCGCCGGACATGGCTGCGGCCTCTGCGGCGGCAAGCCCGGCGACACCTGCGCCCACGACCAGCACGTCACAGTGCACGTGAATGTGCTCATAGCAATCCGGGTCTCGCCCTTCAGGCGCCTTGCCAAGACCGGCGGCCCGCCGAATGAATGGCTCGTAAACATGTTTCCAGAAGCTTTTCGGCCACATGAAGGTCTTGTAGTAGAACCCGCTCGGAAACAGGCGCGACAGCTTGTTGTTCACGATTCCGATGTCAAAATTCAGCGATGGCCAGCGGTTCTGTGATAGCGCCGTGAGCCCATTGAAGATTTCAACCTGAGTGGCGCGCAGGTTGGGCTCGTGACGGGCGCCGTCTCCAACGCCAACAAGAGCGTTCATCTCTTCTGCGCCAAGCCCAATCACGCCGCGCGGGCGATGATATTTGAAGCTCCGGCCGAAAACTCTCTGGCCATTGGCTAGAACCGCCGATGCCACCGTATCCCCCGCAAAAGCAGTCATCGGCTTCCCGTCGAAGGAGAAATGCAGCTTGCGAGCCCGATCGATGAGTCGGCCGCCACTGGAAAGACGATAGGGTTTACCGTTCATCACTTGGTCTCCGCCTTAAGCCGGTTCGCGAAATAGTCGGCCCAAGGCCCTTTCGCCTGAGCGATGAGATCAGATGGTGGAAGTTCGGTAATTCCGTAGAAGGCCTTGAACTCCATCGTCACGGTATCGCGCGCAGCGTGGAACCACTTGCCGCAGCCGCGGTCGCAGCGCCACCGTTCGAAATGGAGCCCTTTGGGATTGTGCCGGATAAACAGGTAGTCGCGCTGCTCTTCGTCGCTGATGTTGACTGGATCATGCGTGGCGGGACGGCGGACATGCGCCTGGCCACCAGCATGAAAATCCGTCTCGTCGCCTTCGGCGCCGCAAACCGGACATTTGACAACAAGCATGGATGATACTCCTAGTGGGCAACGGCCGCGGCAACACTCTCGTCGATCAACCGGCCCTCCACGAACCGATTGAGGCCGAAGGGTTCGGCGATGGGATGTGGGCGATTATTGGCAATCGTGTCCGCGAATACGTAGCCAGACCCCGGGATGGCCTTGAAGCCGCCGGTGCCCCAGCC
>JAGRLX010000125.1 GCA_020441605.1 Alphaproteobacteria bacterium
GGCATGGCCTATGCCATGGTCGCGATCGGCGTGGTCGGCTTCATCGTCTGGGCCCACCACATGTATACGGTGGGCATGGACGCCGACACCCAGGCCTATTTCGTCGCCGCGACCATGATCATCGCGGTGCCTACCGGCGTGAAGATCTTCTCTTGGATCGCCACCATGTGGGGCGGTTCGATCGAGTTCCGCGCGCCGATGGTCTGGGCCCTGGGCTTCATTTTCCTGTTCACCGTGGGCGGCGTGACCGGCGTGGTCCTCGCCAATGCCGGCGCCGACCGTTCGCTGCATGACACCTATTATGTGGTGGCCCACTTCCACTACACCATGTCGCTCGGCGCCACCTTCGGCATCTTCGCCGCCTGGTATTTCTGGTTCCCGAAGATTTTCGGCTACATGTACTCGGAGCGGATCGCCAAGCTTCACTTCTGGGTGACCTTCGTCGGCGTGAACCTGGTGTTCTTCCCCCAGCATTTCCTGGGGCTGGCCGGCATGCCGCGCCGCTATATCGACTATCCGGAAGTCTACGCCGGCTGGAATGCCGTGTCGTCGTACGGCGCCTATCTCTCTGCCGTCGGCGTGCTGATCTTCCTCTACGGCGTGATCAATGCCTTCGCCCGCAAGGAGAAGGCTGCCGACAATCCGTGGGGTGAAGGTGCGACGACGCTGGAGTGGACTCTGTCCTCGCCGCCGCCGTTCCATCAGTTCTCCACCCTTCCGGTGATCAAGTAGCGGCATGAGCGACACTCACGCCAATCTCGCCGAGTCCCAGGCCGCCACCGGCGGCCAGGGCACGGTCGAAGACTACTTCGCGCTGCTGAAGCCGCGTGTGATGTCGCTCGTCATTTTTACGGCCTTCGTCGGACTGATCGCCGCGCCGGGGACGCAACATCCCTGGCTCGCGGCAGTCGCCCTTCTCGCCATTGCGGTGGGGGCAGGGGCCTCGGGCGCCCTGAACATGTGGTATGATGCCGATATCGATGCGTTGATGCGGCGCACGGCCTCCCGGCCGGTGCCACGCGGCGCCATCCTGCCGGGCGAAGCTCTCGGCTTCGGGCTCACGCTCGCCGTGGGCGCGGTTCTGGCGCTCGGCCTTCTGGTGAATGTCGTGGCCGGTGGCCTGCTGGCCTTCACCATCTTCTTCTATGTTGTCATCTACACCATGTGGCTGAAGCGGGCGACGCCGCTGAACATCGTGATCGGCGGCGCGGCGGGCGCCTTTCCGCCGATGATCGGCTGGGCATCGGTGACCGGCACCGTCGATCTTGCCTCGATTTCCCTCTTCCTCATCATCTTCATGTGGACGCCGCCGCACTTCTGGGCCCTGGCCCTGTGGAAGAACGTCAACGCTGATTATGGCAAGGCTGGCGTTCCGATGTTGCCGGTCGTAGCTGGCGCGGACGAAACCCGGCGCCAGATCCTGATTTACTCGGTCATCCTCGTCCCGCTGGCCTTCCTGCCGGCGCTGCTCGGTGTCGCCGGCCCGGTCTATGCAACGGCCGCCGCCGTGCTCGGCGGGATCTTCCTCTATCATGCCGTGCAGGTTTGGCGCCGGCGCGAGGGCAAGGCGGCGGAGGCGGCCCTCAAGAAGCTGTTCGCCTTCTCTATTCTGTGGCTGTTCCTGATCTTCTCGCTGATCGTGGTTGAGCGGGCGCTCGGAATCGCCGCTTTCCCGTCGGTGCTGGGATGAACGAAGCAATGACCCAGACCCCTTTCGGACCCGAAGACATGGCGCGCCGCAAACGGCGGGCAATCGCCATGGCGGTGATCCTCCTTGGCCTCGTCGCCCTGTTCTTCATCACGACCATGGTGCGCCTTGGCGGCTCGATTGCCGAACGGAGCTTGTGACATGGCGATCGATCCCGGCAAACGCAGAAATCTCGGCGTCGCGGCAACGGCTATCGCGGTGTCGTTCACCATGCTCGGATTGGCCTATGCCTCGGTGCCGCTTTACCGCTTGTTCTGTCAGGTGACGGGCTTTGGCGGCACCACCCAGAGGGCGGACGCGGCACCGCAACATGCCAGCGACAAGAGCATCGTCATCCGCTTCGATGCCAATACGGCGTCGAGCCTCGGCTGGTCCTTTCATGCTGCCCAGGCGCCGATGACGGTAAAGATCGGTGAACAGAACATGGCACATTATCGTGCCACGAACCGCACCAGGCAGGTGTCGACCGGTTCAGCCGTCTTCAACGTGACGCCGGTGAGCGCCGGGGCCTATTTCAACAAGATCGAATGTTTCTGCTTCACCGAGCAGACTCTCAAGCCCGGCGAATCCGCCGATATGCCGGTGGTGTTCTTCGTCGACCCTGGGATCCTGGAAGATCCCGAAACACAGTCGGTCGGAGAGATCACCTTGTCGTATACGTTCTATCCAGTGAACAAGCCTCAGGCAGTCTCCGCAGCCTCGAACGCTGCCGGAGTGACGAACTAACGGAGTAGGGGAAATGGCCGACGCGCACGCAAAGAACCACGATTATCACCTTGTAGATCCGAGCCCTTGGCCCTTCGTCGGTTCGGTGTCGGCCTTCGTCATGGCCCTCGGCGCCATCCTGTGGATGCACAACACGGCCGGACCTGCCGTGATGATCATCGGCCTGGCCGGCGTTCTCTACACCATGTTCATGTGGTGGCGGGATGTCATCCGGGAAGCCAATGCCGGCGATCACACGCCGGTGGTCGGCATCCACCTGCGCTACGGCATGCTGATGTTCATTGCCTCGGAAGTTATGTTCTTCGTCGCCTGGTTCTGGGCCTTCTTCGATGCCAGTCTGTTTACCGGCGAACATATCCAGAGCGCCCGCGTGGCCGCCACCGGCGGTGTGTGGCCGCCCACGGGCGTCGCGGTGTTCGATCCCTGGCACCTGCCGCTGATCAACACGCTGATACTGCTGACCTCCGGCACGACCGTGACCTGGGCCCACCATGCGCTGCTCAACAACGATCGCCAGGGCTTGAAGTGGGGCCTGGTCGCGACCATCGCGCTGGGCGTGCTGTTCACCACCGTGCAGGCCTATGAATACGGTCACGCCGCCTTTGCCTTCAGCCGCGAGCATGGCGGCAACATCTATGGCTCGACCTTCTTCATGGCGACCGGCTTCCATGGCGCGCATGTGCTCATCGGAACCTTGTTCCTCATCGTCTGCCTGTTCCGGGCGATGGCCGGTCACTTCACCCCCAAGCAACACTTCGGCTTCGAAGCAGCCGCGTGGTATTGGCATTTCGTCGACGTCGTCTGGCTGTTCCTCTTTGCCTGCATCTACATCTGGGGTTCTGCCGGCGCCGTAATTCCTGCCCACTAAGGCAACGGGCAAGCAAGTGGGTTCGCTTCCCAGCGGAAGGTTGCGCCCGAGTCGAACAGGCGGGCAGTCCCTGGGCGATGAGGTGACCGCAACTGGTCGCTCGCCGCTCTAGGCGAACCAGATCGATCCACAAGGGGCCGCGCCGGAACAGCCGATGCGGCCCCTCATCTTTCGGAGGGTGCGATGTCCGAGAACTATTATCCCGATCTCTCGCCAGTAAAGACCGGGGCCGCCGGCAAATGCCCGCGCTGCGGCCGCGGCAACCTTTTTAAGGGCTATCTCTCGGTGGCCAAGTCCTGTGCGAGCTGCGGCCTGTCCTTCGAATTCGCCGATGGCGGAGACGGTGCGGCATGGTTCGTCATGCTGATCGTCTCGGTGGTCGGCGTCGGCAGCATCCTCGGCATCGAAGTCGCCTATGCGCCTCCCTACTGGGTGCATGCCCTGGTGGCCGTTCCGCTGCTGATCATCCTGCCCATGCTGCTGCTGCGGCCGGTGAAGGGCATACTTCTCTGCCAGCAATGGAAGACCGACGCACGCGAGGGCCGGAAGGTCTGATGGCGCAGAAAGGACGACTCTGGACCGTACTGCTGGCCACCGGCCTCGGGGTCGCAATGCTCGTCGCGCTTGGCCTGTGGCAGGTCCAGCGCTTGCAATGGAAACAGGACCTGATGGCCCGGCTGGCCGCCAGCCAGGAGCTGCCGGCGATCGGTCCCGCCCAGGCGGAGCGGCTCCTGCAGCGTGGCGAGATGATCGAATTTGTGAAGATCGCCACCCGGGGCCAGTTTCTGAACGGCGACGAAAAGCACCTGATTTCGGTTTATGAGGGCGGCCCCGCGTGGACGATCGTGACCCCGCTGGTGACAGCGGACGGCCTGGCCATCCTGGTCGACCGCGGCGTCGTCCCCGATGGCATGCTGGACAAGATCGAACGTCCCGGTGATGAGGTGGAGGTCACCGGGATCGCCAGGATCTATTCCGGCCGGCAAGGTCTCTTTGCACCCAACAACGATGCCGCGCAGAACCGCTGGTACTGGTGGGACGTCAACGCCATGGGCATGACCACGACATTGCCCGATGGCGTCAGCCTCCTGCCATTCGTGCTGCAGGTGGTTCCTGCCAGCGCTGCCGCGGCCTTTCCGCGGCCGCAGCCGCCGCGCGCCAATCTCACAAACAACCATCTGGGCTATGCCATCACCTGGTTCTCGCTGGCTGCGGCCCTTGTCGTGGTGGCGGGGCTCTTCCTCCGGAGCAGGGCTGCCAAAACCACTGCTTGATGCTTCCCGTCCCTGCCGGTAAAGCTTCTGTCAATTCAAGAAGGTCAATCTCTTGCGCTATGTGTCGACCCGGGGCGAAGCACCTGAACTAGGCTTCGAGGACGTTTTGATGACCGGGCTCGCCCGGGACGGCGGGCTCTATGTTCCAGCTCTCTGGCCGCAGCTCTCGAACCGGGATATGCGCGAGCTGCGCGGCCGGTCCTATGAGGACATCGCCCTGGCGGTGATGAGCCACTTCGTGGGCGGCGCGATCCCCGGCGCCGAGCTGCGTGCCATGATCGCCGCGGCCTATGGCAATTTCGGCCATCCGGCGGTGGCGCCGCTTGTCCAGGTCGATGACAACCAATGGCTTCTGGAGCTTTTTCACGGACCCACACTGGCCTTCAAGGACGTTGCCATGCAGCTCCTGTCGCGGATGATGGACTGGTCGCTCGGCCGGCACCATCGCCACGCCACGATCGTGGGCGCCACCTCCGGCGACACCGGCGGCGCGGCGATCGAGGCTTTCAAGGATAGCCGCCATGCCGACGTGTTCATTCTGCATCCGCATGGCCGGGTGAGCGAGGTCCAACGCCGGCAGATGACCACGGTCGTATCGCCATCGATCCACAACATCGCCATCGAGGGGACCTTCGACGACTGTCAAGCAATCGTGAAGGCCCTGTTCAACGACCATCGCTTCCGGGACGAAACCGGCCTCGCCGGCGTGAACTCAATCAACTGGGCTCGGATCATGGCCCAGATCGTCTACTACGTGACCGCAGCAGTGGCGCTGGGCGCGCCCGACCGGTCCGTCAGCTTCTGCGTGCCGACCGGAAACTTCGGCGACATTTTCGCCGGTTTCGTCGCCAAGCGCATGGGCCTTCCTGTGGACCGGCTGATCATCGCCACCAATGTCAACGACATCCTCGATCGCGCATTGAAAACCGGCCATTATGCCGTTCGCGGCGTCCATCCTTCGTCCAGCCCATCCATGGATATCCAGATCTCGAGCAATTTCGAACGGCTTCTGTTTGAAGTCTTTGGCCGCGACCCGAATTCCATCCGGCATCTGATGCTCAGCCTGGCGCAGTCGGGCAGTTTCACCATCGGCGAGCGCCAGCTCGGACTTATCAGAAATGAATTCGACTCCGGTGCCGTCGACGAACTGGAAACCCTGACCGTCATCCGCGAGACCTATCTGGCGACCGGAGAGGTGCTCGATCCTCATGCCGCAGTGGGCTATGGCGTGGCGCGCAAGATGTCCGGCGCAGCGAGCGCGATGGTGACCCTGGCCACGGCGCATCCCGCCAAGTTTCCCGACGCGGTCGAGCGGGCCTGCGGACAGAGACCGCAACTGCCCGCGCGGTTGGAGCACTTGTTCGCCCGCGAAGAGCATTTCACAGTATTGCCCAACAGCGTCGACGCGGTGCGGGAGCATATCCTCTCGTCACGGCCGGGCTAGAGCAGAGAGATCATGAGCGTCGAAATCACCCGACTTCCCAACGGCATCACCGTGGTGACGGACGCGATGTTCCACCTCGAGACCACGGCGCTGGGGATCTGGATCAAGGCCGGAGCGCGCGACGAAGCGCCCGAGGAGAACGGCATTGCCCATTTCCTAGAGCACATGGCCTTCAAGGGAACCAAGCGGCGGACGGCACAGGCGATCGCCGAGGAGATCGAGTCGGCCGGCGGTGAAATCAACGCCGCCACTGGCATGGAGACGACGACGTATTACGCCAGGGTGCTGAAGAACGACTGGCGTCTGGCGCTCGACATTCTGGCCGACATCTTTATTGAATCGGTGCTCGACGAGGACGAACTCGAACGTGAGCGCGACGTCATCCTGCAGGAAATCGCCGCCGCCCACGACCAGCCGGACGATCTCGTCTTCGACCTCGCCCAGGCATCGTGCTTCGGCAACCATCCGCTGGGCCGGTCGATTCTCGGCACGGCCGGCCGCATCGGCGGCATGAGCCGTGATGAGATTCTGTCCTGGCGCGAACGGAACTATTGGGGCTCGCGCATCGTCGTGTCGGCGTCCGGCAATATCGATCATCGCGCCTTCGCCGAAGAAACCGCGCGGTTGTTTGGCGGCATCGGCACGGGCGCGCCGCCGCAGCGTCACGCACCGCTGTTCCAGCCCTCGGCCAGAACCGAGACCAAGCCGCTGGATCAGGCCCATCTCGTCCTGTCCTTCCAGGCGCCGGGCTATCGCGATCCGGATATCTATGTCCTGCAGGTGCTTTCCAATATCCTCGGTGGGGGCATGTCTTCCCGCCTGTTTCAGGAGGTGCGCGAAAAGCGCGGGCTGTGCTACAGCGTGTTTTCCTTCGGCTCTGCCTATGAGGATACGGGCCAGGTCGGCGTATATGCCGCAACCTCGCCCGAGCACGGTGTCGAGCTCATGGATATCACCGCGACAGTCATGCTATCGGTGGCCAACGACGTGAGCGAGGCGGAAGTGGCGCGAGCCAAGGCGCAACTCAAGGCCAGCCTGGTGATGAACCTTGAAAGTGCCTCGTCCCGCGCCGACCAAATTGCCCGGCAGTTCCTCGCGTTCGGCGAAGTGCCGGCAATCCCGACGCTGATTGGGCGGATCGAATCGGTGACGCGCGATCAGGTGCGACATCTCGCGGAGAGGCTCTTCCGGTCGAAGATCCCGGCCTACAGCGCCGTCGGCCACATCCAGGAACTTTCAGACTACGACACCCTGATCAAGCACTTCGCGTGATGAGGGATGGCATTCCTCCGGTCACCCTTCTCCCGCGATTTTCCGCCGGTGCTGCGCGGCAGGACGGTCTATCTGCGCATCCCCGCCATGGACGACCATCAGGCCTGGGCGGACCTGCGTCTGGCGAGCCGGGAGTTCCTGACGCCCTGGGAGCCACAATGGCCCGCCAATGACCTTACGCGATCCGCTTTCAAGGCACGCATCCGCCACTACCACCGCGATGTGGCCGACGACATGGCCTATCCGTTCTTCATCTTTTCGGCCGAAGACCATCAGCTCCTGGGAGCCGTCACGGTGTCCAATGTTCGGCGCGGCGTGGCCCAGATGGCCACGCTCGGCTACTGGATCGGTGCACCGTTCGTCCGCAGGGGCCTGATGACAGAGGCTCTCGCAATGGTCATGCCCTTCGCCTTCGGGAACCTCGGCCTTCATCGGCTTGAAGCCGCGTGCCTGCCCCACAACCAGGCGTCGATTGCCCTCCTGCGGCGCAGCGGCTTCGAGCAGGAGGGCCTGGCGCGCAGCTATCTCATGATCAATGGAGTCTGGCAGGATCATCTGCTCTTCGGGCGCTTGCGCTGAGCGGCCATCCGGGATGATTGCTTGCCACAGGCCCTGCGGCAAGGTTACCTAGTCTCCGATGAGTCGGCGGTGTCATAGTGTGGGCAGCTTTGCCAGCCTGGTCCGGCTGATGGCGCTTGGCGTCATCGTCGTGCTGCTGGGCATTCGGGCCACATTCGCCCTCGGTCCCGCGGACCTTGCCTTCACCGCGTCCAATCTCGATCTCTCCCCCTATCTGGCGTGGCTCGAGACCGAGGTGCGCGATATCCCCATCGAGCGACCGGATGTGGAGAGTGACAAGAAGCAGTTCATGACCCTGCGCGGCAAGGGATCTGGCCCACTGTTTCACTGGCTGGCGGCCGGTTTCAAGAATTCCTCGGATAAGGACCTGTCTGCGGTGATCGTCGTGCCCGACCAGGGCTTCGTGGGTTCCGGCCTGAGGTTTCCCAAGCCTCTCGGCGGCAGGATCGTGAGCATCACAACCGCGGGAAGCATCACGCTGGAGCCATTGGAACTGGCCGGCAAGAGCGCCTTCTCCTTTACGTTGCCGCCGGGCGGCTCGGGCGCCGTTGCCTTCGAGACACTGTCGCGGACGCTGCCTGGTGCAGCACTCTGGCACCGGGCAGACCTCGATGCCCAGAAGGATTATCTCGCATTCTTCCGTGGCGCGATTCTGGGCATTTCAGCCTTGCTCACGGCGGCCATGTTCGCGCTCTATGGCTTCAGGTCGAGGCCGGTCTTCCTTGCCGCGGGTGGCTTCGCGCTGGCGAGTGTCGCTTTCATGGTGCTGGAGGCGGGGCATCTGCCCCTGCTCATCGACGCGCTTCAGGCCCCCATCCTCAACCTGCAGAATGCACGGTCCGTCATCGAAGGCACCATGGCGGCCTTCCTGCTGCTTCTCTTGGTGTCGCAGACCGAGTTGCGCCGCCTCTCGCCGGTGCTGGGCAATCTCCTAGGCATCATCGGCGGTCTGCTGATGGCGCTACCCATCTACGGCTTTGCCGAGCCGCTGCTGGCCGCAGCGATTGCCCGCGCCGTCTTCGTCGTGGTGGCTGTCGGCGGCTTCCTGCTGGTCTTCTGGTTATGGCAGCGCGGCGAGATCAAGGCCGAGACATCGCTCGTGGCCTGGTCGGCGATTCTGCTGTGGACTTTCGTCGCCGCCGTCTCCGCCCTTTCGGACGCGACCAATGCAGTCCTCTCGCCGATCCTCCTGTCGAGCCTCTGCGCTGTACTGGTCATCCTGGGTTTCACCTTGACCCATTATGCCTTCAGTCAGGGGTATCTCACGCGGCATTTCTTTCGTGAGGCCGGTCGGCGGGCCCTCGCCCTCGCCGGTGCCCGCGCATATGTATGGGACTGGCAACCGGCCGAAGGCGAACTTCACGTGAGCGAGGAGATCGAGCGGGCGCTGGGATTGCCAGCCGGCCTGATTGCCGATGCGGGCGCGGAAGCCTTCATCGAACTGATGCACCCGGCCGACAGGAGTGCCTATCTCGCCGCCGTCGAGGAGGCCGAAGCCGAAGGGCGTGGCAACATCGAGCGGGAATTCCGCCTGCGCCACGGCGATGGCAGCTATCGCTGGTTCCAGCTCCGCGCGCGCGCCATGCCTGGCCACGGCCGCCGCGCCGCTCGCTGCATCGGGACCCTGGTCGACGTGACGGTGACCAAGGAGGCGGAGGAACGGCTGCTAACCGATGCCGTGTATGATCGTGTGACCGGTCTTCCCAATCGGGCCCTCTTCGTTGACCGGCTGACGCGCGCCCTTGCCGGACTTGGAGCCCCGGCGGAGGCCGGTACCTTCGTGCTCCTGATCGACGTGGATCGCTTCAAGGTGGTAAACGATGCCATGGGCCATGACGCCGGTGACAATCTGTTGCATGTCATCGGGCGGCGGCTGTTGGCCGAGGCAGGACCTCTCGACAGCGTGGCCCGGCTTCCGGGCGATCAGTTCGCGATCCTCTTCTTCGAGGCCTCCGAGGACCGCGACATTGCCGAGTTCACCGACAGCATCCTGCGCGCCATCGCCCGGCCGATCATGCTCGACACCCAGGAAATATTCCTGACCGCGTCAATCGGCGTGGCCCATGTGCGCGATCCGGCCCAATCGGCAGAACAGCTGATGAAGGATGCGGCGATTGCGTTGTATGAGGCCAAGCGCCGCGGAAGCGGCACCGTCGAAGTGTTCCAGACCTCGATGCGCGACGACCGGGCCGAGCTTGTTGTCCTGGAGCAGGAGTTGCGCCGCGCAATCGAGCGCGACGAGATTGAGGTGCATTATCAACCCATCGCCCGGCTCGCCGACATGAACCTCGCCGGTTTCGAGGCGCTGGTCCGCTGGCGGCATCCGACCCTTGGCCTACTGGCACCGGAAAGCTTCATCGGACTTGCCGAGCAGACCGGCATGATCAAGGACATCGGGAGAGTGGTCCTCAATGAAGCCGGACGCCAGCTCGGCATCTGGCAGCGGTCGTTCCGCGCGCGCGAGCCGCTCTTCGTCGCGGTCAATATTTCTTCGGCGCAGCTGATCGAGTCGAGCCTGATCGACGATATCAAGCTCGTGCTGCACCGGGAGGGCCTGGCCCGCGGCAGCCTGAAGATCGAGATGACCGAGTCGCTCGTGATGCAGTACCCCGAACGGGCCCTGCAGATTCTCGAGAGGTTCAGGGAACTCGGCGTCGGCGTGGCTTGCGACGATTTCGGCACCGGTTATTCGTCGCTGTCGAGCCTGCGCAAACTGCCGTTCGATACCTTGAAGGTGGACCGCAGCTTCGTCACCTCCCACGCGCAGGATCAACGGGCGGCGATCATCATGGAATCGATCATCGCCATGGCGCACGCCCTGGGCCTCATGGTCGTGGCCGAGGGAATAGAGAACCAGGAGCAGGTCGACACGCTTGGCATGCTCAATTGCGACCTCGGCCAGGGATTCTTCATCGGCAAGCCGATGACCGCACGGCAGGTGAATGATGCCCTCAACGGCTTGCCCTATGCCTCGTCGACGGGCCGCACGGCGATTACATGGCTGTGGGAGCGCGCCGCCAAGGATCCCCATCAGGAACCAAGCCTCCGCGCCGTGACTTCGGCAAGCATCGCCGAGTCCGCAGATGCCGATCTCTTTGAAGACGCCTTCGTCGAGGAAGACACGGCCAGCTATTCAGAAGCCATCGGACCCGCTCCTGAGACGGGCTCGCCACCGGGACATGCCGCCATGGCATCGCGCGGGAACTGGCCCATGACAGGATATGGACCCACACCGCAGGAGCTGGAAGAGGACGCCATCGCCGAACCGGAGGCGCCAGAACCACATCCGGAGGACGCCGTCCAGGATGACGAAACGCCAGTGGCGGACGAGCACGGGCCTGACGCCGAGACCGGGGACCCGGACGCGCCGGACACCGAAGAAACGGCACTTGAGCCCGACTCTTCTGACGAGGACGCGCCAGACGCTGGCGAGCCGCCGCCAAGCGAGGTGACCGTCGAGCCTGCCGCGATAGCCCGGAGGTCCGAGCCGCCCTCCAAACGACGGCGCAAGAAGCGGAAACGGAAGCCGCCTGCCTCAACCGTGCCCGGCGTCGATTGACAACATCGCCGGGTCGACCCCGATCTTGTGGAGCGCCATCAGGTATTTGTCTTCGTGCAGGGGGCTGAACAGCAGATCGTCGTCCGCGTCGCAGTGAAGCCACCCGTTGTGCTGGATCTCGTCCTCGAGCTGACCCGGCGCCCAGCCGGCATAACCGAGCGCAATATTCGCCCGTCTCGGCCCGTCACCCCGGACGATGGCCTTCAGTATGTCGAGGGTCGCCGTGAGCGCGATGTGGGTGGTGACCGGAAGACTCGAGTCGGCACTGAAATAGTCGCTGGTATGCAGAACGAAGCCGCGCGCCGGCTCGACCGGACCGCCATAGAGCACGGGCATCGACATGACCTCGTCGGGCACACGGTCCGGTTCCTGCGCATCGAGTTCCAACTCGGACACCAGATCGGCAAGACTCATCATCGGCGTTGCCTTGTTGACGATCAGGCCCATGGCGCCGCTTTCGGAATGGGCACAGAGATAGACGAGCGAGTGCTCGAATCTCGGATCCGTCATGCCCGGCATGGCGATCAGCATCTGTCCGTCGAGGTAGTTGCGTTTGTTCATGCGATCAGCCTCGTCTGCGCGGAACAACCGTATCCCGCTTTGCCAGCGTAGAAAAGCCCAACATTCTGACAGGATCGTGATTGGCATGGGTCGGCCAGCAGTCCATATAAGCGATCATGAATCGCAGAGCGATGATCATGGCCATGGCGTGTTCCGCCGTGATGGGAGGTGCAACAAGTGCATCGGCCAAGCCTTTTCGCCTGTCGCTGACCGGCGATGATTTCGATGGCGAAACCTGGCGGACCGGCATCCGCGTCGAACTCAGCGACGACTGGAAAACCTATTGGCGCATGCCTGGAGATGCCGGCATTCCACCCATCTTCGCCTGGAACGGCGAAGCCGATCATCCCCGGGTGAGGGTGCTCTACCCGCTCCCCAGGCGCTTCAACGACGCCAGTGGCGAGACCGTGGGATACAAACATGAGGTCGTATTCCCGGTGATTGTGAAACCGGGAGAGCAACTGACCCAAAGTCTGCGGCTTGAGGCGTTCTTCGCCGTATGCCGCGAGATCTGCATTCCGGTGCAGGCCACCGCCGAAATCGGCCTTGGAACCGCAGTCCGCGATCCTTCGGGCAGTGAACTGGTGGAGGCCTGGATGCGCCGCGTACCGATGGCCGGCCAGTTCGTGTCCAGCGCCCGCCTGGACCATGCCGCCGGAAAGCCGGCACTGATCCTGTCCCTGTCGCGTGCCATGAGGGACATATTCGTGGAGGTCGACGGTTCGGCCTATTTCCGTGCTCCCGGGTTCAACGGCGATGGACGGGAGGCCACGATTGCCATCGACAATATCTCCGATCCCGCAGCATTGCGCGGAAAGTCGCTGACCCTGACTGGGGACGACGGCGCATCGGGGCTTGAACAGACAATAGCGCTCTCTTAAATCGCTCTCCAACCAGCAACAGAGGTCCGCAACATGACGATCCAGCCAGGCGACAAGCTTCCCTCCAGCGAATTCTCCGTGATGTATCCGGACGGCTTCAAGCGGGTGTCCGGCGACGAGATCTTCGCGGGGAAGCGTGTCGTGCTGTTTGCGGTGCCGGGCGCCTTCACGCCCACTTGCACCAAGAACCACCTTCCGGGGTTTCTGGAACACGCCGACCGGATCCTTGCCAAGGGCGTGGATACCATCGCCTGTACCGCCGTCAACGATGTGCACGTGATGAATGCGTGGTCGATCTCCAGCGGCAATACCGACGGCAAGATCATGATGCTGGCTGACGGCAATGCCACATTCGCCCGCTCCATCGGACTGAACCGCGACATGTCGGCGGCGAATTTCGGCGAACGCTCGCAGCGCTATTCGATGCTGGTGGAAGATGGCGTGGTGAAGATCCTCAATCTCGAGGACAAGCCGGGGCTCAATGTCTCCGACGCCGGGACTATTCTCGGCCAGCTCTGACCTTCTTGAAGGGGGCCATGCCTTCCCGGGCCAGCTCGTCGGCGCGCTCGTTGTCGTCGTGACCGGCGTGGCCCTTCACCCATTTCCAGGCGATCTCATGCCGGCCCAGGGCTTGTTCGAGACGTTTCCATAGTTCGGCATTCTTCACCGGCTTCTTGTCNNCTTGTCGGCGGTCTTCCAGCCGTTGCGTTTCCAGCCGTGAATCCACTTGGTGATGCCGTCCTTCACATATTGCGAATCGACATGCATCTCGACGGGGCAGGGACGCTTGAGCGCCTCCAGCGCCATGATGGCGGCCATGAGTTCCATGCGGTTGTTGGTGGTATTCGCTTCGCCGCCGGACATTTCCTTGCGGGTTCCGTTGTAGTCGAGGATGACCCCCCATCCGCCGGGGCCGGGATTGCCCGAGCAGGCGCCATCGGTGTGGACAATGACCCTGTTGGCCGTCATGCGGCGGGAATTGCCGGATCGCGCAGGCTGCGCGGAAGCTTGAAGGACACGTTCTCCTCGCGCAGCGTGACCATTTCAACATTGACCTCGTAGCGGTCTCGGAAAGCGGCGATGATCTCGTTGACCAGCACTTCCGGCGCCGAGGCACCCGCGGTGAGGCCGATGGTCCTGAGGCCCTCCAGCGCCGGCCAGGCCAGATCCGCTGCCCGTTGCACCAGCAGCCCGCGGGGGCAGCCGTTCTTGATGCCCACCTCGACCAGCCGCTTGGAATTCGACGAATTGGGAGCGCCCACTACCAGCAGCAGGTCGATCAGCGCGGCGATGGATTTCACCGCCTCCTGGCGGTTGGTGGTCGCGTAGCAGATATCTTCCTTGTAGGGCCCGCGGATCGCTGGAAACCGCCGCTGCAGGGCCGCGATCACGTCCTTTGTGTCGTCGACCGAAAGTGTGGTTTGAGTGACATAAGCGACTTTGTCCGGGTCCCGCACCGCAAGCGCCGCAACGTCCTCCACCGTCTCGATGAGGGTGACGGCACCGTCCGGAAGCTGTCCCATGGTGCCGATCACCTCGGGATGCCCCTTGTGGCCGATGAGGATGATATCGAGGCCCTCGGTGTGATGACGCTGGGCCTCCATGTGAACCTTGGTGACCAGCGGGCAGGTGGCGTCGATCTGGAACATGTGTCGGGCGGTGGCGGCGGCAGGTACCGATTTTGGCACCCCGTGGGCGGAAAACACCACGGGACGGCCGGTATCGGGTATTTCATCCAGCTCGTCGACGAAGATGGCGCCCTTGGCCTTGAGGTCGTCTACCACATATTTGTTGTGGACGATCTCGTGGCGCACATAGACCGGCGCCCCATAGAGCGCCAGCGCCCGCTCCACGATGTCAACGGCCCGCACCACCCCGGCACAAAAGCCACGGGGTGCCGCAAGAAGGATGGTGAGCGGCGGCTTGGTCATGCGACGTAAATGCTGCCCACACCACATGTTGTCAAGCAAGCGGATTCCATTCGCAGACGGTTCGCCAGCCAATATAATTATTGAGATGATCGCAGCATTGGGCGGCGGGCGCGGGAAAAACGGTGGAGGGGAATGCCGGAGCCGGGGCTCACGCTGCAAATGGGGGTAGGATGGCGCAAGCGCGCCGGCTCCTGGCGTGGCGGTGACGAATTCCGGTCCATGCTTCGGCCCTGTCCATTTAGAAGGACTGCCTAACTGCCTTGCGGCGCGGGGATCGTAGTGTCCCCGGGTCTTTCCGGTCTCGCCCGGGACGGATACTGCGTTACGGCATCCGGCGCGGGAGCCACAGACTGTTTCGCGACACCGGGACGCTGTCGACATCGTCCCCTCCTTGGAACAGCCTGGAAGGAATATACACTCAGATAGGATTAAAGTCAAGATCAAATCAGAGCTTTGCGGGTCGTCCACCGATGTCTCATTGACCATTCATCCGGCAATCCAGACGGTCCCCACACAATCGATTGCGTTTGAACGGAGGCACCGCATTGCAAGCTCCATGTGCCTGCCCGAACTGGCAACATCATCGACGAGCAGTGATAGTCCCTCAACGCGTTTGGCGAGCTGTAGCGGAGCAAGCCTTGCAGATGTCTTCGGATGGGACGATCCTTTTTTTGCAGACGACACGAGGATGTTCTCGAAATGGCATCCCATCTTGGTGGCAACGCGTTCCGCGATCCTGACCGAGAACCCATCGGGTTTGCCAGAGCTTCCGCATGGTATGGGAATAACATTCACCAGTGATGTGGCACCAAATTGCAATTTTGCGGAGGCCGCGATTTCATCCGCGACAACCTCAACAAAGCTTTCAGGCAACTCTCGCTTCAGTGCTCTCAGTGCTTCGATCTGGTATGGCTTGATCTGCGAACGCCACGTACGGGAGCCTGTGAAACTGAAGCCATTCCGCGTTATGAGCTGACGTCTCTCCACCAATGTAGACAACAGGAATTGCTCCGTCGCGCCTAACTCCCCTGCGGTTGCTGGAGGGTGCGTTGACTCCGGAGGCGGCTCCGCCAAACTTGGGTATGTCAATTCTTGGCGCGGGATGACTTGCAGCTGCGCAATCATTTTCACCATCACCTGAAGGATCACCAAGGTCTCCGCATTTTCGAAGACGTCCGGTTCAGGATTTGCGATGAGGATGATGATCGGCTCATCCTTGCCAACCTGCGCCAGGTTGGCTGCTATGAGTGATTTGACTTTAGGCAAATGTTCGCTGAGTGGGTGGGCCGAGAAACTCCCGACTTTGCTTACATCCGGTATGTTGAGCAGTTGATTTCCTGAGAATTCCAATGGGGGACCGCAAAAACCCTGAGGAATACGGTCGAATGAGAATCCTGTTTGATAGAGGATTTCCGGCTCTGTTCCTTTTGAACCCGAACGAAAGACAAGAACTTCTGGTGCTCTGGTCAGCCGAGCTGCCAGTTCGCATACACTCATATACATACGCAACCGCCGTCGAACTAAGGTGACGCCGCCATAGGATCACCTAACGGCAGTTTAACCAAGGCATGCCCTAGAGGAAACTAACCGTCGCGGGCATTTATGTGAAAAACAACTTAAAGTGTCAATTCTGCCGTAATCTTTCATTAATGGTTAACTCACTCAGCCTCCCTTGACTTCCCCTCCCATCCGCCTAGTCTGCACGAACTTTCAGCATGACGCCTTGTGCGGGAGAGACCGGTTCGAACCGGCGCCGAAGGAGCAACCGCCCCGGAAACTCTCAGGCAAAAGGACCGCGAGGCGTTCGAAAATCTGGAGAGCAGCGGCGGCCGCATGGCTTGCCGCTCACCGAAGGAGCCAAGTTGCCGGTGTCGGAGTGACCGTCAACGAAATCTCTCAGGTCTCGTACAGAGGGGCAGGCCCGGGTTGCACCGGGCCATGCAAACCTTTGTGAGGAGACACGATGAGCAAGACAGCCACCCTACGCACGGCACTCTATGACGAGCACCTGAAACTGGGCGCCCGCATGGTGCCCTTTGCCGGCTATGACATGCCGGTGCAATATCCCACCGGCATCCTCGCCGAGCACGCCTGGACCCGCGAGAATGCCGGCCTGTTCGACGTCTCGCATATGGGCCAGTGCTTCATCTCCGGGCCTGATTTCGATACCGTTGCGAAGGCGATGGAAGCCATCGTGCCCGCCGATATCCTCGGCCTCGCGCCGCGCCAGCAGCGATATTCGCAATTGCTGTCGCCGGAGGGCGGCACACTTGACGACCTGATGATCACCCGCACCGAGGATGACGGAACGCTCTATGTCGTCGTCAATGCCTCGCGGAAAGACCATGACTTCGCGCTGATTGCCAGTCATCTTCCCCCTGGCATCACCCTCGACCGCCGCGATGACCTGGCGCTGGTTGCCCTGCAGGGGCCAAAGGCCGAAGACGTGATGGCCGAATTGGCGCCCACGGTCCGCGATCTCAAGTTCATGCACTATATGGACGTGACCGTGGCCGGCATGGCACTTCAGGTGTCACGCTCGGGATATACCGGCGAGGACGGCTTCGAGATATCGGTTGCCGCCGCCGATGCCGCCAGGCTGTGGACCCTGCTCTTGAGCAATCCCGCGGTGAAGCCGGTGGGCCTGGGGGCGCGCGATTCGCTCCGCCTCGAAGGCGGCCTCTGCCTCTATGGCCATGAACTGGACGAGAACATCAGCCCGGTTGAGGCCGATTTGCTCTGGTCGATCGGCAAGCGCCGCCGCAGCGAGGGCGGATTCACCGGCGCCGCCCGCGTGCAGAAGGAACTGGCCGAAGGGCCGAAGCGCAAGCGTGTCGGCCTCAGGCCTGAAGGCCGTGCCCCCGCCCGCGACGGAACCACGATCACCGACATGACCGGCCGCCAGATCGGCGTGATCACCTCAGGCGGCTTTGGCCCCACCGTCGGCGGCCCCATCGCCATGGGCTATGTGGAGACGCAATCGTCCGCCCCCGGAACATCCGTTCAACTGATCGTGCGCGGCAATGCCATGCCGGCACAGATCGTCAAGCTTCCCTTTGTCCCCAACCGCTTCAAACGCTGAGGAGCAGCCAAATGACCGTCAAGTATAGCAAGGACCACGAATGGGTGAAAGTCGAAGGCGGCATCGCCACCATCGGCATCACCGACCACGCCCAGGAGCAGCTGGGGGACGTCGTCTTCGTCGAGCTTCCCGCGATCGGCAAGGCCGTCGAGAAGGACAAGGAAGCCGCGGTGGTGGAAAGCGTCAAGGCGGCGAGCGAGGTCTACGCGCCGGTCTCCGGCGAGGTGGTCGAGGTGAACAAGGATCTCGAGGGCGATCCGGGTCTGGTCAATCGCGAGGCTGAAGGCAGCGCCTGGTTCATGAAGGTGAAGCTCGCCAATCCATCTGAACTCGACGGTCTGATGGACAAGGCCGCCTATGATGCCTTTGTGGCCGGTTGAGGAATATCAACATGGCCCGTCCGACACTTGCCGAGCTGGAGCCCGGCGCCAATTTCATCCGCCGCCACATCGGCCCGAACGATGCCGACACCGCCGAGATGTTGCGGGCCGTCGGCGCCCGCTCGCTTGAGGATTTCATCGCCAAGGTCGTGCCCGAGAAGATCCGCACCCGGCGGCCACTCGAGCTGAAGAAGGCCATGGCCGAACGCACGGCACTCTCCTATCTGCGCCAGATGGCGGAGCGCAACGAGGTTCACACCTCGATGATCGGCATGGGCTATTACGGCACCGTGACCCCCAAGGTGATTCTGCGCAACGTGCTGGAGAACCCGGGCTGGTACAC
>JAGRLX010000126.1 GCA_020441605.1 Alphaproteobacteria bacterium
GTCGATCAGCCGCTGCACCCAGAATTCGTCGTTCATGGAAGAGTGGCGTAAGGGTTGGCATCCGGAGCGGATCAGGCCGAAGGCGTCGGACACGAAGGTCCTGGTGGTGGGGGCGGGGCCTGCCGGCCTTTCCGCGGCCCACAAGCTGGGGCTGCGCGGCTATGAGGTGGCGCTGGCCGAAGCGGGTACCGAACTCGGCGGGCGGGTGAGCCGCGAGTCCAGGCTCCCCGGTCTCGCCGCCTGGGCGCGGGTGCGGGATTACCGGCAGGGCCAGATCCAGAAGATGGCCAATGTCAGCGTCTATCGCGACTCCCGGCTCTCGGCCGATGATATCATGGGCTTCGGCTTCGACCATGTGGCGATCGCCACCGGGGCCACGTGGCGGCGCGATGGTGTTGCCCGCTACAATCTCCTGCCGATCGCGATCGACAGTGCGATGCCGGCGTTCACGCCGGACGATCTGATGGCAGGCGAAAGGCCCGCGGGGCATGTGGTCGTGTTCGATGACGACCATTACTACATGGGCAGCGTGTTGGCCGAACTGCTGGTGGCGAATGGTAATCGCGTCACGTTTCTGACGCCAGCCGCCAAGGTGGCGGAATGGAGCTTCAACACGCTGGAACAGGGCTTCATCCAGACCAGGCTCCTCGAGCGTGGCGTCGATGTCCGGGTCACACGGGGCGTCACGCAGGTTGCGGCGGGTGGTGTGGTCGCATGCTGCACCTATACCGGGCGCACCGAAGACATCGCCTGCGATGCGGTGGCGATGGTGACGGCCCGGTTGCCCAGCGACGGGCTCTACCTCGATCTCAAGGCCCGCAGCGGGGAATGGGCAGACAATGGCATCCGTTCGGTGAAGGTCATCGGGGATGCCAATGCCCCAGCGGCACTTGCATGGGCGACCTATGCGGGGCATCGTTACGCTGAGGAACTCGACGAGCCGGACCGGGGAGATGGGCTTCCCTTCCGGCGCGAGGTTGCAGCATTGAAGGACTGACATGCGAAAGGTCACCGTCGCCATTACCCAGATGGCCTCTGCAAACGACTGGCAAAAGAATTGCGACAAGGCCGAGCGCCTGGTGCGCGATGCAGCTGCCAAAGGCGCCGGACTCGTGCTGCTGCAGGAGCTGTTCGATGGCGACTATTTCTGCATCGAACAGCACAGCGAATTTCTCGATCGCGCGCAGGAATTGGACAGGCACCCGACGGTGGCGCGCTTTGCCGCGCTCGCCAAGGAACTCGGCGTGGTTCTGCCGGTCAGTGTGTTCGAGCGCGCTGGCAATACCCAGTACAACACTACCGTCATCGTCGATGCCGATGGCCGGCAACTCGGCTTCTACCGCAAGACCCATATCCCCGATAACCCCGGCTATCAGGAGAAGTTCTATTTCACCCCGGGCGACACCGGCTTCAAGGTGTGGGATACCGCGGTGGGCAGGATCGGGCTTGGCATCTGCTGGGACCAGTGGTTCCCGGAATGCGCCAGGTCCATGGCCCTCATGGGGGCGGAACTGCTGCTCTATCCGACCGCCATCGGATCGGAGCCGACCGCACCCGACTATGATTCTTCCACGCACTGGCAGAACACCATGCGCGGCCACGCGGCGGCGAACATCATGCCGGTGCTGGCGTCCAACCGGGTGGGCCGCGAGATGGCGCCGCGCGGCTGGTCGGATACCTTCTATGGCCGGTCGTTCATCGCCGATCATTGCGGCGAGAAAGTCCAGGAGATGGACCGCAGCGAGGAAGGCGTCCGGCTTCACGACTTCGATCTGGATGCCATTGCCGCGTTCCGCCGCTATTGGAGCGTGTTCCGCGACCGCCGCCCGGAGATGTATGGCGCGCTGATGACCATCGACGGCAAGACACGGAGTGCGGCGGTTTAGGCCGCAAGTGGCTTCCGGGCCACGATGTGACAGGGAATGAGGTCGCCCGAATCCAGGGCGCCTTGGCGGCCCCGCGCGCTGGCAAGCCGGCTTCTGGCCATCTCCTCGCCCACGACCTTGGCCATCTCAGCCATAGCGGGCCCCTCCAGCACCCGAATCTCCTCGCGGTTCGAAGCCTGCAAGGCGGCCCGGCAATCGATCAGGGCGACATCGGCGAATCCGGCGTCACGCAGGGCCGTCTCGGCTTCGGCCGGCGTGGTGAAGGCGAATTTGAGAGGCCCCTTCGATAACCAGGTCACGACCGGTGGACTCGTTCCGGCGCCTTCCTTCCACAGCCAGTCGGCGGCGATGAAGCGGCCGCCGGGGCGCAACACTCGCAGCACTTCCCGGTAGAAGGCCGCCTTGTCCGGGATGTGCACCATCGCGTCCTTGGAAAATACGGCATCGAAGCTCGCATCGGCATAAGGCAGCGGCCCCGGCTCGACCAGGTCGAAGCGGAGGCGGTCCTCGAGATCCGCCTCTCTCGCCAGCGCCCGCGCGGCCTCGATCAGTTGCGGCTCGACATCGATGCCGACGACTTCAGCTGCGCCATGCTCGCGCGCCAGCAGGACATCGATGCCCCCGAGCCCTGCGCCGACATCGAGCACGATCTTGCCGGTTAGGTCCTGACCGGCAAGCATCTGGCGCACCTCCTCGGGGCCGCCAGGCGACAGGAAGCCCTTGCCCCACATGAACTGCAACGCATCGGTGAAAGCCTTGGCGTATTGCATAGGACGTTCCCCTGATCAGACCACCGGCCTCTTGCCCTTGCCCGTATACCAGCCGCCCACCGCCTGTTCGAAGGCGAGGCCCGCCTTGAACACGCGCGCGTCATCCCAGGTGCGGCCGACGATCTGCATGCTGGTTGGCACGCCGTTGGCGGCGTGGCCGGTGGGCAGTGCCAGCACCGGGCAATTGTGCAGCATGTTGAACTGGTGGGTCATGACCCAGCCGAATTCCGGATCGGCCTTCTTGCCGTTGACGGTGAAACTCTGGTCCCACGGATCATGCTCCGCCTTCACCGACGGAAAATTGTTGGTCGGGCAAATGAACACGTCGTGGGCCGCCAGCACCGGCCCGAGTGTCTGGTACATCTGGTGGGTGCGTGACCAGGGCTTGTGGATATCGTCCATCCCCGATGCCCGTTCGGCATTCTCGGCGAACTTCAGGGCATAGTCGGTCATCAGATCGGCATTGGCCTCCCGGTGCCAGATGGTCTGTCGGCCGAAATGCATCATGTTGTACCAATGAAGACAATCTGCATCGACCGCCGCCGTCCAGCCGAGATCGACTTCTTCCACACGGGCGCCGAGGCGCTGGAAGACCTCAAGTGCGTGGATCAGATTCTGTCGCACGTCGCTGTCGACCTCGACATAGCCAAGGTCCATGGAATAGGCGATCCTGAAGCCCTTGAGGCTGGCCGGCTCGGTCGGCAAGATCACCCGGGCGCGGAGCGAATCATGGTCCAGCGGATGCGGGCCGGAGGTCACATTCTGCATGAGGGCTGCATCGGCGACGCTGCGGGTCATGGGGCCGCAGTGGTTGAAGCGGTCGAAATTCGCCGGGGGCCCGTCGGGATTGCGGCCATGGGGCGGCTTGAAGCCGACCACGCCGCAGGCCGCCGCCGGTATGCGGATCGAGCCGCCGATATCGGTGCCGGTCGCCAGTGTCGTCAATCCCGCGGCCAGCGCCGCGCCGGAGCCCCCGGACGAGCCGCCCGGTCCCCAGTCGGTGTTCCAGGGGTTGCGGGTGACGCCCCAGATGCGCGAATGGGTGACACCTGACAGGCAGAACTCCGGTGTGGTGGTGCGGGCGATGATGACGGCGCCGGCCTTCTGCAGCCGTTCGATCATCGGATCGGAGTGGCTGTCGATATTGTCCTTGAAGATCAGCGAGCCATGGGTGGTGCGCTTGCCGGCCAGGCGCTGGGCATCCTTCACCGCCAGGGTCAGGCCTTCGAGCGACCGGAGGCGGGCGCTCCGCCTCATGTAACGCTCTTCGGCCGCCTTGGCCTGGGCCATAGCCTCGTCGAAGTACCGGTCCGCGAGGCAATTGATCGACGGGTTCACCTGCTCGGCGCGATGGATCTGGGCTGCGGCCAATTCACGCGGGCTGAGTTGGTGGCTCCTGAACAGTCTCAGGGCGTCAGTCGCGGAAAGATAGCAAAGATCGTCGTTGCTCATAGACAAGCCTCGTCCTCAGGCGCTAGTGAAACCGGACCAATTTGATCAGGATCAGGGAGATAAGTCCATGGCCGGAAGGCTTGCAGGTAAGAGCGCCATTGTCACCTCCGCCGGCCAGGGCATCGGCCGGGCCTCCGCCATAGCCATGGCCAAGGAAGGCGCCAAGGTCTGGGCTACCGACATCAACGCCGATGCGCTGGCGTCCCTGGCGACCGAACAGGCGGGCATCGAAACCTTCACGCTCGACGTGCTGAAGCAGGACCAGGTCGATGCCGCCGCCAGCCGGGTGGGCGTACCCGATATCCTGTTCAACTGTTCTGGCTACGTTCATGCCGGCACGATCCTGGAAACCGATGACAAGGCCTGGGATTTCTCCTTCGATCTCAACGTCAAGGCCCACTACCGGATGATGAAGGCTTTCATGCCGGGCTGGCTGGCGCGCGGCAATGGCGTGGTCATCAACATGGCGTCGGCCGCGTCCTCGATCAAAGGCGTTCCCAACCGTTTCGTCTATGGCGCCACCAAGGCGGCGGTGATCGGCATGACCAAGGCGCTGGCCGCCGACTTCACCACCAAAGGTATCCGGGTCAATGCCATCTGCCCCGGCACGGTTGACAGTCCGTCGCTCATGGAACGCCTCAAGGCCACCGGTGATTTCGAGGCGGCCAAGGCGGCCTTCATCTCGCGTCAACCCATGGGCCGCATGGCGCGGGCCGATGAGATCGGCATGCTGGTCGTTTATTTGGCCAGCGACGAAGCGGCCTTCGTGACCGGCCAGACCTTCGTCATCGACGGTGGTTGGAGCCTGTGATCGCAGTTGGCAAGACGATGGTTGTCGGCTTAGGATGGATCGCATAGCCGCCGGACAATCGGGAGCGGAAGGGGGAAACATCTTGGCAGCAAGCCAAACCGCCATCGAGGCGAAAGGCGTTACGAAACTATTCCAGGGCGCTGGGCAGGACGCGGTAAAGGCCCTGGACAATGTGTCGGTCACCATCCACGAAAACGAGTTCTTCACCTTGCTCGGCCCGTCAGGCTGCGGGAAGACGACGCTTCTGCGGCTGATTGCCGGCTTCGATTATCCGACCGATGGCGAGATCCTTCTCTATGGCCGGGATATTGCGCCCCTGCCGCCCTACCGCCGGCCGGTCAATACGGTGTTTCAGAGCTATGCGCTGTTTTCCCACATGACAGTGGGGCAGAACATCGGATTCGGTCTCGAGATGCTCGGCCGGCCCAAGACCGAAATCGATCAGCGTGTCACGGACATGCTGCGGCTGGTGCGGATGGAAGAACTCCGCAACCGCAAGACCAGCCAGATTTCCGGTGGCCAGCAGCAGCGGGTGGCGCTGGCCCGGGCGCTGGCGCCCCAGCCCAAGGTGCTGCTGCTCGACGAGCCGCTGTCGGCGCTCGACTACAAGCTGCGCAAGGACATGCAGATCGAGTTGAAGCGGCTCCAGCACCAGACCGGTATCACCTTCATCTTCGTCACCCATGATCAGGAGGAAGCCCTCACCATGTCGGACCGGATCGCCGTCATGTCGCGGGGGAAGATCCTGCAGATCGGCAGCCCGCGCGACATCTACGACCGTCCGGCCGAACGCTTCGTCGCCAATTTCATCGGCGAGACGAATTTCCTCGAGGGAGAGCTGGTGGCGGCCCGGAACGGCATCGCGTCAGTGAAGCTCGATGCCGGAACGACGATCGACGCCGGCCTTCCGGAAGGGGTGGTTCCGGTCGGTCATGTCAGTGTCGTCGTCAGGCCCGAGCATGCCCAATTGGCCGCTGCGGGCGGCACGGCCGCTCTCCATGGCAAGCTCGAAAACATCGTCTACTTCGGCACCGATACGCATTTCCACGTGAAGCTGGAAGGCGGCGCAGGCTTCATCATCCGCCAACAGAACAGCCACAGGGCCAGGGAGAGCTATGAGCTCGGCCAGGCGGTCGGCATCGTCCTCGAAGAGGGTGCCGCGCAGGTCCTGAGGGATTGACATGACCAGCGCGCGCCAAGCCGCCGAAACCGCACAGAGCCGCGACATCCGCAACCGCTGGCTGCTGTCGGCGCCGGCGCTGGTAATCATCACCTTCGCGGCCATCGGACCGCTGTTCATCGTGCTGCTCTATTCCTTCATGGTGAAGGGCGACTATGGCGACGTCAAATACTGGCAGTTCTCCACCGATGGCTGGTTCAGCGTCTTCCTGCAGCGCGACATCTTCGACGACACGATCGGGCTGGCGGATGCCCATCTCAGCATCTTCTGGCGTTCGGTGAAGCTGTCGCTGATGACGACGGTGCTGACCGTCATCTTCGGCTTTCCCACGGCCTATTTCATTTCCACCCGTCCGGAGCGGAGCCGCGAACTGTGGCTGTTCCTCATCACCATTCCGTTCTGGACCAACCTGCTGATCCGCACCTTTGCCATGCAGGAGGTGATCCGCAACGAGGGCGTCATCAATACGGTGCTCCGGGCGACCGGCATCATCGACCAGCCGATCCAGATGATGTTCACCGATCTCGGCATCCTCTTCGGCATGGTCTATGTCTATCTGCCACTCATGGTCCTGCCGCTTTATGCCAGCATGGAGAAACTGGATTTCCGGCTGGTCGAAGCGGGCTACGACCTCTATGCCACGCGCACCCGCGTGTTGCGGCGGATCATCATCCCGCTGGTCAAGCCGGGAATCGTTGCGGGCTCCATCCTGGTCTTCATTCCCTCGCTCGGCGCCTATGTCACGCCGCGGGTTCTTGGCGGCGGAAAGAACATGATGCTCGGCAATCTCATCGAGCTGCAATTCGGCCAGGGCCGAAACTGGCCGTTGGGCTCGGCCATCTCCATCACCTTGATGGCGATCGTCATGGTCGCCCTGCTGGTCTATGTGCGCAATTCCGCCAGTTCTGGGTCGCAACATGGCTAGGCATTTCGACATCCGCCGCCAGCCCGGCTTCACAGCGATTGCGATGATATGCTTCTTCCTGCTCTATCTGCCGATCGCCACGCTGGTGGTCTATGCCTTCAATGACGGCACCAGCCTCGCGGTCTGGGAGGGCCTGTCGCTGCGCTGGTTCGCGGCTGCCTGGCAGAACGAGCATGTCCAGGAGGCTGCCGGCCGATCGCTGATGCTGGCCGTGATCGCGGCTACCATCGCGACATCGGCGGCCACTCTTGCTGCCCTGGCCACGACGCGCACGCCGCCTTATCGCGGCCTCACCTTCAAATATGCCTTCATCAATCAGCCGTTGATGGTGCCGGAGATCGTGACCGCCGTGGCGCTGCTGATCTTCTTTTCGCGCATCAAGGTGTGGACCGGCTACACGGGCCTTGGCTATCTGATCATGGCCCACACGGCTTTCTGCATTCCCTTCGCCTATCTGCCGATCCGGGCGCGGCTTGAAAGCATGGACCTGACGCTGGAACGCGCCGCGGCGGATCTCTACGCGACGCCGTGGAAGACGTTCCACCGGGTGACGCTGCCCCTGTTGTGGCCGGGCATCCTGGCGGGCTTCATGCTGGCCTTCGTGATATCGCTCGACGACGTGGTCATCACCGAGTTCGTTAAGTCGGGTGGCCAGGAGACACTGCCGACCTACATGCTGGGCCAGTTGCGGCGGGTCATCACTCCGGAAATGAACGCCATATCGACCGTGTTTCTGGCACTGTCGGTGGTGATCGTAACGGCCTTCTTCCTGGTCAGCCGGAGGAAGGTCTAGTCTTGCTGAGATTGCAACAAGGGAGAAGTCTATGAAGTTCAAGATGATTGCGACTATGGCCAGCGCCGCCATGCTGGCCCTTGCCGGTTCGGCGCATGCCGAGGGCGAACTTAACATCTACAACTGGGGCAACTACACCAGTCCGGAGATGATCAAGAAGTTCGAGGATGCCTACAAGGTCAAGGTGACGGTCACCGACTATGATTCGAACGATGCCGCTCTCGCCAAGGTCCGCGCCGGCGGACACGGCTTCGACATCGTGGTGCCGTCGGCCAACTTCGTTCCGATCTGGGTCAACGAGGGCCTGCTACTCGAATCGCGCCCCGACCAGATGGAGAACTTCAAGAATGTCGACGAACGCTGGGTGAATGTCGATTGGGACCCGGGACGGCACTATTCGGTGCCGTGGCAGTGGGGTCTGACTGGCGTGATCGTCGATACCTCGCTGTACAAGGGCGACATCAACACCTCGGCGATCTTCCTCGATCCGCCGGCGGAACTGGTCGGCAAGATCAACGTGGCGCCGGAAATGAACGACGTCATGTTCACCACCATCCGCTACATGGGCGGCGAGTGGTGCACCACCGACAAGGAGCTTCTGAAGAAAGTCCGCGACAAGCTGGTCGAGGCGAAGCCGAAGTGGATTGCCATGGACTATGGCGTGATCGAGAAGTTCGCCAGCCGCGACTTCGGCGCCGCCTTCTATTGGAACGGCGCGGCCATGCGTTCGCGCGAGAAGAACCCGGATGTGAGGTTCGGTTATCCGAAAGAGGGCTTCCCCTATTTCATGGATAGCGCCGCCATCCTCAAGGACGCCAAGAATGTCGAGAA
>JAGRLX010000458.1 GCA_020441605.1 Alphaproteobacteria bacterium
GCCGCAGCGGCGATCCGGCAGGCGACTGGCGTAGAGAACGTTGGGCACAGAAATATAACAAGAATTGGGCAGAAATCATCAATGCTTGGGCCGAGCTTCTGACGAAATCCAAGGACGGGAAAGTGCGCGCACTCGGACTGAATGGCGGTACGGGTATCGATGCTGAGTTCAATGTCTCGCACGTCACCGGGTGGAGCCGACCCGGACACCATCATACCTACTTCGATAGGAGCAGATGATGGCTAATTCAGCTTCAGCCTCCAAGCTTCCGCCATTCACATTGCTGGACGAGCCGCTGCTCTCCTTTTCTCCCTCAGATGCTGGACAGGTGGACGTACATCCGCTGAGAGGGCTTGCAAATTTCGGACCGTACTCCAAGGGCTCTTTTGGCGGTTACACGTCGCAGGTACGGATCGCCACTATTGGTCCCGAAAGTGCGTTCAGGCGTCGCGGCCAGCTGATGGCCTCTCTGCGTGGTTTGCACCGGCCTAGCGATCGCGCTGAATACGTGCCTCAGTATCCCGGTTTTGAAGCACTGTTCGGCGTGAAGCTGGAAGCCGCATCTCGTGATGCACACATCAAGTGGCCCGATTCCCTAAGCGAGTTCCCCGGCGAAGGCGATTCAGAGGCGCGGCTATTTCAAGCAATGGACGCAGCCCTCCGCCGACTCGATACTGTTCGGAACGAGTTTGACGTTGTGCTGGTACATTTCCCAGATTCTTGGTCACCAGCGACTCGAACGAAGTATTTCGATGCGCATGACACGCTCAAAGCGCTCGGGGCGAAATACAACATCCCAACTCAAGTGCTTAACGACCGCGTTTTCACTTTCACCCATACGGCGTCGCTCGCTTGGCGTCTGGCAATAGCGTTATATGTGAAGGCGACTGGCACGCCGTGGAAGCTGGCACCTCTCAAGGGTGTGCCAAGTGATACTGCATATATCGGCTTGGCTTACGCGTTGCGCGGCGACCAGCGCGATGCCCACTATGTGACCTGCTGTTCGCAGGTCTTCGACATGGACGGAGGAGGCATGCAGTTCGTGGCCTTTGAAGCACGTGATCCGGTTGCGGACGTCGCTGATGCCCGTCGTAACCCTTTTCTTAGCCGGGACGACATGCGGGCAGTGCTGGCCCGAAGCCTAGCGCTCTACCAGGGCCGAAACGGAGGCAACCTACCTAAACGGCTGGTCATCCACAAGACTACGGCTTTCAGGCAAGAAGAAGTTGAGGGAGCTTTTGACGCGCTCGCCGGGGTGCAGGAAATTGAATGCATCGAGGTTAGCGCGGCTTCGTGCTGGAGGGCTCGGTGGCTGATTCAGTCGGGTCGGGCAAAGCCGCCGACGAAGCCTTCGGGCTATCCGGTTCCGAGGGGAACGATGGTTATTCGTTCGAGCAACTCTGCGCTCGTGTGGGTAGCTGGCAATGCACCAGAGGTTTCCAGCACCGGTGACTACTACCAAGGAAAGAAAAGTATCCCCAAGCCGCTGCAACTTATCCGGCATGCGGGGAGTGGCTCGCTGGAACTCATCGCGCACGAGGCGTTAGCCTTGACCAAGATGGACTGGAACAATGATGCTCTATATGATCCTGTGCCGGTGAGCATCAGGTACTCGCAGAGGTTGGCACGAACCATCGCCAACGTGCCCGATTTACCTGGTAGCGTTTATCCGTATCGACTTTTTATGTAGAGCGATGTTTCACATGTCTCGCTCCGATGAAAGTCGACCGACACCGATGCCGCTCTGCGCCACGAGGAACAGCGCGCCAGATTGCGGAGAACTTGTAAGCGTCCGGCCTGACCGCTATCCGTTCCAGCGCCAAGGCAGCAGATCGTCGACTTTGGTGATCTTGTAGTCGGGGATGCGGGCGAGTGTGTCGGCGAGCCACGCGTGGGGATCGACGGCGTTGAGCTTGGCCGTTTCGATCAGGGTATATGCGATGGCGGCGGCCTTGCCGCCTGCCTCA
>JAGRLX010000459.1 GCA_020441605.1 Alphaproteobacteria bacterium
AGCGTGACGAAGGTGCCGATATTGGGCAGCTCGGCGGCCAGATCCTCGGCCACCTGCTTGATCAGCGAATTGCCGAAAGAGATACCTGCCAGCCCTGCCTGGCAGTTCGAGATCGAATAGAAGACGGCCGTATCCGCATCCTCGGCGGCGAGTGCCTTGCGGTCTTCGGCCAGGAGCTTTTGCACCGAACCGGGAATGCCGCGCGTCAGTGCGACCTCGACGAAGATCAGCGGCTCGTCCGGCATCGCCGGGTGGAAGAAGGCGAAACAGCGCCGGTCCGAAGGCTGTAACCGGCGGCGCAGATCGTCCCAGCTGTCGATGGCATGCACCGCCTCGTAGGCGATGATTTTCTCGAGGATATGCGCGGGGCTTTCCCAATTGATCGGCCGCAGCACCAGGAAGCCGCGGTTGAACCACGAGGCGAAGAGGTGCTGAAAGTCGATGTCAATCCGGGCCCGCGGATCGTCCCGCGGGATCAGCCGCAGGAGATCTTTGCGCATCGCCACCAGCTGCGGCGTCGCCCCCGGCACCCGGTTCAGGCGGCGGGCCAGTTCCTGCCGTCCGGGCTCGGCCGCCGTGAGGAAGGCGGCGTAATTGGCGGGCGTCTGATCTACCTCGAACGCCTCAAGCGTCTCGCGCACCCGGTCGGCGTCGATGCCCAGCTTGTCGGCCATATGGGTAAAGAAGGCCACCTTGCCCTCATCGTCCATTGCCGCAAAGCGGGCGAGGATCTGGCCGCCGATGGTCAGCCCCGAGATCTCGCCATGGTTCGACAAGAGGTCCGCGATCAGCGTCTCGACGCTGCGCGGGTCCGCCCCGGCGGCTGTGCTTTGGACATGGCGGGTGAAGAGGGTGGCGAGGATGTCGGACAGCAGGCTCACAGCGCATTCCCCATGACAGCGGTGGGCAGCCAGGTGGCGATGCCCGGGAAGAGGCAGAGTATCACGATGGCCAGGAACATGCAGCCCACGAAGGGCATCGAGCCGACCAGGATCTGGCGCAGCGAGATATCCGGCGCAATGCCGTTGATGACGTAAAGGTTCAGCCCCACCGGTGGCGTGATCAGCCCGATTTCCATGTTGACGGTGACGATGACGGCGAACCAGTAGGGATCGAACCCCGCCGCCACGATGATCGGCAGCAGGATCGGCGCCGACATCAGGATCACCGCGACCGGTGGCAGGAAGAAGCCGGCGACCAGCAGGAAGATGTTGATGATCGCCATCAGCACCCAGCGGTTGACCTCCAGCGCGGCGATCCACTGGGCGACCGATTGGGTGACGAAAAGCGAGGACAGCATGAAGCTGAATACGCCCGCCGCCCCGATGATGAACAGGATCATCACCGACTCGCGTGTCGAGTCCCGCAGCACCGCCCAAAGCTCGGGCAGCGAGAACATCCGATAGACCGCGATGGCGGCAACGATGCACAGCAGCGCGCCCACCGCCGCCGTCTCGGACGGGGTGGCGATGCCGCCGTACAGCGCGACCAGAACGCCCGCGATGATGACGAGGAAGGGAATGACGCGGGGCAGGATCTCGACCCGCTCGCGCCAGCTGTAGCTGATACCCCCCAGCACCGAGTCGCCCGCGCCGCGCCGCCAAGTGTCGAAGATTGCCCAGACGATGAACAGTGCCACCAGCAAGAGCCCCGGGAAGACCCCCGCCAGGAACAGGCGCCCGATCGAAGTCTCGGTCGCGATGCCATAGACGATCATGGTGACCGACGGCGGGATCAGGATACCCAGCGTGCCCCCCGCAGCGATGGAGCCCGCTGCCACCTCGGCCGGATAGCCGCGGCGGCGCATCTCGGGGATGCCCATTTTGCCTATGGCGGCGCAGGTGGCCGGGGAAGACCCGGACATGGCGGCGAACAAGGCGCAGGCGCCCAGGTTCGACACAACCAGCCCACCCGGCACCCGGGTCAGCCAGCGTTCCAGCGCCTCGTAAAGGTCGGGCCCGGCGCGGGTCGAGGCGATGGCGGCGCCCATGATGATGAACATGGGGATCGACAGCAGGGCGAAACTGTTCAGTTCGGCGTAGAACAGTTCGGGCAAGGCGGTCAGCGACCGGGGGCCGTCGAAGATCCACAGAAATCCGGTGGCCACCAGCAACAGCCCCACCGCCACCGAGACGCCCGAGAACAGCACCACCACAGTGGTGACGGCGATGGCGAGGCCAATGGTCAAAGGCTCCATCAGTCGGGGCTCCGTTCGGGGTGGGGTTCGGGTAGGGTGGCGGGGGCGCCGAAAGCGGCGAG
>JAGRLX010000012.1 GCA_020441605.1 Alphaproteobacteria bacterium
CTATTGCCTGAGCCATGGCTCGGTGTGCTCCCTGGAGCAGCTTGCAGATGCCGCCGACACGGCAAACCGCTGGATGCAGGTCTTCATTTACCGTGACCGCGGCTTCACGCGGGAGCTCGTCGAACGTGCAGCGGCGACAAATTATGACGCATTGGTCTTGACGACCGACAACCAGCTCATGGGCAAGCGCGAGAGGGATATCCGCAACGGCTTCGTCATTCCGCCGCGCCTGGGACCGTCCGAACTGGCCGCAATGGCAATCAAATGGCAATGGCTGTGGCGGATGCGCGGCGAGCTTCCGCGTCTCACAATGGGCAATTATGTGAAGCCGGGCGACACAGCCGGTATTCGCGAAATCGCGGGGCAGATGGCCGCAAGACTGGATCCCGGGATGTCGTGGCAGGATGTCGATGCACTCCGGTCCATGTGGCGAGGCCCCCTGTTGCTGAAAGGCATTCTCAGTCCGTTGGAGGCGCGGGAGGCCGTAGCACGCGGGATCGATGGCGTGATCGTCTCCAACCATGGCGGACGCCAGCTCGACGGCGCCATAGCCGCTCTCGACGCGCTTCCGCGCATCGTCGAGGCGGTGGGTGGGCGCATTCCGATATTGGTCGACGGCGGTGTACGCCGCGGCGCAGATGTTGTGAAGGCCATTGCGCTGGGCGCGGCTGCGTGCCTAATCGCCCGTCCCCAGCTATGGGGCCTTGCAATGGGCGGCGAGTCCGGTGTTGCCCATGTGCTGGATATTTTTCGCCAGGAGATTGACCGCACCATGGGTCTTTGCGGCATCAAGACCATCAGTGAGATCACCCCCTCGCTCATATCGCCCAGGCCCTAACGGAACGCATGTGCCAATATTCAGTGCCTGACAGGCTTTCCGGCGGGCGCAGGCTCGCAACGATATGCGCTTGCGTGACTCTGCGGTTCTGCATCCGGATCTCCTCGTTCCAGGCAGCGAGAACATTCCACTTCCGCACCGCTTCGAGAAAGTCGGATGATGACGTCAAGATTGCCCGTCATCCGGCCAACTCCCGCACAGGCACTGCTGGTTCGATGCCGTCCGACAGGAGCCCCGGCGGCTCCCCTGCAGGCTAGAGCGGCAAGCCCGCGTTGCACAGACCAGTCATAAGGTGATCATGATCTGCCTGCCGTAAATAGAAGGTGGTATTGCGCCAATAGTCGTCCCAGCCGTTCGGACGGCTGCCCGGAGAGTTCGGCATATCTGCCTCCGCCATGCGCAGGAAGTCTTCCATCATCGCCTTCGCCTCCACGAGCCTCCCAAGGTAGGCATAGCTTGCCGCCAGGAATCCACGGACCTCAGCGTGTGGCTCGGGGATCTGCTTGAATGTCGCGACAGCTTCTGCATATCGGCGAAGGCTGAGAAAGGCCCAACCCTTGATCCACGGAAACCAGGCCAGTTCAAAGGGGTTGAGCCGCTTCATGATTTCGAAGTGCCGAATGGCCGCCTCCCCTTCACCCACTGCAACGAGGAAAATGGCGTAAATTCCCCGCGCTTCGGTATCGTTTGGATTGACCTCGACGGCTCTCTCCAAGTGGATGCGTGCGGCATCATATTCCCGCCTCGTGAGATAGATGAAGCCGAGAACCCAACGGGCAAAATTGTCGGTGTCGTCGAGCGCGATCGCGCGCTTCGCAAATTCAAAGCACGCGGCGTGGACCTGATCGCGATCGGAAGACCAGTTGCTGTAGAAGACAACGGCACTGCAATAGGCGTAGCAGGCATGAGCCCGAGAACTGCCTGGATCGAGCTCCGTTGCGGTCCTTGCCAGGATTCTCGCTTGTTCGAGATCCCGTCTTGTGAATTTCAAGGCATGTGCCTTGGCGCTAAGCACCAGTTCATGGGCTCTCAACGCACTCGGACTCAGCCGCGCAGCACTGTCCCGCCCCACAGCCTCAACTTTGGCGCCAATGGTTGCGGCAATCGATTGGGCCAGTTCCTCCTGCACCTTGAAGATGTCATACACGTCCCGGTCATAGCGTTCAGCCCAAACATGTTTGGCGGACGCGGTATGGATGAGTTGTGCACTCAGGCGCAACCGGTCGCCCGCACGCCTCACGCTGCCTTCGACGACGTATTCGACGCCCAGTTCATGGCCGATATCTTGGACCTTGAGAACCCTGCCTCGAAGTGCAAACGATGAATGTCGCGCAATGACGAGCAGTGAGTCGAAACGGGACAGCTCGGTAATGACATCCTCTGTGATCCCGTCGGAGAAGACGCCCTGTTCGGGATCGCCACTCATGTTGTCGAAGGGAAGTACGGCGATAGACGGTCTGGACCACACCGGTGCTTCTGGCGATGCCGAAACGGCCGGTTCGCCCGAGCCCGCTGCAGCTGGCAAGGCCATTGGGCCTGGCCCGGCATATTTGTATCCGCGGCCATGCACGGTCACGATCATGTTTGCATCGAGCGCTTTTCGAAGTGACGAAATGTGAACCTGTAACGTGTTCTCTTCCACCACCATGCCCGGCCAGACAGCGGCGAAGATCTCGTCCTTCCCAACGACCTCGCCAGCCTTGTCAAGCAACACGCAGAGGATATCGAACGCACGGCCAGACAGCTCGATCAAACCGTCGGCTCCCTCCACCAGCCGCTCGACCTGCTTCAACCTGTATGGCCCAAATTGTACGTCCATGCCGTCCTGAGTCCCGCTCTCCTTGCCCTGCGTCATGCTACGCAATCGCGCTGTTATTTAGCATGACACGGCAAGTCTGCTTTAATCCATAGATTCTACAACCGTCATCGGTCCCGCCATGAGTATCGATGCGGAATTCAGCCAACAAGTTGTGAGGAAGGCCAGACAGCAACCCGTGCTTGGCAGACTTCCTCACGGCATCTGGCGCTCGGCCTCTGGCCGGCATGGCTCCCGCTTCAGATTTCACGGTGAAATCCGCAAATTAAAAGCTTTCGAGCGTATTGAGAGCGGAGGACTTGGCGCATCTGGGTTGAGCGACGGCGGCTCGGGGATGCACTCAACCACGCAGCCACGTGATTCGCTCCAATTGGCCGCATGGTGACATGGATCAATGCAGCTTTGGGTCATTCATGTCAGCAAGGAAAAAAGGCAGTGTTTCAAACATCTGCGCAGAAAGGAGGAGAGACCATGAAGTGTGCAACACATCGCGTTGGGCTCGCCTTGGCAGTTCACGTCATTGCGTGTGTTCTTGCCGGTGAAACATCCTTTGCAAAGGCTCAGAGTTTTGACTGCCGAGAGGCCGAGAAGCCCGATGAATTGGTAATCTGCCAGCAGCGAGACATCGCCGCACTCGACCTACAGCTGACAGGCCTTTACAGTACCCTGCTTCGGTGGCTGCCATCTTCTGAAGCAAAGAAATTCAGGCAGGAGCAGAGGTCTTGGCTCGTGTCGCGTCATCGTTGCGGCGACGATGCCCAATGCGTCCGCGTGCATTATGAGTCTCGCATTCTCGCGCTGCGCAACATGGCGAGCGCGGGAATAGCGACACCCCCTCCAGCGGAGGAAGACGCGCCAGCCAACACAGCGCCATCAGGTATTGGCCTCGAAGATCTGGAAGATCTCGAAAAGCTGGAGTGAACGTAGAGCATTGCACGACTTGCGCGCGCGTGCTGCCAATCCCATGCGGCATGGATACGGACCTCAAAGACGGGAGGCAAACCAGTGAACCATAGACTGCAAAGAACCGTCCAGACCTTTATGATGGTGCTGGGGATGTTCGTCGTCATTCCATTCCTTCCGGCCGCCGCGGACACAGCTCCGCCTGAAGATCGTGACTGGGGCGCAGCCGACTATCAGACCGCGAACGCCCGCTACCAGGCCCGAGTCCAAAACTACGAACTTGAGAGAGATAAGCTGACGTTGCATCGACAACAGCTCCTCGGCGAGCTGCAACTGGTCTGGACGAATTGGCCAGAGACAACACGGCGCCACTATGAGGAACAGTTCGATAGATCATTTGACGGCATTCAACACCGGGCACGGGTGCAAGACCTCGAAACGGACGAACGGAATGCCCGCAATCTGCATCAGGATTTCGTCACCAACTGCACCCGTTGTGACCCGGAAAAGCCCGACGTTCGCGAACGCGAATTCAGCTTCCATCTCGACTATCTGCGACAGCGCAACAAGCGGGCGGCGGCCGACAATCTGTTTCTGCAGGTGAAGATTGCGCACATAAATGCATCGACTGCCAAAGCTTTCGAGGAATGGGTGCGCGACAACCGCGACGATCTCACCTTTGTCACCGAAGCGATGCTGCAAGAGCTGCCGCGAGAGTTCTACAACTCCTGCATCAAGGGAGTGATGTGGAAGAGAATTGCGGACAATATCTCCGCTGGCGCCGGCGGTCCAGCTGTCTCGCCCGGATCGAGCCTCGCGAGAAACTGTCTGCAAAGCACGGTGTTTGGCACCTTCGTCAACGGCATTGTCGCTGCCCTGAAAAAACAATTCTACGACGACCTTGCGAGCCGGGACATCCATCGGGAGGTCGCTGAGTACTGGCTGTCCGCGATTCTGCTGCCGAAGGCCGAGGGCGCCGAGGCGTGGGCGGACGATGTCGAAAAGATCGTCGGAGACCTGTTTGCCCGAGAGCTGCGACGCCAGGCTGGGGCTCTCATGAAGGAGCTTGCCCTGAAGGCCGCCAAGGAGGCCTTCGCGCAGAACCCGATCGGAACCCTGCAATGGAATAACAGCGAGTTGCGGCAGCGGATCTATGCGAGCTACACGGCCGATATCCGCCGGACAACGGAAACGTTCAGATCCGTCACATTTGTCTCGAAGGCGTACGAACGGATCCTGCCGATGATCTATGCCAAATGGGACTTTAACGAACTGCAGCGCACGGAAATCCCCAAGTACTGGAAGATCCGCAATTGCATTGAATCGCGAACCGATCGGCCGCGCCAGCGCAGGGACGTCATAGGGCGCGAGATCGTGGGGGTCCTCAAGCTGCCGCTGCAAGGCTATGTGGATTTCCTGACGGCGTGCCGGGGGCGCGAACAGGTATCCTGCTCGGCGAACATCGAGATGGCAAAGGGGGTGCTCAGCGAAACGGCAAGGGCGCAGTCAGCGCTGCTGGACAAGGCCGGGCTCAAGCGGGTGCAATCGGCCGCCGACAAGGTCGCAATGCTCGCTGCTGATCTGCGGCAAACCTCCCAAGACGTGAGCGAGACCGTGACGAAAAACGCCAGTCTTTGCGCCACCGCCAAGGTCGAGCAACAGAACATCTCCAACCTGTTGAAGCGTGCGCAGGACGATGCCCAGAAGACCACCCAGTTTCGCGACACGGCGCGTAGTGCTGCCGCGCAAGCGTGCGGGACCCAGGACATGCAGATGGCGGAGGCTGCTGCGCGCAATGCCAAGGATGCCTCCCAGAAGGCGGCTCGCATTGGCGACGGACTCGCCGCCGTTCTGGCCGACGTCCAGCGGCGACTCGCAGAGACAGGCGGGACGGTGGATGTTTCGGCAGTTGACGCAAGACGAGCCGTGCTGGCCGCGGACGTCGAAGAACTGCAGAGTGCTATCGCGACGGCCACACAGGACCGCAACAGACTGGTTGCAGGACTGACGGGCAGCGAGGCCTCCATCGAGGCCTGCACGGGTCAGGCTGATCGGGAGGTGCGCGCAAGGCTCACGTCGGAACGGCAAGCCGTGATTGGGGTACAATTCGGCAGTCCCCAGGAGGTGTCCGGGCTTCTGACCGAACTGCAGTCGATGGAGACCCAGTTGGCTGCCCTGACGGCGCAACAGGAGACATCTCTGACCTGCTTCAGGGGTCTTCCGGACCCCGCGGCCTCCATTGCCGACGTGAAATCCTGGAAAGATGCTGCGGAACTTTTCGTCGAGGCCACAGCCGAACATGCGGCCCGGGCCGCGCAGTGCGTGCAGGCGCTCCAGGAGGCCGCGGAGCGAACCAGGCAACGCGCCACCAGCGCAAACGAGGCCCTGGCAGCCTGCAGGTTCGGCGAAAGCCGCAGATTGATCGACGACCTCCCCCAAGGCCCCGAGCGCCAATCCCTCTCCGACCGGTGGAACAAGGCCTATGAGGTCGAAGGGAAAGTGCGGGATCTCGCAAAGGAGGCCATGGCACTCAAGGACCAGGGCCAATTCGAAAGCGCCATCAATACGCTTCGCCGCGCATTGAACCTCAGTCTGTGCGATAGCACAGTCGCAAGCATCGAGCGTGCCATTGCGAACATCAGGGACGATATAACGAAAGCTGACGCGGCCCGCGCGGAAGCGGCGCTTGCAGCCTGCAAGTTTCGAGACAGCAGAGAACTGATCGGCAAGCTGCCCCAAGGGGCAACGCGGCAGTCTCTCGTGAACAGATGGAACAGTAGCTATGAAAAGGAACGCAGGGCCCGCGACTTGATCCAGGAGGCCGTCACATTGAGACGCGAGGGGCAATTCAGACTGGCGGTCGGAAAGCTGCATCAAGCAGGCAATCTCGATCCCTGCGACAGCACCGCGGCCGCCATCGACAAGACTGTAGCAGATATCCAGCAGCAGATCGCAGAAGCCGAGATGCGCGAAAGAAATGCCAACGCCAACGCCACCTGCCAGCGGGACTATGGAAACGGCTATCACGTCAGCCAATTCCTTCCAGATGGCCGCTTCTACTGCGCACCCGACCAGGCGACCGCGGACGCATGGTGCCGTGGTCACAACACGGGGCCCGGCTGGTTCGCGCAAGGCATCCGCTTGGACGGAGGCTTCGATTGCCGCCAGTCCGAAGAGGGCCAGCGGGCCGCTGCCGAGGAGTTCTGCAGGCGCCAGCACGGCGATCGCCTGATCCGGGTCTACAAGAAGGACGGGCAATGGTGGTGCGAACACCAGACGGTCGAACCGCCCCCGCCGCGGCGATGCCCACCGGGCTATAATCCTTATGGATGCCTATGATGGCGACGGCCGTTGACCAAGCCACGTCCGGAGGGTCTTATTTCCTATCATGGGGCGGACCTTCCGGCTTGCCTGGGCTCTGGAATACAGCGTGCAAGCCAGGTCCAGAGGGTGCAGATGGCGCCGTCGCCTTGCGAGGGCGGCGCAAGTCCTTGCATGCACTCGGCGCCTGCTGGTGGCCAGCGACCGAATAGGCGTCGACATGGCGCCTAGCTTGCTTGTCTTGTCGAAACCGTCACCTGATCGCGCTGGGGACGGGAGCACGAACATGGGAGATGATCGGGTTTCGCTTCCCCGACTTTGTCTTGGTGCACTCGGTCACCTCCCTAATCTCGAACGCAACGCCTTGCTCGAAGAAGGAGGCGAAGCGGGCGCTGAGCGCCTCGCTGATGGCATTGTTCCATGCTGCACCCGGAACGATCTCCAGAACAATGCGGTTTGCGGCTGCCTGAATCAGGCAGAAGTCCTTCACTTCCGTGCGGTAGGTCAGCAGGATCTCATAGGTGGCATCGAGCAGGAAACCGGAGGAGATTTCTCGTCCCGATGGCAGGATGAAGCTGTCGTTCCTGCGGCCCTGGAGACTGATCAGTGAACGGAATTTCCAGCCGCAGGCACATGACGCTTCACCGATGGCGCCGAGATCGTTCTGCTCATAGCGGATCATCGGCATGGCATGGTTGTGCAGGTTGGTGCCGATCAGCGGGCCAATTCCGTCCGCACGCATCTTGTCGGGGACTGCCTCGAGATAATTGATGTCCTCAAAGACATGATAGGTGCCATGGCGGCACTGGGCAGCGATGCGAGTCAGCTCTTCGGATGAATATTCATCGAGTACCGGGCAGCCGAACCGCTTTGCCAGCATGTCGCGCTCGGCCTGGCTCGACATCTCGGAATTGACCGAGATTGCACGGAGATGAAGCTCCGACAAGTCGGTATCGGTCAGATTCTGCTCGATCTGCTTGAGGTGCGAGGGATAGCAGACGAGGAGCTGTGGTCGGGTCTTCTTCAGCGCGGCGATAATGTCGGCAATGGGCGCCAAAGTCGATACAAAGGTCAGGGGATAGAGCCCGAAGAGCGAGTCAAGCGGGTAAGGGGATGTATAGACATAGAGCTGGCGGTGCCACGGCCTGTAAGAGAAACCCATGCCGTAGAGGCGCAGACCCGCCAGCGTGTAGATCGTCATGGCACGGGAATCATAGGCGATATCCAGCGGTTTGCCGCTCGAACCGCTGCTGCGCGAAACAACGAGGTCGTCCAGCCGGTAACCGCGGGCGATCATTCGTCCGGGGTAAGCGGCGATCACCTGGTCCTTGCTGACGGACGGCAAGCGGTGAAAATCGTCCCAGGACTTGAGGTCGCCGGGCGCGAAGCCCACCTTGCGATAATGATCGCGGTAGAATTCGACGTTGTCGAAGGCGTGACCTACGAGGCGCTTGATCCTTTGCCATTGCCAGTCGCGCATTTGGTCGCGTGAATAATGCGGTGTTGTGCGCAGGAACCGCCCACCCACGAGGAAAGCGCGCAGAACACTGAAAAGCTCGGTGGCATTCAGGCTTCTCATCTCATCACCACTCCGGAACGGAAAGGCGCCGTGACATCATTAGGCCAGAGACGATCAGCGTCACGGCAGCGAAGATCGGAACAGTCCAGGCAGGTATCAGCCAGGACAGAATTGCGGCGGCTGGAAAGATGTACCCGTTGTAAGTGACTGGGAGGCCGGCATACCGCCCCTCGGCCAGGCCTTCGACATTGAATCTTGCCATCCGATGGATGGCTGCGAGGAAGAAGATGGGGGCGACGGCAATTGCGGCGTGATGTGCTTCGGTCGCGGCGACCAGGAGGGCAAGCGGTGCGGCGACGAAGCAGGCGGCGTCGGCGAGGGTTTCGAGCGCACCGACGCTGGGTGATTTGGGGCCGCGGCGGCGGAACACGAAGCCGGTGGCGGCATCCGACCAGACGCAGGCGACAAGCATCGCTCCGGCCCCTGCAAGCCAGCTCGACAGCGCTGCTGCGGTTGCCGCAAGTCCGAGGACGGCACGCGTCATAACCCACCCACCTTCGGCATCGACCACAAAGCGGGGTTGTTCGGTCATGAGCGACTCCAGTAGTAAGCGTAGATGCCGGTCCAGAGCAAGGCGTAGAGAGCGGCCGTGGCCCGACGGTGCCGGGCAATGACGGGTGCCAGCCACCTGCCAAGAAGCGCGAAGATCAGCCAGCTCAGGGCCAGCCGCTCCAGCCTTGCCGGAATGCTGAAGATTGCGAAACTCAAGACGCCGAAGGATTGGGGCGCAAGCACGGCGTATATCTTGTAGGGGATGCCTGACGCAGGTCCCATGAGCATGCCGACCGGGCCTTGCGCGTCAAAGTCGGCCGCGACTGTTACAAACATGGCGCCGCGCACGAATGGGACGCTTGCTATGGCATTGCGCATGGACTCGGGCCATATGACGGCGAGGCCATAGACAAGGAGGCCGCCGGCCAGTGATCCCACTATGATCGCCACGAGCGCCCGTGTGCCGCGCCGCCAGCCGCCGAGAGATTCCCAACACAGCAAGACGTCAGGCACGATGAAGAACAAGGTGGCCTCTGCAAAGCCCCAGACCAGGCTCAGCCACCAGGGGGTGGGCCATAGTCCTGCTTTCTCCGATTGTCTAACTCTCTCAGCCACCATCATGGGACGATGCTGTGTTGCTTGATGCGGTTTTCCGAGGTGCCCGACATTGTGGGCCAGGGGGCCAGGTCCAGCTTGAGGATACGGCGGGCGGGATCGTCGTCCCAACGGCGGTAGATGTTGGTCCAGTCGTCGAGGAATTCGGGCTGGGCGCGGCCGATGGCCTGGACGAGGCGCGGATAGACGGCATCCACGACTTCGGCCGGCTTGCCGGGCGCATATCGGGTTTCGAGCCTGATCGAAAGACGCTGGCGCCCGTCTTCAGTCACCACGCTCGCCAGATAGACGCCCGTCAGCGTATCGGCGAGATCCTCGGATCTCATGGCTTCATCGAGCATCGCCTCGGAGAGCTTGGTCCCGCATAGGTTGAGACAGAAATCGGCACGTCCCGCAATGGCGATGATGCCGGAGCTGGGCAGCAAACCGGAATGGGCCGTGAGCATCGGCATCACGCTTGCAAGGGATGGTTGCCTTTCTGCCTGGGCGGAGAGTTGGCGGACGAGGCCTGGCCAGTCGAAGAGTTGAACCTGGTCATGGAGATTGTAGCGAACGAGCGGAATCCCCTGCCACCTGGTGATGCAGAGTTCGCCGGCGACTTCCTCCAGATAGGTGCCTGGATCGGCATGATGGAAGAAATGTGGAATGACGCCTTCGATGCCGAGGCTTGCGGCGATCTCGGCATCCCTGTAGCAGAGCTGGCGAAGCAGGATCGTGGCCGGAGACTCGAAGCCCATGACGCCGGTGTCGGCGCTGCCGTAGACCGACATCATCAGCACGTCTCCGGCGGCAACTCCCGAGCGGCGCGCCAGGTCAAGCCGCAATGCCTCGGGAAACGGTTCGCCGATGACCAGATAACGCATCTTCTCGAGCGGCAGCGGTTCACCCAGTTGCTCGGCCAGCAGAACGAGATGGCCAATGGCGGAAGGACAGCAAACCAGAAGGATGCGGTCGACCAGTCCGGCAGCAGCCCTCAGGATGGAGACGATCTCCTCATGCTTGTTGCCGGGCGAGAACACCGCGAAAGGATAGGGTGTGGCAATCGCCACGTCCTTTAGCAGCCAGGAGAGGATATCGCCGCCGATCCAGCTTCCCAGGGCCAGGCCGACAACGGCGAGCGTCGAATGCCGGTCGATGGCGTAGGTGGTTTCGAGCAAGAGACGGAGGTTGGCGGCTGCATCGGCGTAGCCGGTCTTGAGCTGGGGCCAATAGAAGGATCTTGCGGCGGAGCCGGCCGAGCTGAAGATGGTAAAGGTATCGGCAAAGTCGTCGCCAAGGAGATCGGCGAACGGATATTGCCGGAGATAGCTCTCCTTGTCCTGCAACGGAAGGTGCTCGAACGGCACATCCGGGCCGATGCCCTGGCTACTGACGAAGCTCCTATAAGCCTTGATGTGGCCCAGGGCGCGGTTGGCAATCCGCTCGGCCTTTTCGCGTGAGCCCAGGGACCTGGCAGTGAATGAAGATCGGACATCGGTCATCACGGGGAACCCGAGGGGAAGGAGGTTGCCAAGAAGCTAATTCAATTGAGCGGGCCATGCCAGCCCGCAGGGCCCGGGCGCTGGCTTTTCCGCCGCTTCCTCTGCTGCTAACGTCAGGCATTGGGGTAGCCGGATAGACCCCGGGGGGATATGTGATGGCGGCGGCCGATCAGATCAGAGTGTTGTTTTACGGCGTCCTCGGTGTACTCGCCGCCGCCTCCATCGTGGGCTTTGCCCTGGCGAGATGGAAGGGGCCAAGCGCTGCGACCTCGAACTTCAACAGCCGCACCGTGGCGTGGTGGGTGATGGTGCTGGTGCTGGCTGCCGTGTTCTACATCGGCAAGGCCGGTGTCGTGGCGCTGTTTGCAGCACTTTCAGCGGTAGCACTCTATGAATTCACGGTGCTGACCGAAAACCGGCGCAGTGATCCGGCCGCGCTGGCCGCAGGTTTCGCAGTGGTGCTGCCAGCGCAGTTCTATCTGGTATGGATCGAGTGGTACGGGTTGTTTGCGGTCTTGATTCCGGTTTACGCCTTTCTGCTGCTGCCGGTGATCGCAACATTTCGCGGCGAGACGCAACATTTCATGTCGCGCATCGCCGAATTGCAGTGGGGCCTGATGATCGCAGTGTTCTGCCTGTCGCACGTCCCGGCACTGATGACGCTGGCGATTCCGGGCTACGAAGGCCGCAATATTCTGCTCATCGCCTACCTCATCATCGTGGTGCAAGCGAGCGATGTGCTGCAATATGTCTGGGGCAAGCTCCTCGGCAGGCATAAAATCGCGCCGTCGCTGTCGCCATCGAAGACCATCGAAGGCTTCATCGGCGGGGTGGCTAGTGCCACCCTGATCGGGGCTCTGTTGTGGTGGATCACGCCATTCAGTCTCTGGCAAGCCATGGCCATGTCGCTGATGCTGACGTTGATGGGCTTCCTCGGCGGGCTGGTGATGTCGGCCATCAAGCGCGACCGTGGCGTCAAGGATTGGGGCTATATCATCAAGGGGCATGGCGGGGTGCTCGACCGGCTCGACTCCATTGTCTTTGCGGCACCCATCTATTTCCACGTCATCCGCTACTGGTGGACCGTCTAGCTTTCCCGTGACTGAAGCGCTCTGGCGGCACGGCGGAGCCTGACGATACCGGTGAGTATTCCGCCCACCACGATGATCCAAAGAATCACGCCCATCAACCCGCTGCCGCCTAGAAAGCCAAAGGCGGGATGCCAGCCCATCGGCGTCACGCCAAGATAGAAGGCGACGGCAGCGACCGAAAACATGCGCTGTTGCTTCGCCATCAGTCCGCCGAAATCGGCTGGTGCGCCGGCGAGGCTGCCGACGACGCGGATATAGGTCACCAGCAGCGCCACGCAGGCCGCCGCCCACCCAGCGGTGACGTTGCCTCCAATCGAATAGCCGGCGCCGACCATGAGGGCGACATCGGACAGCCGGTCGGGGATTTCATTGTAGAGGAGGCCGGTGCGCGTGGCCTGACCATGCTCGACCGCCACCATGCCGTCGAACATGTTCGACAGTCCGCGCACCACCACCAATATGGCTGACGCAATCCACAGAAGGCGCACGAAGTCGGGAAGCGACGGCGTGAGGAACAGGGCAGCACCCGAGAGTACGCCTGCCGCCAGTCCCAACAGCGAAATCTGGTTAGGAGTTATGCCGGCGCTCGCCATCCAGGCCGCGAAGCGGATGGCGAGACTAGTCTTTCGCGCCGGGATTGGCCTGCGGCCAGGTGAACGCTGTTCGATCATGGCGTGTCATTCCCTTTGGATGGCAGAAGGCCCGCAATCTGCGCGTGAAGCAGTGCCGTCACGTCGGCCGCACTGGCCTGGGGGTCGATGGTCAAGGGACGGCCGAACCTGACCGTCACCGGGTGGCGGCGCGGCAGGGCGCTGCCCTTCGGCAGGATACCGAAAGCGCCTTCGACATTGACGGTGACAACGGGCACGTGAAGTCCCCTGGCGAGAAGCCCGATACCGGGCTTGAACGGCATCAGCTTGCCGTCGAAAGAGCGCGAGCCTTCCGGATAGATGAGAATCGACCAGCCAAGGTCGGCCAGCTCGCCGCAGCGCTCGAGGCTCGCCCTAATGTTGCCAGAACGCGAGAATGCGAAGGTATTGAGCACCAGGGAGGTCGCGATGCCGACGAACCGATAGAGGTAGAAATAGTCGGCGGCGGCGGCAACGGTGGTCGTCGCGCGCAGCCGGTTCGGCAGAGCCCGGAGAATGGAAACCGTATCAGCATGGCTGGTGTGATTGGCAATCAGCAGCAGTGGGCCAGTTATTCCATCGAGATTCGAGCCCCCCTCGATGCGGAATGGTGTGCAGTAGAAGCGGCAGGCGGGGAGGAGCGCCAGCCGCTGCAAGACGATGCGGGCCGCACGCGCCGTGCGGCTGAGCGGCCAGTCGGCGCTTGGCAGTGGCTTCTCGCCGCCGCCGCCCTTGTCCACCAGCCGCACCAGGTCGGCAACTGTGCTCGCCTCGGAGAGCTCGGCTTCGGGCAATTCGAGGCCGAGCTCGGCTTCGATCCGCGCCGCAAGCTCGACGCGTCCCAGGGAATCGAGGCCGAGATCGATAGTGAGATCGGTTGACGGCGCCATGAATCTCGAAGGATCACCCAATTGGGCGCGAAGGATGGCGGCCAATCGGTCGAAGCCTTGCGAAGCGGAGGCGGCCTGCACCGGCTGAAGAGGGGCGCCACCGCGGCTGGCGCGGATCGCGGACACAACCTCACGGCGCTTGATTTTTCCAAGCGCGGTGCGCGGGAAGTCGCCCGCCGTCCACAGCGAATGCCCGGCAACGCGCTGGTGAGCGGCGAGGTGATCGTTGGCGCCCCGCACGATCCGCGACATGGTATCGGCCGTGGGATCGATGCCGTCATGCAAGCGGATGGCAGCATGAAGACGCTCGATACCCTTCGCGTCGGCCAGTGCCAACACGACGCAATCGCGTACCTCTGGCAGCTTCCTGAACTCCTCCTCGATGTCGGCCGGAAACACTTTCTGGCCACTCGGCAACACAATGCGGTCTCCCAGGCGGCCGGTGATGGTAATGATGCCATCGGCATCGATCACCGCCACGTCACCGGTGCGGAACCAGCCGCCCGGCAGGAAGGACTGGGCAGTGCGCTTCTCGTCCCGCCAATAGCCGCTGGATACATTGGGTCCCCGCGCCAGCAATTCGTCCTCGTCTGACAGTTTGACTTCGACATTGGCGACCGGCCGCCCGATGGTGCCCAGGTACCGTTTCTCGTAGGTGTTGGACGCGATGACGGGGGAACATTCGGTCGAGCCATAGCCTTCGAGAACACGCACGCCGAGTGTCTCCCACGCCTCGCCTAGCGCAGGCGGAAGGGACGCGCCGCCGCACAGGAAGAATGACAAACGGCCGCCAAGCTCGCGGTGTAGGCCGCGAAACAGGTGGCGGCGCATGGCGATGGGAAGGTGCCGTGAAATGTCGCGCGCCCTTGCGAAGCGTGCCGAAGCTCCGCGCTGCTCGATGCCGCTCTCGATGGCGCGCATCAGCATGTCGAGGAAGCGCGGCACGGCCACGAGCCCGGTGACGTGGTGGCGGCGCATCTCGCGAAGAATGACGGGAGGCTGCCAACTCGACATGTAGTGGACGGTGCCGCCGTTCAACATGGGCAGGTACAGCCCCACAGTCTGCTCCAGCATATGCGACAGGGGAAGTATCGACAGGAGGTGCATGGGCACGTTGGGCGGAACGATGGCCGCGGCCGATATGACATTGGCCACGATGTTGCGATGGCTGAGAACGGTTCCCTTTGGATCGCCGGTTGTTCCCGAGGTGAAGACGATCTCGGCCACATCGTCCGGCCTCGGAAGCGGACCATCGAAGGCGGGGCAGTGCTTAAGATCGAGGCTAACAGGGTCAAGGACCGGGCAATCGAGCCCGCGCACTGTACCACTTGTTGCCAGCGTCAGCCTCGCTTCGGTCTTGTGCATGACCCGGTCGATGAAATCGAGAGACGAGCCCAGGTCCAGCGGCACCGGGATCAGGCCCGCCAGCATACATCCCAAATGAGTTGCGACCGTGCGCGGGCTGTTCGGCGCGAAGATGATGACCCGCGATCCAGGTTCGAGGCAGAGGATGTGGCGGAGATGCCCTGCCACAGCGCTGGCGTCGCGGCGGAGGTCCGGCGCCGTCCAGACAGCGGTGCGCAGGCCGTCGGGTGCCGAGAGGAGCGGCGCGTTCGCGTTTCTTGCGCCAGCAAGCTCCAGAAGGTCTATGAGTGTTGCAGGCTCGGACACGCCCGACGCCTTTCTACGGGTATTCGCCGCGCGGCCTCATACCGCCTTTGATCCATTGCACGGCTTCGTCGATGTCGTCGGTGATCTTGACGATGGCAAGGTCGTCGGCGTCGATGAGGTTGGCCGCGACCATCTTGCCCCGGATGAATTCGCGTACCGGATTCCAGAATTCCACTCCCATGAGCACAATCGGAAATTTCGACAATTTGCGGGTCTGGATGAGGATGGCGATCTCGAAGGCCTCATCGAGGGTGCCGAAGCCGCCGGGCATGATGACGAAGGCACAGGAATATTTGACCAGCATCACCTTGCGCACGAAGAAATGCTCGAACTGGACGTAGGAATCCAGGAAGTCATTGGGCTTTTGCTCGAAGGGAAGCTCAATGTTGCAGCCGGCACTATAGCCGCCCGCCTCCCTGGCGCCGCGGTTGGCTGCCTCCATTAGCCCTGGCCCGCCGCCGGTCATGACGGCAAATCCGGACGCGGCGAGGACGGCACCGAGTTTTCGCGCCATCTCGTAATAGGGCTCTCCCTCGAAGATGCGGGCCGAGCCGAATACGGTGACACACGGGTCGGGGACATCGAAGAGTTCGAAGCCGCGCAGCAATTCAAGGAAGATTCCAACGGCGCTTTCGACATCAGCCTGTTTCTTGCGCCGGCCGGAGAGGAAGGCCTCCTCCGCACCCTTGAGCAGTTGCAGCTTCGAATCTCTGTCCTGCATGTGTCTAAATCCCGCCGGCCGCAGTGCATCAGTGGCCAATGCCCATTGCCGTAGGTCTTATGCCAGAAGTTTGCCTCCGTAAAGCTGAAGGGTGCAGTGCGCTTTCACAGCTCAAAGGCACAAAAACCTTAAGGAGAGTGAATTGAAGGCCGCAACCACGGCTTCCGGATCACGCAAACGCTCACAGGGTAAAGGCGGTCTGGGTTCCACCTTGAGAGGAATAACGACAGATCGATGTCGTCGTCTACAAGGTGGATCGAGTCATGCAGTTACAGACCGACTTTGCCAAGCTAGCAGAACTCTTCAATGCTTGGCAGGTCGCCTTCGCTTTGGTCGCCCAGAGCTCAAGTGCGACCAACTCCGTGGGCAGGCTGACCCCCAATATCCCGCGTTCCTTCGCCTAGCCCGAGCAAGAGAATACCGGAGAGCGTACCCGCGACAAGATTGCAGCATTCAAAAGAAGGGTCACTGGATGGGTGGCGTAGTCCCGTAAGGCTACCGGGTCGAAGATCGGACGATTGTCATTGACGAGACCGAGGCCAAAGTGGTCCGATTGAACAGCACCGAGGCATTTTCGGTATCATGTCACGTTGGATGTGCAGGTTTGATGGCCACGCGAATGCTTCAACCCGTCTTCCACAATGGCCTTGGCTCTTCTCGACCGATGAAGACGTATTTCAACGCCCCTTGCTCACTACGCCGGATGCTTCCAAGTTGGTCGCGAGCACCATCATGCAGTCGCCCATCTTGATGAGACCCGGGAAATGCCGGGCCGTGACAAGTCCATCGATCTTCGCGTGGTAGAGAGCCGGGTTCGCACCGGTACGTTCAGCTGGCCAGACCTTGGCGATGACATCGCCTTTCTTCACGTTCGCAGCAAGATCGGTACAGATTTCGAAGAGACCGTCGTGCTCGGCAAAGGTGAAGCAATCGTCGGAAGGCATGTCGAGCATCACGGTCGGCGCCTGCTTGATCTCGCCTTTCAGAATGCCGGCATGGACGAGTACGTTGCGGATGCCACGCTTGGCGATGGCATTTGAGCGCGCGGTGGAACTGCCGCCGCCGCCCAGTTCCGTGGTAACGAAGATCTTGCCCATCGCCTCGACTGCGTCATCATACATGCCGACCGTGTCGATTTCGAGCATCATCATCGAATATGGGGCCGAGAACGCCTTCATGGCGGCAACACAGCGTGCCTCGTGGTCCGCATCGGGAAGGCGGTGAACGGCGGCATAGGGAATGAAATCAAGAGTCTTGCCGCCAGCGTGAATATCGATGACGACATCCGCCATGGGAACCAGCGTGCGCTGAAAATAGTCAGCGATCTTCTCGGTCACTGTACCATCGGGCCGGCCCGGAAACGACCGGTTCATGTTGCCTCTGTCAATCGGTGAGGTACGGGTTGCGGCGCGAAACGCCGGATAGTTCATGGCGGGCACGATGATGACACGGCCCGCAAGCTGTGCCGCGTCAATCGTGTGGGCGAGTTCCATAAGGGCGACGGGGCCTTCATATTCCTCGCCATGATTGGCGCCCGTCAGAAGCGCAGTAGGCCCGTTGCCATTGTTCGCGACCGTTATGGGGATCATTATGGAGCCCCAAGCACTGTCGTCGCGGCTGTACGGGAGCTTCATGAAGCCGTGCTGGACACCATCCTTCTCGAAGTCGATAGTGGCGGTGATGGGATTGGATCTCATAGGGGGCTTGCCTTTGCGTGTTCGGTGAAACTCTTCATGCGGCGGACGCTCATGGAGATGTGACTGCGGCGGATGTGCCCCACCGCTTCGAGATCGCCCACTTCCATGGCTGAAAGGATATCGGCCACCTCACGCTGGAAGACGACGATCTCGTCGCGCAGATTGAGATGTGGCACCGACCTCAGCCAGATGCGCGACGTCTGGTAATAGAGACGCTCCGATATCTCGCGCAGCGGCTCATTTCCGATCATTGCCGCGAGCTCCTGGAAGAAATCCATGTTGATGCGGGCGAAGGTGGCAGCATCGGGGTTGTCCAGCAACGCATTGCATCGATTGATGATGTCGCGCACGCGTCTCACATCATCAGTCTGGCGCGGGATTGGGTCGAGCTTGCCGATGAGTTCGGCGAGTTCCATTCGCAGCTGGTAGACTTGGGTCAGGTCATCGATATCGGCGTCGGTAACGAAAGTTCCGACGCCATGCCGGCTCTCTAGCAACCCCTCGGATGCGAGCCGCGAAAGTACCCGGCGCAAGGGGGTTCGCGACACGCCGAATTCACGCGCCAGCTCCTCTTCGCCGAGCCTGGCGCCCGGCTCGTATTCGAGCAGGCAGATCCGATCGCGAATGGTCTTGTAGATTCGCTCGAAGCGCTCGCGCGCCAGCGTCATAGGTCTTTCGAAGGGGAGTTCCACTGTCATCCAGCTTCCAGAACGGCATTGAGAAACTGGCGTGTACGCTCATTGCGCGGGCTTGAGAAGAACTCCTGCGGTGGGCCCTGTTCGCAGATCTTGCCTTGATAGAAGAAGCAGACGCGGTCGGCGAATTCCTTCGCGAAACCCATCTGGTGGGTGACCATCAGCATGGTGAGGTCATGCTCGCTGCCGAGCTTGCGGATGACCTGGAGCACCTCGCCCACCAGTTCCGGGTCAAGCGCCGAGGTCACCTCGTCGAACAGCATGATGCGGGGGCGCATGGCGAGCGCTCTCGCAATAGCGACGCGCTGCTGCTGGCCGCCCGAGAGCTGCGAGGGATAGTGGTCCTTCTTCTCGGCTAGCCCGACCATGGCGAGAAGGTCCGCGGCACGTTCCATGGCCTCGGACTTCGGCATCTTGAGCACGGTGACGGGCGCTTCGATGCAATTTTGCAATGCGGTCATGTGCGGAAAAAGATTGAACGACTGGAAAACCATGCCGATCTTGCCGCGCACCTTGCGGGTATGGGCCTTGCCGGCTGGCACCAGCGCACCATTGCGCTGCTCATGTGTCAAAGGTTGGCCTTCGACATAGATGACGCCGTCATCAATGGTCTCCAATGTCATTAGCATGCGGAGCACCGTGGTCTTGCCGGAGCCCGACGGGCCGATGATCGCCACCTTCTCGCCTCGCGCCACATCAAGGTCGAGGCTGTCGAGCACGGTCAGTGGTCCGTAGCGCTTGGTCACACCATGAAAGCGAACCATGGGTGTTGCGGTCATCGCACATATCTCCGTTTGAGGGCTCTCTCCACCATGCGGATCAGCAGCGCCGAGACGAGGCTCATGGCGAGAAAGAACAGACCGACCAGGGTGATGGGTTCAGTGTAGCGGAAGTTCTCGGAGCCCAGGATCTTCGCGGTCTGCATCAGTTCGAGCACGGCGATGGCCGAGAGCAGCGGCGTTTCCTTGAACAGCGCCACGAGATAATTGCCAAGGGCCGGCACAGTGGGGGGAATAGCCTGTGGCACGATGATGTCGCGGAACGTCGTCCAGATGCCGAGATTAAGGGCGGTCGCAGCCTCCCACTGTCCGCGGTGCACACCTTCGAAGCCAGCACGATAGACCTCAGAGCAATAGGCACCATAGTGCAGGCCAAGCGCCAGCACGCCCGCAGTGAAGGCGTCAAGTACGATGCCGAAGTTCGGGAAGACGAAGTAGAGGAAGAAGATCTGGATGAGGAGCGGCGTCGAGCGGATGAATTCGACGAACACCGAAATCGGGATCTGAGTTCTGGGAAATGCCAGCCTGACGATGGCGAGGACGAGACCCAGGATGGCGGCGAAGACGAAGCCCAGAACGGTTGCCTCGACGGTGATGACCGCCGCATGCGCCAGCCGCGGCAGTATTTCCAGCGTATAGGCCCAGTCCCAGATCATGCCGGCCTACCGCGGGCAAGACCCCGCGATGCGCGGCGTTCCAGCAGCCGCATGCCGATGGTGATGACCAGCGAGATCACCAGGTACATCAGCAGCACCAGGGTGAAGATCGGCACCGTCTTCATTGTCGTCTGGTTCAACTGCTGGGCCTTGAAGGCCAAGTCGGTCAGCGTGATCATCGAAACGAGTGCAGTGGTCTTGAGCAATTCGATCAGCAGATTGCCCCACGGCGGGATCATGGCGAGCAGCGCCTGGGGTAGGATGATCCGCCGCAGCATCTGCCCTTTCGTCATGTTGAGCGCCGTCGAGGCTTCCCATTGGCCGCGCGGCACGGCACCGATGGCGCCCCTCACCACTTCGGCGCCGTAGGCCCCGACGTTGAGGCCAAGCCCGATCACGGCAGAGGTATAGGCATCGAGCAAGAGGCCAAACTGCGGCAGCACGAAGAACAGCCAGAACAGTTGCACCAGAGCCGAGGTGCCGCGAAAGACTTCAATATAGATGTTGGCAAGCCAGCGGATGGCGAGAGGCCCGTACATCTTGCCGAGGGCGGCGAGAATGGCAGCGCAGAAGGCGATGATGCTGCCGACCACCGCGATCTGTATGGTCAACAGGGCCCCTTCGAGAAGGCCCGGCAGGAAGATGGCGTTGTCGCCCGTAAAGGCCATCGCCGCGATAGCGGCGACAGCCACCAGCAACATGATGAACAGGGCACGTATGCCCATGGCATGGAACCTCCCGGGAGAGCGGCTGGGATATTCGGAGCGGCGTCAGCCGCCACCCCAGGCCGAAGGCCGGATCATTCGCCCTTACAGAGCTGTTCCATGGTCTTGTTCGGCAGGTAGTCGGCGCCGAAGCCGAACGGCGTGACCAATGCGATGTGCTCGGGCGATCCGATGAAGGTCTTCAATTCGCCATTGAATGCCTCATAAAGCGACGCGTCTTCCTTGCGGAAGCCGAAGCCACCATGGCCCTTCACCGACTGGCCGGCGACTTCGCCGAAGGGCTTGGTCGATTCGACACCTTCACCCTTCTTGGCCATATCGGCAATGGAAAGGGCGGTCAGTGCGGCACCGTCGGCGCGCCCAGACTGCACGGCGGCGAGCAGGCTCGACTGGTCGGGCAGCACGACGAGTTGATCTTCCGCCACGCCCGAGTCCTTCGCGTATCCGCCCTCGACAGCGCCGGCCATCACCGCGAGCTTCAGGTCGTGGTTGTCCTTGAAGCTCGAATAATCCTTGATGCCTTTGGGGTTACCGGATTTCACCAGCATGGCTTGGCCGATGCCGTAGGAAGGCTCGGAGAAATTGATCTGGGCGCAGCGCTTCGGGTTAATGAACATGCCGGCGGCGATGATGTCGAAGCGGCCGGCCATGAGGCCCGGAATAAGCGAGCCGAATTCAGTGAGCACGCCGTCTACCTCGTTAATGCCCATCTTGGCGAGCACCGCCTTGGCAACCTCGGGAGCCTCGCCGGTCAGCTTTCCATCCGGAGTCGCATAGCCGTAGGGCGCCTCGTTGGCGAAGCCGACGCGGATGAAACCCTGCTTCTTGATGCGCTCGAGCGAGTCATCGGCGAAGGCCGGTGAGGCGATGAGGGCCGGAGCGATGGCAAGTCCGGCGGCGGAGACGAGCAGTTTGCGGCGGGTGAAGATGGGAGTGGTCATGACGCTTCCTCGAGGTTGGTGAATCTTGGTCAGGAGACAAGCTGACTAAAGATGTATACAACTCATCTGGACATGACGCAATAGACGATGTAAATGCAATAAAGTCCCAAATACTTATTCGACGTTGTGCACATGTTGACGGCAAAATGCTGAACTTGCAGGCAATCCGGCAGGCCCGGAAAGCGGTTCGCGCCGCAGGCGGGTTGCGGACGCCCATGGTTCGGGCAGCAACCAAGCTGACCGATCCAAACGCCAGCCTGTGGCTGAAGCTGGAGACGCTACAACCGATCGGTGCATTCAAGCTCAGGGGGGCCGCCAATGCACTGGCCCACCTCGACCACATGAAGCGTGCGGCCGGCGTCGTGTGCTGTTCTACGGGTAACCACGGCCGGGCGGTGGCTTATGCGGCGAAGCGCTTAGGCATTCCGTCCGCGGTCTGCCTGTCGCGGCTGGTGCCGGAGACTAAAGTCAAAGCGATCGAGGCGCTGGGTGCCAGGGTCATCCGAATCGGTAACAGCCAGGATGAAGCCCAGGCAGAAGTCTCGCGCCTGGTGCTTGAGGAGGGCCTCACCGACATTCCACCGTTTGATCATCCCGACGTCATCGCCGGCCAGGGCACCATCGGGCTCGAAATCCTCGAGGACAAGCCGGAGGTCTCAACCATCCTCGTCCCACTATCGGGCGGCGGGCTGATCGGCGGCATCGCACTCGCCGCCAAGCGCATCAAGCCGTCGGTGCGGATCATAGGCATCAGCATGGACCGTGGGGCCGCCATGCAGGCGAGCCTGGCAGCGGGACAAGCCGTCAACGTCACCGAGATGCCGTCACTCGCCGACTCACTTGGCGGCGGAATAGGTCTCTCCAACCGCTGGACCTTCGATCTATGCCGCAGGTTGGTAGACGAGGTCATACTGCTTACCGAGGCCGAGATCTATCGCGGCATGCGCGCCATGTTGCTGGACGAGCGGTTGGTGACCGAAGGGGCAGGCGCTGTCGGTCTCGCGGCAATTCTGGCCGGCAAGATATCCGTCGACGGCGACATGGCTATCGTGGTGTCGGGAAATAACGTCGAGATGGCGCAGCTTCTGGCCATCGCCCACGGCGAGCCGGTGAGGGTTGGAAACATGGAGGTTCAGGGCTGATGCGCGATATCTTCGTCTTGACTGAAGCCGATCTCCGGCGCTGCGTTGGACTCGATCTCGAGGTCGTGGAGGTAGTCGAGCAGGCCTTCCGCATGCTGGCCTCGGGCCAGGTCATCATGCCGCCGATTCTATCCATGGAGATCCCGCAAGCCCATGGCGAGGTCGATGTGAAGACCGCCTATATCCCCGGCTTCGATGGCTTCGCCATCAAGGTGAGCCCCGGCTTCTTCGAGAATCCGAAGATCGGCTTGCCCAGCCTCAACGGGCTGATGATCCTGTTCTCGGCGAGGACCGGGCAGGTTGAAGCGCTGCTGCTCGACAATGGTTATCTGACCGATATTCGCACCGCGGCGGCCGGTGCGGTGGCGGCACGACATCTGGCGCCACCGGACGCGGAGACCGCAGGCGCTCTGGGGTGTGGCGTGCAGGCACGCCTGCAGATCGAGGCCGCGCATCTGGTACGGCCGTTCAAGAAGGTGCTGGTCTGGGGCCGCGACGGCGCCAAGGCTGAGGCATGTGCCAGCGATCTCGCGGCTAAACTCGGCATCGCGGCGGAAGCGGCAACAGCGGAACGCGTCGTGCGCGACAGCCAGCTCGTTGTCACGACGACACCCTCGAAGCAGCCGGTGCTGAAGGCGGAATGGCTGCACCCTGGATTACACATTACCGCCATGGGCTCGGATCAGGCGGTCAAGAACGAGATTGATCCGCAGGCGTTGGCCAGGGTCTCGCTCTATGTCTGCGACCGAGTCTCACAGGTTGAGAAACTCGGCGAGCTTCGCAGTGCGCGGGAGGCTGGTGTGCTCACCGGAGTGACACCGCCGGAGCTGGGCGAGATCGTTGCCGGAGCCAAACCCGGCCGCGCTTCACAGGCCGATATCACTCTTTGCGATCTCACCGGCACCGGTGCGCAAGATACCGCAATCGCCACCCAAGCGCTTAAGGCCGCAAAAGCCGCCGGTCTCGGCACCATCATCAAGGCCTGAACAGGACGCCACCATGGACATCTTCGACAAACTTTTCTCCCCTGACGAGTTCGCCCGCCGCGTCGCCGCGACCAAGGCGCGGATGAAAGATGCCGGTTTCGACCTCATCATCTGTCAGGATCCCGCCAACATGTGCTGGCTCACGGGCTTCGACGGCTGGTCCTTCTATGTACCGCAATGTGTCGTAGTCCATGTCGACGAGAAGGCGCCACTCTGGTTCGGCCGCGCCCAGGACGCCAAGAGCGCGCGCATCACTACCGACCTGCCGGATCGCAACATCGTGCCGTTCTCCGAACCCCTGGTACAGCATCCGGTGAACCACCCCTATGACGAGCTTGCCGAACTCATTCGCAATCGCGGCTGGAGCCGCACGCGGATCGGCGTCGAAATGGATGCACATTACTATACCGCGCGCTGTCACCTGCACCTGACGAAGGGTCTGCCGGAAGCGAGCTTCGCCAACAACGTCGACTTGGTGAATTGGGCGCGATTGGTGAAGTCGCCAACCGAGATCACACTCATGCGCGAGGCCGGCCGCATCTGCACCCATACGATGAACCGCGCCGTTGCGGTGATGAAACCCGGCGTGCCGCAGCAGAACGTCATCGCGGCGATCTACGAGGCGCAGACGATCGGCGTTCCCGGAGCGGGTGGCGATTATGCCGCCATCTGTCCGCTGATGCCGGTGGGCGAGGGGACCAGTACGCCGCATCTCACCTGGACCGACAAGCCGCTGCCCAATGAGGCGCTGACCATGCTGGAGATCGCCGGCGCGCGGCGGCGCTACCATGCGCCGCTCACCCGCACGATTTATCTGGGCAAGCCGCCGCAGAAGATGCGCGATGTAGCCAAGGTGGTGGTCGAGGGTGTCGATGCCGGGCTGGCCATGGCAAAACCTGGCAACACCGCCGAACAAGTCGAAGCCGCCTGGCAGGCGGTGCTCCGTCGCAACGGACTGAAGAAGGAGAGCCGGGTCGGCTATTCCGTCGGCCTTGCCTATCCGCCGGACTGGGGTGAGCGCACTGTCAGTCTCCGTCCAGGCGACCAAACCGAACTTCAGGAGGGGATGTGCTTCCACCTTCAGTCGGGCCTGTGGCTTGACGATTTCGGGGTCGCCATTTCAGAGAGCTTCGTCGTAGGCAAGTCGGGTGGCGAGCGCCTCTGTGACGTCACCCGCGAACTGATCGTCATCGACTGATGTTCAACAATCCGTTTACCACTGAGGAGATCGAGGGCCGCTTGAACGCCCTGCGCAAGGCGCTCGTCATGCGTGAACTCGATGCCGCGGTCATCGCTTCTCCGGAGAACGTCTTTTATCTCACCGGCCTCGATCATTGGGGCTATTTCGCGCCGCATCTCTTGATCGTGCCAGTCGAAGGCGTGCCTGTGCTGGTCACCCGCGCGATGGAGCGCGTGTCGGTCGAAAAACAGGTGAAGACCGCCAGTTTTCGCGGCCATACCGACTCCGAAACTGCTGCCGACATGGCGGCGCGTGTGCTGAAGGAATTGAAGTTCGTAGGCCGGCCGATCGGATTCGAGGCTTGGACGTCGGGCATGAGCTACGGCCTTGGCGCGGCACTGCAGGCACAAGCCGATGCCCATTGGCATGACATTTCCGGTATCGTCGATGACTTGCGGCTGGTGAAGAGCGACGCCGAGCAGGCCTTGATGCGCCGCGCCGCCGCGATCACCGATATGGCGAGCACGGCGGCAATCGATGCCATCCACGACGGTGCGCGCGAGGCCGACGTGATTGCCGAATGCCTTGCCGCCATGATGAGCAGTGGCGGTCATCCACCGGGCTTTGGCCCCTTCATCCGCCCTGGCAGCCGCCTGGCTGAAGAACATGCGACATGGGGTGACGGCACCTACAGGACGGGTGAGCCTGTGTTCCTCGAACTCGCAGGCTGCATGTCGCGCTATCATGCGCCACTCGGCCGCCTCGTGCGCGTCGGCACCATCCGCGACGAGGATGTCCGCATGAGCGAGATCACCCAGAGGGCTTTCGGTGCCGTCGTTCAAGCACTGAAACCGGGCCTCAAGGCGCGCGACGTCTACGCGGCGTGGCAGGCGGTGGTCGATGACGCCGGCTTCTCCCATTACCGCCGCCACCATTGCGGCTACTGCGTGGGCATCGGCCTGCCGCCATCATGGACAGGCGGGAACAGCGTCACCGGGCTTCGCGCCGACAGCGATCTCGACATCCGGATCGGCATGAGCTTCCACATCCTGTCGTGGCTCATGGGCACGGGTGCGGGGGATGATTTCGTCTCCAACACCGTGCTGCTGACATCGACCGGTGCAGACGTGCTGACCCGCACACCCCTTGGCCCCATCATCAAATAGGATTTCGCTCATGTTGCGTAATGACCAGCTCGCCGAATGGGACCGTGCCCATTTCTTCCATCCTTCCACCCACCTCGGGCAGTTCGCCCGCGGCGAATTGGCCGACCGCATCATCAGCGGCGGTGAGGGTGTCCACATCACCGACCGTAACGGCATCAAGCTGCTCGATGCCTTCGCCGGGCTCTATTGCGTGAATGTGGGCTATGGCCGCACCGAGGTCGCTGATGCCATCGCGGCGCAAGCTAAGGAACTCGCGTATTATCATGCCTATGTGGGCCACGGCACGGAAGCCTCGATCACACTCGCCAAGATGATCGTGGAGCGTGCGCCCAAGCACATGTCGCGGGTCTATTTCGGCCTCTCCGGATCGGATGCCAACGAGACCAACATCAAACTGGTGTGGTACTATAACAACGTCCGCGGCCGCCCTGAGAAGAAGAAGATCATCTCACGCTGGCGGGGATATCATGGTTCCGGCCTACTGACCGGCTCGCTCACCGGGCTAGACCTGTTCCACAAGCAGTTCGATCTGCCGTTGCCACAAGTGATTCACACCGAGGCACCCTACTATTTTCGCCGTACCGATCCTTCCATGGGCGAGGAGGAGTTCTCGGCCTGGTGCGCGGACCAGCTTGATGCCCTGATCCGCAAGGAAGGCCCGGAGACGATTGCCGCCTTCATCGGTGAGCCGGTGCTTGGTACCGGTGGCATCGTGCCGCCGCCCAAGGGCTACTGGGACGCGATCCAGAAGGTCTTGCAGACCCATGACGTGTTGCTGATCGCCGATGAAGTGGTGACGGGCTTCGGCCGTCTGGGCTCCATGTTCGGCTCGGACCATTATGGCATCACGCCAGACATCATCACCATAGCCAAGGGGCTGACCTCGGCCTATGCTCCACTGTCTGGCTCGATCGTCTCCGAGGACGTGTGGAAGATGCTGGAAGAGGGTACCGACAGGTTCGGTCCCATCGGTCATGGTTGGACCTATTCGGCGCATCCGATCTGCGCTGCGGCGGGTGTCGCCAATCTGCAATTGATCGACAAGCTTAAGCTGGTGGAAAATGCCGGCACCACGGGGGCCTATTTCAATGCGGCGATGAAGAACGCCATCGGCAGTCACCGTCACGTCGGCGAAGTTCGTGGCGAAGGGCTGCTGTGCGCCGTCGAACTGGTCGAAGACCGCGCCGCGCGAAAGCTCTTCGATACTTCTCGCAAGATCGGCCCGACGATCGCAGCAGCTCTGCTGAAGCGTGGTGTCATCGCTCGGGCCATGCCACAGGGTGACATCATCGGGTTTGCGCCACCTCTGTGTCTCACCTCCGGCGAAGCCGATTTCGTCGTTGCAGTCATGGCAGAGGCAATTGGCGAGGTCCTTTCGTAGCCGGGCGACCAAATCTCATGCATTGATCGGGGTCAGCTACCCTACTCGGATGCCGCCATCGCATGCACAAAGTGGCGTACTACCCGGATTTCAGGATGAAGGTGGACGATGGGCGTGAAACGCCATGTCGTAGACCGCCATGATCACGGTGATGAGGATAACTGCGCCGAGATCGATGCGCGGAACCCATATGACGATGATCGACAGAAATCCGATCAATACGGCAAGCGCCACAATGGCGAGTAAGCGATCAAGCATCAGGACCTCTCCGCTGCGGCGTTCTGAATCAAATGGGTCAGCCAATTGGCACTGCGCAGCAGGCGGCCGTCATCGCCCTTGCGGCCCACAAGTTGAAGGCCCATGGGCATGCCATTCTCTGCGGTGAATACCGGAATCGTCAACGCTGGCAAGCCGCAGAGCGTCCAAATGGCGTTGAAGATCGAATCCCCTGTCGATTCCATTGATGCTGGTGCAGGGCCCGGTGCCGCAGGCGTGACAATGGCGTCGCAGCGCGTGAAGACTTCATCGAATGCTGCAGAATAGATCGCTGGCCAATCGCAGGCCATGAGATAGTCCCGAGCCGTTATCGAATTGCCTGTACCAATCGCCTGGCGCAACTCCTCGGACAGGGATCCGCTGTCGCGCCGGACATAGTGACGATAGGTCTTCGCCATCTCGGCGAGATTGATGGTCTCCCGGACTGCCGCAGCTTCGGCAAATGCCGAGGGTAGTTCGGCCTCGAAACAGCTGTCGCCGAGCAATCCGATCAGTTCGATGAATGCCATGCGGGTCTGTTCATCGGCACGGTCCCAGAAAGGGGTGCGCACGAATGCGAAGATTGGCCTGAGCGGCGGCTGCGAAGTGGCCAACGAGAGAAGCTGCGGATGAGGAGCGGGAGCGGTTGCGGGGTCGTCCGCATGCCAACCGAAAAGGGCTTCTGCAAGGAGGGCGGCATCCGGGACCGAACGCGCGAAGACTCCGACCGTATCGAGGGTCGGCGACTGGGACAGAATTCCGCTTCGGGGTATGGCGCCGAAGGTAGGCTTATAGCCCACCGTTCCGCAGAAAGCCGCCGGCCGGATTACCGATCCACCGGTCTGGGTGCCGACTGCAAGCGGCACCATGCCGGAAGCCACGGCCGCGGCAGAACCTGAAGACGAACCGCCGGGCGTATGGGCCTGGTTCACAGGATTGCGGGTCTTTCCCGGTGACATGAAGGCCAGTTCTGCAGTCACCGTCTTGCCCATGACGATGGCGCCGGCCGCTCTCAGGCGTTCGACGATGACCGCGTCTTTCGAAGGTTTGCGGCCGTCGTCGAGCATCGTGCCGTTGCATGTCGGGATGCCGGCGGTATCGATAATATCCTTCAACCCGACCGGCAACCCATGCAGCGGTCCGATAGGGCGGCCGCTGCGCCGATGAGCGTCGCGATCACGGGCCTGGGCGAGGACAAATGCCGGGTCGAACCAGGTAAATGCCTCTACCGTGGGCTCAACGGCTTCCATGCGCGCGATGAGCGCTTCAGCCAGTTCCGTGGCCCGCAGGGCGCCTTGGGCGAGCCGGTCACGCAGTTCGACTGCGCCAGCCATCGGCAATCTGTCGTCAACGGCCATAGAAAGCGTTCGGCAATGTGAAGACGATGTCGGGGAAGACGTAGACCATGATCATGGACACGAAAACCAGGATGACGAAGGGTATCGTGCCACTGAAGATCTGGGTGAGTTGCACGCTGGGTGGAGCGATGCCCTTCAGATAGTAGGCGGACATCGCCATGGGTGGTGTCAGAAATGAGGTCTGCAGATTGAGCGCTACGAGGATGCCGAAAAAGAGGGGGTCGATCCCGAAGTGAGGCAGGAGCGGCAGGAAGATCGGAACGAAGATGATGATGATCTCGGACCATTCCAGTGGCCAGCCCAGCAGAAAGATGATGAGCTGGGCGACAATCAAGAACATGATCGGCGACAGGTTCAACCCGGTAACGAATTCGCCAATCACCTGTTCGCCGCCGAGATAGGAAAACACCGACGAGAAGGTATAGGAGCCCACGAACAGCCAGCACACCATCGCGGTCGTTCGGACCGTCAAGTAGACCGACTCACGCAAACGCTGGAAGGTCATGGCACGGTAGGCGAAAGCCAGTATTATGCCGCCGAGTGCGCCTATGGCCGCGGCCTCGGAAGGTGTCGCCAGGCCGAACAAGATCGAACCCAGCACCGACAGGATTAGTGCAGCGAGCGGAAAGAACGACGTAAGCAGCATCAGCAGCAGCCGTCCCAGCGGTACATCCGGCACTTCTTCTTTCGTCGGCTTGGGGGCCATCTCGGGCTGCAGGATTGCACGGCCAACAACGTAGACAAGATAGAGGCTGACCAAAAGCAGGCCGGGCAACATGGCACCGGCATAGAGCTTGACGATCGACACACCAGACGCGGCCGCGTAGACAATTAGCATGATTGATGGCGGAATGAGAATGCCCAGAGTTCCGCCAGCGCAGATGATGCCGGCGGCAAAGCTCTCGTTGTAGCGGGCCTTGAGCATGGCCGGCAGAGCCAGGAGCCCCATGAGTGTGACAACAGCACCGACGATGCCGGTGGCGGTGGCGAACAAGGCGCAGGTGACGAGGGCTGCAACGCCCATGGACCCCGGCAGGTTCTTCGCCGCAACGTTAAGCGTGTTGAACAGGCGGTCGACAATGTTGGCACGTTCCACAATGTAGCCCATGAATAGGAAGAGCGGAATCGCCGTGAGCACATCGTTCGACATGACCGAATAAGTCTGGTTGACGAAGAGGTCGAAGATGCGATTGTTGAAGAAGCCGTCGATCCACAGGCTGAAACTGTCCCACCACCCGGAATCCTCCGGCAGTCGATTGTAGCCACGCCACATGCGGGCCGCATCGAAATAGGCATAGTATCCAAAGCCGATGCCCATTGCCATGAGCGTGTAGGCGATGGGAAAGCCAAGGAACACCAGCATGATAAACAGGCCGAGCATGGCGAGTGCGATTTGGGGGTCGGTCACAGCAAGTCTCCGCCTGCGGTCTGAATTGGATAGCGATCAGCGGACATTTGATGTGTTGCCTGCCGTTTCGAGAAGAATGTCTTCTGTTTCCCTGACGTCCTCCTGGGCCTGCCGCCAATAGCCCTCCCGTATGCATAGGATGCAGCGGAAGACTTGCGCGATGCCTTGGACGAAGAGCAAGATTCCCGCCGCAACCATCACGGACTTGAACTGAAAGATCGGAATTCCAGCCGGGCTGTTGACGCTGACCTCCGTATAACCCCAAGACTTGGATGAGTATTTCCAACCCGCAAAGACCAGGGCGCTGACCCCAGGAAAAAAGAACAGAAGGTACAGGATCAGGTCGACTTTGGCTTGGGTGCGAGGTTTCCACAGGCGATAGAGAAAATCACCCCGAACATGGCCTGCTCGCGACAGCGTATACGCGCCGCCCATCATGAACAACGTTCCGTAGGTGATAAACGAGACGTCAAAGGACCACGGTGTGGGAGCGTTGAAGACATAGCGCACCAGCACTTCGTAGCTGGTGCCGAAGGTCATCAGGATCACCAGCCAAGCAAAGACCTTGCCAAAGGCTGCTGACAACCGGTCGGCGAAATCGATGAATCTGATCACTCCGCTGCCTCCCATTGCCAGATCCGGCAGCAAAGCTGCGGCCGGGTCTGGGTGATGTGTATGTGACCCGCCCAGGAAGGCTATAACTTCAGGCGGCCCGGGAAGTAGTGGTTGTAGGCCAGCGTGTAGTCGGGTGAGTTCATTACTTCGTAGTAGGTGACTCGTTCGACCCAGGCGCGCTGGCTGTCGAGCACCTTCTTCATAAAGGCGTCCTTTTCCAACTCGACAATCAATTGATCCCAAGCCTTCACTTCTGCGTCGAGGATCTCCTGTGAGGTGCGCCGCACCGTGACACCGGAGTCCTTTTCAAGCTTGAGCAGGTCGGCAGAATAATTGTCCATGGCGGTCGCGGTGTTCGCCGTGGAAGCCGCCTCGACGCCATACTTGAGGACGGCCTGCAGATCTGGCGGAAGATCCTCGAAGAAGTCCTTGTTGAACAGGAATTCGAAGGATTCCGACGCTTGATGATAGGAGGAGAGATAGTAGTTCTTGGCAACATCCTGGGCGCCGAAGCGGCTGTCTGACGAAGGATTGTTGAACTCGAAGGCATCAATAACGCCGCGCTCCATGGCAGGCACAATCTCGCCTCCTGGCAACTGGGCGACCGACATGCCCATGGCCTGCATCAGGTCGGCAGCGAGGCCGACCGTGCGGTACTTGAGGCCCTGGATGTCGGCAACGGTGTTGACTTCCTTCTTGAACCAACCAAAGGGTTGAGCAAACATCGGGAAACCGAGGAAACCGATGACGTTGAGGCCGAGAATGTCCTGTTGGAGTTCTCGATAGAACTCCGCGCCACCGCCCTGGTTGAACCAAGCCAACATTGTGGTGGCCGAACCGCCGAACACCGGGCCGGTGCCGAACAGTGACGCGCCTTTATGTTTGCCATACCAGTAAGCGCAGACTGAATGGGCAGCGTCGATGACGCCGTCATTGCAGCCATCGAGAACCTGAAACGCCCCAACAACAGCTCCAGCAGGCAAGAGGTCCACTTTCAGACGCCCACCGGACATCGACTCCACACGCTCCGTATACTGACGTGCGAAATCCATCCAGATGTCAGAGGCAGGCCAGGACGTCTGCATCTTCATGACAATAGGGGCCTGGCCAAGCACGGCGGGAGCTGCGAGCGTGCTCGCGGCCGTGGCTGCGCCGACTGCGGCGGTTTTCTTGAGGAATGAGCGTCTGTTTGCTTTCTGCAAGTCCATGTCGATCTCCCTAAGTTCCATTATCATTATTTTCGTCAGCCATCCCAGAATGCTGCAGGTAGTATTGAGGACGCTACGCAACCACGCTTGGTTCAGTTCACAATACTTCCCCCACCCATCCTGAGATGTGGCAGTCCGTACCAAATGCCTGCAAGAGAACCCCCGGCTTTTCGGGTCACTCCCGATGACATCTGTGATCTTTCCATCTTTTTGACGGTTTCAGGATTAGACGAAAGTCTAACCCTTCAGATCCGGCGCAACTAGGAAATCTTGCCATATGTCCGGCGGTTATGTGCCACGGTGAAGGCGTGGAGGGCATTGCGCCTGCGTGCTGCGCAGGGGAGGGAGCCATGGGTACCGGTATGTAGCCGGCTCGCGGCCAAATACGGCGGCTGGTCTCTGAGAAAGTCAATCTCTCGAACTGGTCACAGGTTTCCGGAGATCGCTACTCTGTATCGTCCAACTCTTCGTGGATTTCGGCGATGAGTTCGAGGCGTTCGGCGGCGGGGTCGCCGGCCCGTTCGGCGAAGGCGACGGCGAGCAGGCGGATTGCGCTGGTGATCGCCGTGTAGGAAGGCCCGAGGCCATGGCTTGCCACGTGGCAGGGCAGGACGACCCGCGCGTATTTCTGGGCCCAGACCATGTTGGTCTGGTCGGTCAGCATAATGGTGTTCACGCGTGTCGTCTTGGCATATTCGAGAATTGGCCGCAGCACCCGCGGCCGCGGCTTCAGCGACACGACGACCAGCGCATCGCGGGGACCCGTCATGGCCAGATCCTCGGCCCATGACGCCTGATGGAGCCCGATCTGCATGACGTCATGCCTGAGCCTCGCCATCAGCAGCCGGCCGTACCGCGCAATACCCTCCTCCGGTCCAAGCCCCAGGTACCACACCCTGGGCGCCTCTTTGACCAGTTCGGCCGCCTGCCGCAGCCGATCCGGCCGCAGTTCCTCAAAGCTCCGGGTCAGGTTGGCAATCTCGAGGTCGAGATGGGCACCTATGGATTTTCCGAATTTCGATTGGCTCTTCGCGCCTACCGAGTAGCGGTAAGGTTCCGTGCGGTTGCGCTCCTCGCGGGACTGTTCGCGGACCTCGTTGAAATCGGCGTAACCCAGGCTGCGGAACAGGCGTGCGGCAGTCGCCTTCGACACCTCCGCCATGTCTGCCATTTCGGTGGCCGAATAGGTGAGGATGTCATCTTTGCGCTCGAGGATCAGCCGCGCCAGTTTCTGCTCTGCGGGCGAGAGCTTGTCGAACCGTTCCTGGATACGAAGGCTGAGCCGGACAGACATGATACCTTCAATAGCTGCTCAAGTCGCCAAAATTGCAGATGACAAGCCTCTGGAATTGTGAAACCATCGTTTCAATAAACTGAAACGACGAAACAGTCGAGGCGGCTTGTGTCGACATCCAAGATCATCCGGCAGCGCATCTGGACGAAGCTTCATGACGTTGCCAAGCCCGACACGCGCTTTCACCTGAATTTCAACGAAGTGATTCCCGATTTCGAGGGTTCGGAGCAGGCCACCGACCGGATCGTGGAAATGTCGGCTTACAAGACCTGCACCTATGCGTTCATCACGCCGGACAACTGCCTCGTCGACCTGCGCCGCCGCATGATCGAAGCCGGCATTCCATTCGTCATGTCGACCTACGGCATCTATCGCGGCTTCCTCTATTTCGAGCCAGGCATGGTACCGAAAGGGGCAGAACTCTATGCCGCCTGGCTCGATGGCATGGAACATTTCGCCCGGCCCATCTCGCTGGCCGAGATCGCCGCCAAGGGACGTTTCGGCCTCATGGTCACCGGGGCCTCGGCCGTGTCGCTCGACGGCGTACGTTTCGGCAAGGGCCACGGCTTCTTCGATCTTGAATGGGGCATGTTCACCGAGCTCGGCATCGTGGACGAAGCGACGCCCGTCGTCGCCGCTGTCCACGACGTGCAGGTCGTGGAGGACAAGCTCCATCCAAGTGCCACCGACATTCTGGTGGATTTCATCGCCACTCCAAGCCGTATGATCACGGTCGAGCGGCGCGCCAAACGGCCCCATGGCGTCAAATGGGAGTTGCTGGAGCCGGAACAGATCGCTGCCACGCCGCCGCTGCAAGAGCTGCGACGGATGAAAGGCATCGGATGACTGCCACCTCACGCCTCACAGGGAGACATGACATGAGACTCGCAATGGACCGCCGCAAATTCCTGAAATTCAGCGCCGCCGCCAGCGCCGCGACCACCATGGCCGGCCGCAGCGCGTTGGCCGGCTCGCCGCTCACCATGCAGGCGGCCTGGATCAACGATGCCGAATTCACCGGCTATTTCGTCGCCATCGACAACGGTTATTACACTGACGAAGGCCTCGACCTCACCTATCTCTCCGGCGGTCCGGACGTGATACCGGAGGCCTCGATCGTGGCCGGCAAGGCCGACCTTGCCCTCACCACACCAGACACCACGGTCAAGGCCATCGTCGACCAGGGCGCCAAGTTCAAGATCATCGGCACCCAGTACCAGAAGAACCCGATCGGAATCGTGTCACTCGCCTCCAATCCGATCGCGTCGCCGCAGGACCTTATCGGCAAGACGCTGGCGGTGCCGCCGGTCAACGTGATTTCGGTCGAGGCGATGCTGAAGCTCAACAACATCGACAAGGCGCAAGTGAACATCGTGCCCTATGCCTATGACCCCACACCGCTGGTCAAGGGCGAGATTGACGCCTCCCTCGATTTCACTACCAACGTGCCCTACACCATCAAGCAGGCGGGTCCAGAGGCGACCTCCTTCCTCCTCTACGATTTCGGCTTCACCATCTTCAACGACACGGTGGTGGTGACTGAGGATACGTTGAGTGCCAAGCGCAAGGAGTTGGTGGCCTGGCTCAGGGCCAGCCGCAAGGGCTGGGACGAGAACTTCAAGGATCCCAATGCCTATCCGCCGAAGTTCGCAGACAGCTGGTTCAAGGGCACGGGCCGCACGGTGGAGAACGAAATCTTCTTCAACAACGCGCAGAAGCCACTGATCGAATCGGCGGGCGGCATCTTCTCGATGAGCGATGAAGCGATCGAAAAGAACATCGCGGCCTTGAGCGAGGTCGGCATCAAGGCCACCAAGGAGATGTTCGACACGAGTCTCCTGGCCGAGGTCTGATGGCCGGCGACCGGAGCATCAGGTTCGCGAACGTTTCCAAGACATTCGTCGCGCGCGGTGAACGCTTCACCGCGCTGGACGATGTGTCGCTTGAATGCGAGCCCGGTTCCTTCACCGCCCTGATCGGGCCCTCGGGCTGTGGCAAGTCCACGCTGCTCCGGCTGGCGCTCGGGCTCGACCAGCCGGATATGGGCGACATCCAGATCGGCAGGCTGACGCCGAAGCAGGCAACAGCCAGCGGTGATACCGGCGTTGCCTTCCAGGATGCCGCGCTCCTGCCGTGGCGCAGTGTTGAGTCCAACATCGCGCTACCGCTGGACGTCATCGGCAAGCCACGGTCGACCTTTGCCAAGCGCATCGGCGAACTCATCCAGCTCGTGGGCCTCACGGGGTTCGAGAAATCGCTACCCGGCGAATTGTCGGGCGGCATGCGCCAGCGCGCCTCCATCGCCCGTGCTTTGGTCACCAGCCCGGGCGTGCTGTTTCTCGACGAACCTTTCGGCGCACTCGACCAGATCCTCCGTAGGCAGATGAATATCGAACTGCAGCGCATCTGGTCGGATTCGCAGGCCACCACGCTCTTGGTAACGCATGGCATCGACGAAGCCGTCTTCCTGGCCGATCGCGTGGTGGTGATGCAAAGCAGGCCGGGCCGCATTGCGACCGTCATCGACGTGCCGTTCGAACGGCCACGACGAAGAGAGTTGTTCACGGAGCCAGCGTTCCACGCGCTCAACGACGTGGTGACAACAGCACTCCACAGCAACTGAGGTTTGACAGCGATGATGGTCCGCCAGGCCTGGCTCCGCAATCTGCTCATCATCCTCGTATTGTGGGAACTTGCCGGGCGGCTTCAACTCATCGCCTCCGGCGCGCTGCCGGCACCCTCCGTCATCCTCCTCAAACTTTGGACCGACCGGGCCGATTATCCGCCACATGTGCTGGCCACCCTCGAGTCGAGCATCCTGGGCTTCCTCATCGGCAATGCCATCGCCATCTTCGCCAGCGTCGTCTTCGTGCTATCACCGCTGGCGCTGCGGCTCGCCCGCGGTGTCAACATCGCCATCTTCGCGCTTCCGCCCATCGCCATCTCTCCGCTGCTTGTGCTCACCCTGTCGGGCATGACGCCGCGTGTCGTACTGGCCGCTCTCGGCTGTTATTTCGCGACCATGACGGCCACGGTCCTCGGCCTGACGCAGGCCGACGCCCGAAGCCTCGACGTGGTGCGCGCCTATGGCGGCGGGCGCTGGACCCAGATGAAGCTTGTGCAGTTGCGCAGCGCCTTGCCGTCGATCCTCGGCGGCTTTCGCATCGCCGCGCCAAACGCGGTCTTGGGTGCCATCCTGGCGGAGTTCGGCGGCGGCGGCCGCTATGGACTTGGCATCTATCTCCTGGGCTCGCTTGGCCGTGCCGACCCGCCGCGCCTGTGGGGCATCGGACTCATGGCGACGCTGATCGCCGGCCTCGCCTATGCCGCATTCGCCATCGTCGGAAATCGCGTAGCCGGCGCGTCACGGGCCGTTACGGTGCCGACGGGCGCACCGCCGTCACAGGCAAGCGAACCCACCGCAATGCGGTTTGCTATCGCCATTGGGGCCATTATCCTCCCGCTTGTGATGTGGTGGTTGTTGCTCAAGGCCCTCAACGTTCCGGAAATGATCGCCAAGACACCGGCGGGCATCATCGACTATCTCTTTGTTGCCGGAAGTGCTGAATCGGCCCAGCAACGCCTTCTTGCGGCGCTGGCGGAGACCTTGCCGATCACCATCATCGGTCTGTTCGCCGGCCTCGCCTTCGCTTTCCTCCTGGCATTGCTGGTCGACGTGGCGCCGGCGGTGTCACGCAGCCTGATGCCCATCGCGCTTGTCACCCAAACCATGCCGCTCGTGGCGCTCACGCCGTTGCTCGTCCTGATGCTGGGGCGTGGCACGTCTGTGACCCTGTGGATCACCATTTCCGTCACCTTCTTTCCGTCCTTCGTTACCATCGCGCAAGGCATCATGCTGGTGCCGCGCGCAGCCCTCGAGGTGCCGCGCGCCTATGGCGCCTCGAAACTCACGGAATTGCGGCTCGTCGCCATCCCAGCGTCGCTTCCCTACCTCTTCGCCGCGATGCGGCTCGCGGTGCCGCGCGCCCTGCTGGGCGTCATGATCGCCGAGTGGCTGGCGACCGGGAAAGGTCTCGGGAATCTCCTCAACCAGAGCCGCGGCTATCTCGACTACGGGATGATCTGGACAGTGGCGGTCGTGGCGGTCCTGGTGGCGGTCGCCTTCTATCAGATCGTCATCATGGCCGAGCGCCTGACCCTGGCCCGGCTCGGCATGCGGACGGCGGAGTAGTCTCTGCATCTTATTGCCCTGCACTCGGATCCTGCTATCCATTCTCACGCGCCGTTGGTCGGCTGCGACGACTCATGTGGAAGCGATTCTGGAATTGGGGCCGAGATTTAGCGGCCAGATCAGCCGATGGCGACGCTCCCTCATGCGAGCGGGAATGCCTTCGCCCATGTTCTCGACTGGTAAACCTGTCTCAGCCGACTGACGAACCAGTCTCGACTGAAGGCGCATGTGGATTTTGGGAAAATGAAATTCGAGGCCTGAGACCTACGCCAATTGTGCCCAGAAGGTGTCGAGCAACAGACAGCTGCAGAGGCCGAATTTCGGCAACTGCCGCGCTATGACTCGAAAGTGTCGAGGAGTTTCGATTCCTCATCGAAAATTCAATAAAATTTGATACTTGGTGCGTTTGCTACCTAATGCCGGGAATTCAAACTCTCGTAGCGGGGACCCATTTGGGCACGAACAGGGAATTTTCCCTCGAAGGCAGGCAGTGCCGGTGAGCACAACGGGCGCTGGCCGCATATCCACTTCGAGATATTCAAGCGCGCGGAAGCTGCCGTTGAGGGAGTCCTCGTAGATACCGTCTGCTGTCAATATTGGGCATGCTGACCGTCTCGTTGGCCACCCCCACGACAATCATTGGCATCGCTTGCTATTCGCTGTGTTATGAATTTGGCCGCGATGAGTTCGGAACCGCATCATGGGATCGTGGTGAAGCGGTGCGCGGAGCGCCGTGAGGCCGAACTTTATGCCCTCGTCCTGAGCGCCAGGGGCATGTCATCGGTGATCTTCCACGAAGCCGGGGGCTATTGCCTGACCGTCAGCTCCGAAGATGCAGAACAGGCGACGGACGAGATCACAGCGTACAATTCCGAAAACCATGACCAATCGATCCAAGGCAAGCGCCTCAGATCCACGCTGCCCAACACCGAGTTTCTGTTGTCTTACTGGGCCATCCTGTTGTTCTTCTTTGCTGCTGCGCGCAACAATGCCTTCTCGATTGACTGGCTAGCGGTCGGCTCGGGTCAAACGGGATTGATCCGAGCAGGCGACTGGTGGCGTCTCGTTACTGCACTGTTTCTGCACGAAAGTGGACTTCATCTTCTAAGTAATCTCGCGTTCGGAACGCTTTTTCTGCTGCTCCTGTCACAGGTCCTTGGCCCCGGAATGACCGCCCTCGCCGTGATCGCAGGTGGAACTGCCGGCAATGCATTGGACATCCTTGTGAGACCTGCGTCTCACACCGTCATTGGGGCATCGACGGCGATATTCGCAGGCATAGGTCTGCTTTCGGCACTTCGGTACAAATGGCGGCCCGATCGGCACCTGTTCTCCGCGATGCGCGAAATTGCTCCAATAGGCGGCGGCATCATGCTGCTTGCATTTCTCGGGTTTGGCGGTGAGCAAACAGACGTCCTGGCCCATGTATTCGGGTTTGCTTCGGGTCTTGTACTCGGCTTCGCGCTGGCAACGCTTGATCGGTCGTGGAATGCCAACTCACATGCACAGGTTTGGTGTGCCTGCACGGCAGGTGGAATTGCGGCGGTCGCTTGGCTTTGCGCGATCCTGGTTCGCCAATAGGTACCCACCGAGGGAAGCCGCCGAGGCCGAAGCCTCCTAGAAGCCCGCGAGAAGTCCCAGGTCGACAATCCGGGTTGGAAGGAAGTTGGCCGCATCAAAATCAGAAAACGCCGCTCTGAGGACTTTCCAAGCTTGGCATCGGGCCAAGTTCTTGGAGGCGGGCAACTGCCCGAACCGGCTTCAGTTTAGTTGCAGCTTCAAACTCTCCTTCACCACCTCTTCGAAGGAGTCAGTTGGCACGCTGCCCACATCGGTCGCCTTCTTCTCGGCAATGAATGCATCGCGCTTGGCGATTTCATCGCGCATGCGCGTTTCGAGCGCCTGGCGCTTTGCAGCCGCATCTGCCAGCCAGCGTGTCTGCTCTTCGCGCGAGAGGTTCTGCAACGGCTGCGGCAATTCGGCCGGAGCAATCGTGTCGAACTCGACATCCTTGTTGGCAAGATCAGAGATCAGGTCGCCGCCGCCGGTCACCACCTCCTTGCGGGCCATGCGCTTGGCATAGTACCCGGAATTTTCGACCTGTACCGATTTGGGTGCCGCCGCCTTATCGCGCATCTTACCTTCGAGTTCAGTGCGCATCTTCAGGCCACCATAGGGCACCACCGTGCCGTCGAGTTCCCGTTGCAACTCAAGAATCGTATCATCGAAGGGCGTGATGATGATTGATACCTCGCCGCCCGACTGCGGAATGGACATGTAGCGGCCGCGGCCATACTGGGCGATCTCCTTCCACACCGGTGTGGTTTCCCACATGTCGCCGGCCTGTATGGTGTTGACGGTGATGCCACGGTCGACAGCGCGGCGCACGATCTCGGGATACTGGCGCTCCTGCGGATAGTCCATGTGAGGCGGCGCATCGCCGACGAGGAATATGATGCGCTTGACCTCGCCGCCGCTCGACCACTGCAGGCCTTTTACCGCTTCGTCGAGCGCCTGGTTCACCGACTCGGGCGTATCGCCGCCGCCGTCGGCCTCGAGTCTCACTAGCCGGCCGTAAAGGCCCTGCAGATCTTCAGAAAGCGGCTCGGTCTTCACCACATATGCATCGCCCCGATCGCGATAGGCGACGAGCGCCATGGCAACGTCGGCCTCCAGATTGGTTTCGACAATGGTGTTGGCGATCGACCAGATCTTGCGCTTGGCGCCCTCGATGAGGTCGCCCATGGAACCGGTGGTGTCGAGCACGAAAGCCACCTCGACGCGGGGCGTGGAACCCGCGTTATGGGCGAGGGCGGGCGAAGCAAGGCAAAGCGAAAACGCAAGGGCAGATACGGCGCTCTTCAGTTGCATGGTGGTTCCTCCAATTGAGGCGGTTGCGCGCAAGAGCCCCCGCCGTCCATGTCCTGAGCGCCCGCCGGCAGAGCTCACGATAAATCGCGATGATGTTCCGATGAGGCCTGAATTCCGGCGGCAATGCGACAGTTTCGGCGGCCGTATACGAGCCACCATCTTTGGCAAGCTCACAGAATTCGCGTCATTGCAGGATGGAGTGCGCCCACGCCTGCTTTCCCTTGAGGTAGCGATGCAGCTCCTCAAGAAGAACTCTACTTTGACGATCAGCCTTGATGACCCGGCCCGCAATCTCTTCGATGGCACGTGGTACCGTCAGCCATGGAACCTTCTTTTGTGGATGCCGCTCGGTTTGCAAGGAATTTCTGATTGTCGGGGCTTGTGATCGAGTGCGGTCTTTTGTC
>JAGRLX010000013.1 GCA_020441605.1 Alphaproteobacteria bacterium
TCCTTTTGACGACATTGGCTTTCGCCTCCTGACGCCTGAATCGTTGCAAAATACGTGAAACGAAAACTTGCGCCGAGGAAAAATATAGGTGTATCAATATCCTAATCGTTTCACACTTGCGGGATATCGTTTCATGGCCTTGTCGGATCAAGACATTCTCGACTTTGTCGGCGAGAACCCGGGTGCCGGACGCGATGCCATCCGGAAGGGCGTTGCAAGGGATGTGAGCGAAACCACCGTATGGCGCCTCTTGAAGCGCATGGTGGAAGAAGGTCGCCTTGAGGTGTCTGGCAAGGGTAGGGCCACGGGATACAGGATCGCCGGGGGTGCGGTCGTCCGGGCGCACCTGTCGACGCCGTACAACAGGCGAGCACCGGTGTCCTATCGACCGGAGTTTCTCGATGCGTACGTTCCGGGAAAGACCTGGTATCTGTCTGCACCTAACCGCGAAAGACTGTTGGAGGCTGGCCGTCCGCAGGGAGGTGCAATTCCGGCCGGAACATACGCGCGCCGGATCCTTGAACAGCTTCTGGTCGATCTCAGTTGGGCGTCGTCCAGGATGGAGGGGAACACCTACGATATTTTGCAGACCGAGCGATTGATCAGGTTTGGCGAGGAAGCTGCGGGAAAGGATCGGAAAGAAGCCCTGATGATCCTAAACCATAAGGAAGCCATCCAGTATGTGGTCGACAATCTAGATGAGATCGGGCTTCGGCGTCCTGATCTGTTCGCGATCCATGCGCTGCTCTCGGATGGTCTTCTGGCGGACCCTGCGATGTCGGGCCGATTGCGAGCGATGCCGGTTGGCATCTCGCACTCGAGCTATCGACCGCTCGACGATGCCGTCACTATCGCAGAGGAGTTCGAAATCCTGCTGCACAAGGCTGCTAAGATCACCGATCCGTTCGAGCAGTCCTTTTTCCTCCTGGTGCACATCCCGTACCTCCAGGCCTTTGCCGACGTCAACAAGCGAACCTCGCGTGTGGCCTCGAACATCCCGCTTCTGAAGTCGGACCTTGCGCCGATGTCGTTCACGACGATGGACGACAGCGACTATATCGACGGGCTCATCGGGATCTATGAATTGAACAACGTCGCGCTGCTGCGCGAGGTTTACATGGACGCATACCTGGCGTCCGCGGAAAAGTACCGCATTCTTCGTGCTGAGGTGGATAGCCCGGAAAAGGCTGCGCTTGCCTATCGGGAATTCGTTCGCGCCGCGGTCCGGCGTTGCGTTCTCGAGTTCAAGGAGTTCCGAAACGATGCGGTTGATGAGATGGCTTTGGCTGCTGGCGTGCCCGATGCTGATCGAGCGGATGTTGTCGCTTACGTTCGTGAGCAGATCTCGGGGCTCCATGAAGGCAACGTCATCCGCTATCGGCTGAAACCAGGTGACCTGGAAGGCGTTAAACTGCGCTAGATCGCCGGTCGAACTCGCAACGAAAACTCTTGCAAAACAGGAGTTGCGCCCAAAGGATAATGCTGTTGCAAATAGCCAAAGCGAGCCCTCAAAACAACATTTGTTCATTTCGCAACATTCACATGTGCGCAGCCCGGGCTGAACACGATCTGTTGTACCATTCCGAAAGAGGCGGCACCGGATGTCCGGTGCCGCCAGAGAGAAGGAAACGGGGAGCGGTGTTTCCTTCACCAGGTTTCATCCACCGGGAGGGGTTGTGAAACCTGGAACCATGTCCGGCGCCAGTCCGACGGTAGCAGATTTTCGGCAGGGCAGGCGATTCATGATTGCCGAGTCTAGAGCATATCTCTCTGTGGGCTCACGTGCGCATAATGTTTGTTATGTTAATATCGCACTCGTTCTGACGCGGTCAGAGTCAGAACCCTTGCATCAGCATATCGACGGCTGAGGTGATCTTCTCGAACTCCGATTCAATCCTCACGACAGAGGACGTGAGCATTCCTTCCGGAACGGCCGCCATGAACTGCGTTACCATTACGACGCGTTCGCCGTTGATATCGAACGTCGGGTTAAGACGTGTTGCGGGTTTCGGCGCCTTTGCGACGGGTAGTAACGGCGCCACAACGCGAGTGTTTAGATCACTGAGCAAATCGCTCTGCACGTCCAATAGAAAGCCATCGCCCGACGGGTTGGAGAATACGTCGTATTTGGGCATCAGAACTGGCGATACATCTCTAGCGGCAAGCCATGTTTTTCAACATAAGCGTTAGAGCTTTGAAGTGCTGCGGCGTTCTCGGCCTTCCATTGAGCCGCCTTGGCGTTGGCGACCGCACAGCGCACCCCATCTTCGGCCGCGCGCGACAGGTTCACTTTCAACGCCTTAGCTTCCGCCAGCAAACTGGCGTCAAGGGACAGATTGGTTGGTTTTCGTGGTTGGGTATTCATAGAGCGATCTCCTTAGCAGACAGTACTATGCTATAATATGCGCGTCAATAATGTACAATATTTATGCGCATAGAAAATCGATTTCGGTGTCCTCCGCCATGGTTTTGGACCGTCCTGACAGGTGGCTTGTCAGCCGATGCGCGGCCTAGTTGGCAATGCTTTAAAATCAGCTAGCTTACTTCTCGCGGAATGCCGCGTTCAGCTCATCGGCAAATGGTAGTTTGGACTTAAGAGATGGGTTCAATCGCTACTTTATGGATCTGTGCCAGCATCGCGTGCCCATCTTCCAGAAGCAGACCGATCCCTTCGGGATGCAGATGTTCAGCAGTACGACGTCACGTGCCGAGACGTAGCTGTGCCATTCGTCAATCTTCGAAAACCGTTTCAATCGTTGTCCTGAGTTCCAGGCCAATCTCCCTTCTTCACCGGGAAAATTGATAGCCATTGGCGCTTACACCCCCAACTTCTTTCCATTCCCCTCGGGACCGCCTCTCAGCCGCGGGCCGCAATCTCTGCCAATTGCATCCGGTCAACCTTATCGACAGGCGTTCGCGGCATCGCGTCGATTACGCTGACACGTTTGGGCACTTTGAAATCGGCCAGCCGCGCCTTGCACCAGCTTGTGATGTCGTCTGCCGTTAACTCCGAGGCCAGTTCGACAAACGCGTGCCCCACTTGTCCCCATTGTTCGTCATTGACGCCAAGAACTGCTGCCGCACGTATGGCTGGATGGGCTTCCAGCGCGATCTCGATCTCGCGCGGGTAGACGTTGAAGCCGCCTGACTTGTACATTTCTTTGCTGCGCCCGCAAAAGACGAGGTAACCATCTTCACGGATCTTCGCCAGATCACCCGTGTGCAGGAAGCCATCGGCCGTGAAGGCGGCCTCTGAGGCCTCGGCATTGCCGAGATAGCCTGCAAATGGGTGCGGATGTCGGATCTGAACTTCGCCTTCTTCCCCGTCGGGAAGGGGCTGGCCGCTGTCATCCGCTATCCTCACCTCCAGTCGAGGGTCCGGCGTTCCCGTGGTATTCAGCAAGATAGCGATATCGCGTGTCGGCGGGGTGAAGACAATGGGGCCATTGCTTTCCGTCATGCCGTATTGTTGGGAGAAGACGGCATCTGTCGCATCCATCAGCTTTCGCAGCACGATCTCGTTGATCGGCCCCGCGCCCCAACTTATAGCCCGTACCGAAGACAAGTCAGACTTTGCGAATTCTGGATGCTCAACCAGGCGCGCGAGCATTGCAGGCACGCCGCTTATGATGGCGAGCTTTTCCTCAGCGGCCATTCTGAGTGTGACGCCGGGATCGAATTGTTCTGTCAGGATCATCTTGCCGCCTGATGCCAAGGCAACACCGATCCCGCTGGCCAGCGCACCGATGTGGTTGACCGGCAGGTCGATCAGCTGTGTTGGCTCGGGCAGGTTGAAGCGGTCGGTATGCAGAGTGTACGAACGGAATGCGAGACCGGCATGGGTGATAAGCGCCCCCTTGGGCTTACCGGTCGAGCCAGAAGTATAGATCACCACCGACGGACTGTCCGGTTCGAGCGTTTCGGTGGCTTCGCGCCATCGGCGCAGCGCCTTATCATATGACAGCTTTACAGGGAGAGCCTCGGGCGCAAATGCGGGCGCAAAGCGCAGAACGGTTAGACCAAGATCCGCCTCGTGGCTGGCCAGATCCGCCTCAAGGTCGCGCTTGCCGAGACGGGTCATCGACATCAGCACTTTCACACCTGCGTCGGAGAGGATTTGCGCCTGTTCGGACCGCTGATAGCGCGGGTTGACCCCCATCCACGTCGCTCCGATGAGCCAACAGGCCAGCATCGACAGTATCGCCTCGGGTCGGGGCGGAAACAGCGCGGCGACCCGGTCGCCCTTTTGCACGCCCAGAGATCGGAGCGTGTCGGCCAGTGCGGCGGCATGGCCCGCCATCTCGCCAAACGATATCCGATGATCGCCAAACACCAGCGCTTCCTTGTCGGGACTGGTCTCCAGAAAGGGCTCCAGGGCGTGAAGGAGCGATTTTGGCGGTGTCATGGTCATCCCCCTTGGCGCGGTATTCGGCCCTGCTGTGACGAGATGAGATCGTCCAGATGTTTGTCCAAAAAGCCTGTCCAGACCTCGCCGCCCAAGAATGTTGGGTTCGACGTGATCGAAATTAGAAAATCCCGATTGGTCGCCAGCCCTTCCACCTGCGTCGCCCGCAGGGCGGCATTGATCTGCGCCATCGCCTCATCGCGGCTTTCGCCCCAGGCGATGATCTTGGCGATCATCGGGTCGTAGAAAGGTGTGATCGTGTCGCCCTCACGTACACCAGTGTCGATGCGCACGCCCACCATCCCCTCGGGCAGCGAAAACCGCTCCAACGTTCCGGGAGAGGGGAGAAACTTCTTTGCCGGGTTCTCCGCATAGAGGCGGCACTCGACGGCATGACCCTTGAGCGGGCGGTTTGCGAGTTCGCCATGGATATCTTCGCCCGCGGCAAGCTGTAGCTGCGCGGCGACAAGGTCTGTTCCCGTCACCATCTCGCTGACCGGGTGTTCCACCTGAATGCGCGTGTTCATCTCAAGGAAGAAGAACTCGCCCGTCTCGGCATCCAGCACGAACTCCACCGTGCCTGCACCGCTGTAGTTGACGGCTGCGGCCAGCGCGCAGGCGACTTCGCCCATGCGCGCCACGATCGCACGGTCAAGTCGCGGGGCAGGGCTTTCTTCGACGACTTTCTGAAAGCGCCTCTGCAAGGAGCAATCGCGCTCATGAAGGTGCACGGCGCGGCCATCGCCAAAGCCGAATACCTGTATCTCGATGTGGCGTGCGCGGGCGATAAAGCGTTCAAGAAAGACCGAGCCGTCGCCAAAGCTGCGAGCTGCGGCAGACTGCGTACGCTCGGCGATCTTGCGCAGCTTGGCCGGATCATCGACACGCTGCATTCCGATGCCACCACCGCCCGCGGTGGCCTTCACCAGGATGGGAAACCCGACGGCATTGCCTGCCTCTTCCAGACCGTCCAGCGCACCTTCGGCAAAGCTTTCCGAGCCAGGCAAAACAGGCACGCCTGCCTTGATCGCGAGCGCGCGAGCGCGACCCTTGTCGCCCATGTCGGCGATGGTTTCAGGCGCCGGACCGACCCAGGTCAGGCCCGCCTCCTTCACCGCCTTCGCGAAAGACGCGCTTTCCGACAGGAAGCCGTAGCCAGGGTGGATCGCCTCGGCCTTCGTCGAAAGGGCGGCCTCGATCAATGCCTCTTGCCTGAGATAGCTTTGCGCGGCAGGCGGCGGGCCGAGACAAACAACCTCATCAGCCATCTCGACATGCATCGCGCCTGCGTCCGCCTCCGAATAGACGGCGACCGTTTCGATCCCGAGCGACCTTGCCGCGCGGATGATGCGGCAGGCGATTTCTCCCCGATTGGCGATCAGCAAGCGTTTCATGGCGTCCTCACATCCGGAAGGTGCGACCCTTGGGGCCAAGCTGATCGGCGATCAGCTTCCATGCGTCATCCAGCCAGCCGTTGAGCAACGCGCGGGTGTCGCGCGGGTCGATGATGTCGGGAATGCGGAACTTCTCGGCCGTCAGGAACGGCGATTCCATGTGGAAGAAATGCCCCTCGATCTCGGCGAGACGCCTGGCGCGCGCCTCAGGGTCCAGAGCGTCCAGTTCCTTTTTGAACGCGGCTTCCGCGCCCCCGTCCAAATCAACCCAAAAACGTCCCATTGGCGCTGACATTAGATCGTTTGGCCTGTCCATTCATTCCGACAGATCCAGCTCTTCGTTGATTTCCGAAAGCGTTGCAATCCGCTGGCTGACGGCTTCGGCATTCTGACCCACAAAAGAAAGTGCCAACAGACGCAACATTGAAATCATCGTTGCATGGGTGGGTAGAACTCCATAGCTGGCGATATGGCACGGGAGCACAAAATCGGAAAACCGCTGTGCCTGCGCGGCATAAGCGTGGTCGGTGATCGTCACGATCCGCATTCGCGTGGTGCGCGCATGAGACAACAGCACCGGAAGAATGCGTGGCCTTGGCTCAAATGTCAGCAGGATCAGAACATCACGCGGACCAGTCATGGCGAGTTCGGACGCCCAGTCCTGTCCCGTGCCCTCGATCTGATGGACTCCATGTCGCAATCGCGTGAAAAGGCTGTTGCCAAGACGGGCAATCCCGTATTCGTCCCCGAACCCCAGAAACCAGATCCTCGGCGCCTGTTCCAGCACGGCCGCGATTTCCGGAAGCAGATCAGAGCGCATTTCCTCGAAGGTGCGGATGAGGTTGCGCTGCTCCAACTCCAGATGCTCTGAAAGCGTACGGCCCAGTGACGCCGCTTCTGGAGTCGAGTCGAATCGCGCGTAGGGCTCCCGCCGATTTCGTTCTTCCCGGGCCTGAAGCCGTACCTCCTCGAAATCTGTATAACCCAAACTGCGGAAAAACCGGGCAGTCGTCGCCTTGGACACCTCGGCAAGCGAAGCCAGCTCGGTGGCCGTATGCGTTTCCACAAGTCCTTGATTATCCATGAGAACGTTCGCGATTTTCTTCTCGCTCGACGTCAGACGCGCGAATTTTTCCTGAATGCGGAGGATCAGTCTAGAGGCCATCTTTATGCAATTTCTCTTGACGTATGAAACTCATGTTTCATCATTGTGAAACATTGAAACAGCGAAAGCGACAAGATGACTTCCTCCAAACTGATCCGCGAAAGAATATGGACGAGGCTACAGGACGTGGCGCGGCCAGACACCCGCTTTCACATGAATTTCGCCGAAGTCATACCCGATTTTGACGGCTCGGAACAAGCAACCAGCCACCTTGTCGAAGACCCGGCTTACCAGGCCAGCAGCTTCGCGTTCATCACACCAGATAATTGCCTAAACGACCTGCGCCGCCGCATGATCGAAGCTGGAAAGCCTTTTGTGATGTCGACTTACGGAATCTATCGGGGGTTCCTCTACCTCGACCCGGCAAAGGTGCCGAGCGGTGCCGAGCGCTATGCCTCCTGGCTGGATGGAATGGAGTATTTCGGCGAACCGATCACACTCGAAGGCATTTCGAAGATTGGCAAATTCGACTACCTTGTGACCGGTGCCTCCGCGGTCTCCGTAAATGGAGTACGTTTCGGTAAGGGACACGGTTTCTTCGATCTGGAATGGGGAATGTTCACCGACCTCGGTTTCGTCGATGAAAGCACGGCGGTCCATGCCCTTGTCCATGATGTCCAGCTTGTCGAGGACGAACTTCAACCCTCTGAGACGGACATCCTCGTCGACAAAATCTTTACTCCCGGCGGCACCCATGTGGTTGAGCGCCGCGCCAAACGCCCCAGTGGCGTGAAGTGGCCCCTTCTCGACCCCAAACAAATCGCCGCAACTCCGCCCCTGCAAGAGCTTCAGCGCCTTCAGGGACTCGCCTAATCCACATCAAACTCCAAGGAGAGTTTCACATGTACGACAAGATCAATCGTCGCCATTTTCTGGGCGCAGCCGCCGCCGGTTTCGCCGCCACTTCGCTCCCCCTTCGCGCCTACGCCAAAACCAGCGCGCTGACCATGCAAGCCGCCTGGATCAACGATGCCGAATTTACCGGCTATTTCCTCGGTCTGGATCAGGGATACTACACCGATGCAGGGCTTGACCTGACTTACCTGTCGGGCGGCCCAGACGTGATCCCAGAAAGCACAATCATCGCCGGGCGCGCCGATCTGGCCCTGACCACGCCGGATACTACCATCAAGGCCATCGCCGAACAGGGCGCGCCGTTCAAGATCATCGGCGCCCAATACCAGAAGAACCCAATCGGAATTGTCTCGCTTGCGAAGAACCCGATCAACGAACCGAAGGACCTGATCGGCAAAACGCTGGCCGTCCCGCCGGTCAACGTGATCTCCGTCCAAGCCATGCTTAAGATGAACGACATCGATCCGGCGCAGGTCAACATCGTGCCCTACGCTTATGATCCGACCCCGCTGATTAAGGGCGAGATCGACGCCAGCCTCGATTTCACCACTAACGTCCCCTTCACAATCAGCCAGGCGGGTGAGGAAGCGACGTCGTTCCTGCTCTACGATTTCGGTTACACGATCTACAACGACACCGTCGTTGTGACAGAGTCGGTCCTGTCCGAGAAGCGAGATCAGCTTAGGGCGTGGCTTGCCGCCTCTCGCAAGGGCTGGGAGGAAAACCTTGCCGACACCGCTATCTGGCCGCCCAAATTTGCAGACACCTGGTTCAAGGGCACCGGCCGCTCTATCGAGAACGAGCTTTACTTCAACGCTGCCCAGAAACCCTTGATCGAAAGTCACGAAGGCATTTTCTCTCTCACCGGAGACAGCATCGAGAAGTGCCTGAGCGCGTTAGGCAAGGTCGGCATCACCGGCAGCCACGACATGTTCGACACATCGCTGCTCGCAGAGATCTGATGTTAGAGCCCGATGGTATTACCCTGACCGGTGTCAGCAAGACCTTCACGGGTCGTGGCAAGGTTGTTGAGGCGTTGCGCGATGTCTCGCTCAATTGCCCGGTCGGGTCGTTCACATCGATCATCGGGCCTTCCGGCTGCGGCAAGTCCACGGTCATGCGCATCGCGCTCGGACTGGAAACTGCCAATGCGGGCAAGGTTCTGGTAGGCGGCGAACCTCCCCTTCAGGCCGCTCGGGACGGCGTGACAGGTGTAGCATTTCAGGACGCCGCGCTCCTGCCCTGGCGCAGCGTTCGGCGCAACGTCGGTGTCCCGCTTGAAGTGCTCGGCCGCAGCCTCTCAGCCGAAGCTGACCAGATCCAGAAGATGATCGAGCTTGTGGGTCTAAAAGGCTATGAAAGTTCTCTTCCGGGAGAATTGTCCGGCGGTATGCGCCAGCGCGTCGCCATCGCCCGTGCGCTTGTCACGCATCCCAAAGTGCTTTTCATGGACGAGCCCTTCGGCGCGCTCGACCAGATTCTCAGACGGCAGATGAACGTCGAGCTGCAACGCATCTGGTCCGAAACCGGCTCAACCGCGCTCCTGGTGACCCATGGCATAGACGAGGCTGTCTTCCTGTCAGACCGCGTTGTGGTTATGCACGCCGCGCCCGGGCGCATCGTCAACGTGATCGACGTGCCCTTCGAGCGTCCGCGCAAGCCTCCTTTGTTCTCGGACCCGGCGTTTCACAATGTCTGCGATGACATCGCAAAGGTGCTCCATGGCGGATAGCAGGCTCAAGCACCATGCCGGTCTGCGCAACGCGATCATCCTACTTCTGATTTGGGAAGTCGTCGGTCAGTTCGGACTACTCGCCAGTGGCGCGCTTCCGCCTCCAAGCGCCATTCTCATACGTCTCTGGCAGGATCGTGCCGATTACCCCAACCACATCGCGGCAACGCTTTATGCCTCGGTCGCAGGATTTGTGATCGGCAACGCGGTTGCCATTGCCGCCGGCGTCGTCTTCGCCCTCTCCCCAGTTGCGCTGCGCGTCTCCCGTGGCATCAACATCGCCGCCTTCGCCTTGCCCCCCATCGCCATCGCCCCGATCCTCGCCCTCACGATGTCGGGCATGGCGCCCAAGATAACGCTGGCCGCGCTTGGGGTCTATTTCGTGACGATGACAGCTACCGTCATCGGGATTTCCCAGGCGGACAGCCGCGCTGAAGACGTGATCCGCGCTTACGGCGGTTCGCGCTGGAAGGTTATGAAATACGTGCAGTTCCGCGGCGCCATGCCATCGATCCTTGCCGGCCTCCGGATTGCGGCTCCAAATGCCGTGCTGGGCGCAATCCTGGCCGAGTTCGGCAGCGGTGGTCGCTGGGGGCTCGGGACCTACCTGCTCGGCTCCCTTGGCCGGGCCGAGCCGGACCGCCTGTGGGGCATCGGCTTTGTCGCGACACTGATCGCTGGACTCAGCTATGTCGCATTCGCCGTCCTCTCGCGCCGCCTCATCGGCGCCACCAAGGCGGTCACGCTCAACACCGCCGTGCCGACCGGCTCCGCCCGCGCCGGACACCCTGCCGAGCGCGCCGTCATCGCGCTCTCGACCGTTGCGCTGCCCTTCGCCCTGTGGTGGGCCTTTATCAAGCTCAGTGGTGCGCCGTCGATGATCGCCAAGACACCTGCGGATGTGTTCCACTATCTCTTCATCAGTAAAACGGCTCCAATTGCGCAGGCCAAACTCATCGCCGCGCTTGGTGAAACGCTTCCCATAACCTTCATAGGTATGGCCACGGGGCTCGGCTTCGCCTTCCTGCTTGCGATCATGTCCAAGCTCTTCCCCCGCGCGATAGACGCCTTCATGCCTGTCGCTCTGATCACCCAGACCATGCCGCTCGTCGCGCTGACGCCGCTTCTTGTCCTAATCCTAGGGCGTGGCACGTCGCTGACCCTCTGGATCACCATTTCCGTCACCTTCTTTCCGGCCTTCGTCACCCTCGCCCAAGGAATAGCGATGGTGCCCCGCAGCGTCGAGGAAATGCCGCGCGCCTACGGCGCCAATCGTTGGACTGAGATGCGGATGGTCACCATCCCCGCTTCGCTCCCCTATCTCTTCGCGGCGACGCGGCTGACCGTACCGCGCGCGCTGCTGGGTGTGATGATCGCGGAATGGCTGGCCACTGGACGCGGCATTGGGAACTTGTTGAATCAGTCCAGGGGATATCTCGACTATGGAATGATCTGGTCCTTGGCGGCTGTGTCCGTGATCCTGTCGGTTGTGTTCTACCAGATCGTGGTGGTTACCGAGCGACGGGTGCTTGGGCGGCTGGGCATGTCAACTGCGGAGTGAACATGACATCTCTCGAGAAACGAATTGCACAAGGCCGCGGCGACGCGCCCGCTGATCTGGTTCTGCGTGGCGGGCGTATCTTCGATATCGTGACCGGGGCAATGATCGAGGGCGATGTTGCGATCGGCGGCGAGACGATAGTTGGAATTGCCGCAGCCTATGAAGGGCAACGGACGATCGATGTTTCGGGTCTGACACTTGTCCCCGGTTTCATCGACACACATCTGCATATCGAAAGCTCTCTCGTTACCCCGTTCGAGTTCGATCGCTGTGTCACACCCCGCGGGGTCACCACGGCCATCTGCGACCCCCATGAAATCGCGAATGTCATCGGGCTACCAGGAATTCGCTGGTTCCAGACCGCATCCGAACACACGCTGATGGATCTACGCGTGCAGATCTCATCCTGCGTACCCTCAACCCACATGGAAACCGCCGGCGCCCGGCTCGACGCCAAAGACCTGGCGCAGGTCATGGGCCATCCATCCGGCATCGGGCTGGCGGAATTCATGAACTATCCCGGCGTGATCCACCGTGATCCGGGTGCACTAACCAAGCTCGCGCTCTTCGAAGGTGGTCATATCGACGGGCATTGCCCGCTACTTTCGGGGCGCGATCTGAACGCCTATATTACGGCAGGCATCCGGACCGAGCATGAGGCGACCACCGCCGAAGAAGCCCTTGAGAAACTTCAGAAGGGAATGCGGGTTCTGATCCGCGAAGGCTCGGTCTCGAAAGATCTCGAAGCGCTGGCCCCGATCCTGACCGAGGCCACCTCACCCTACCTCTGCCTCTGCACCGATGACCGCAATCCGCTGGATATCGCGGAACAAGGCCATCTCGACTACATGATCCGCCGGCTGATCGAACGTGGTGCAACGCCGCTTGCCGCCTATCGTGCAGCCTCGCTCTCGGCAGCTGAGGCATTCGGGCTTAAAGACCGCGGCCAGATCGCGCCCGGCAAACGGGCCGATATCGTCGCTTTGGGAAGTCTCGAGGCCTGCGATGCACGTCTTGTGCTGTGTGGCGGGCGCGTCGCGGACGATGAGGCCTTTTCAAGACGCACGGCAATGCCTGAGATCGGTCGCCAATCTGTCAGGGCGCCCATGGCGTCGGCCAGTAATTTCCGGACCCTTGGGAACCGTACCCAGACAGACGTGATCGGCATTGTTGAAGGCAAGATCATCACCGAACATTTGCATGAGGAAATCGCCATCAAGGATGGAGACAAGCGGCCAGACCCAACCCGTGACCTGGTGCGCATTTCGGTGGTCGAGCGCCACGGCAAGAAC
>JAGRLX010000460.1 GCA_020441605.1 Alphaproteobacteria bacterium
ATCCGGCCGATGTAACGGCCGCCCTTCCGGACGTAGACGAAGCCCGGTTTCGGCTCGTGCAAGTATTTCTTGCCACCCCACCGCGTCACCATCTCATCCCCCCGTCTTCCATCGCATCACCACGGGCGATCTTCTGAAGTTGTTCAACGTCCCAACGCTCGAGCCCGCCCAGGTCGCGCGGGCCGGGCAGGTGCCCGGCGTCGACCAGTTGCCGAAATTCAGACCGGTTCATGCAGAAAAGGTCTGCGGCGGTCTTTTCATCAGCGAACAGAGGGGCGGCGGGGCGGGACATGTCTATTCAGCCTCCGCCAAAGGGTTCTCGGTGCGCGCGCAAATCTCCATGAGCGCGTCGCCGTACACCGAAGCGGAGCGGATAATCTGCGTGTGCTCCAGGTCGTCGTGAAATTCAGGCTGCCGGTCGGTGTGGAAACTGTGTCCTTCAACAGAGTTTCCGGCCATATCGAAAAACGTTACCTCGGCGCTTTGATGAGAGTGGCTGACCGACAGCTTCACGCTGTCGCACAAGATCGAGCCCGTTTCCAGCAAGTCGCACACGACCAACATGAAATCCATCAGCCCGACGAGATGGCCGCCGTTTGTCGCAAACTGCGAGAGCTTGGGATTGATCCTCACGTAGTAGTCCATCCGGACTTGGTTCCCGGAATCAAAATACCACTCGTCGTAGCCGTCATCGTCCGGTGCTTTCTCGGAAGGGTCGAGAGGATAGATCCCGGTAGCAGCTTGCCAAGCCTTCACGTCATCGGCCGCTTGGGTCGCCTTCTCTGCCGCCATGCAGCCGATCAGGAACAACAACGCCTCTTTGCGGGTCATTTCAGGGTACGCCCGGCCACGGCCCTTCTGCCGCAGCCCGGCGTTCATCAACGCGCGGTCGATGGTGAAGGCCGTCTCAAAAGGGACGGCCCACCTTTCTGCCAAGATCGGAACGAGTTCCTTCGCGCGCATGTTCATCCCACGAATTGTCTGGAATGAATGTCTCACACTCCAAATTTTTTTGCAATGGAACATTTTCGTTCTTGGCAATTCGCTACTTCGGATTGACCATCCGCGCCCGTTCGGAGCGATATTGCTTGATCGAGTCGGCCGTCTCTCGCAGATAGCGTGTCCGCCAGCTCTTGCTTTTGGCTGCGACGGTCTTCTGCAGGCCAAGAAGAATGAAGGCCCGCTCATTGGCATCGAGGCTGCCGATGAGCGTCAGGAAGTCCACTTCGTTCTTGGTTCCGCGTGCGGTTTCAATGGTTGAGTCGCTCATTGCATCGCCTCCAGGCGCCGGTGGGCCAGCTTGAGGGCCGGCCGCAGGTGCATAACGAAATGGCGGGTGCCGTCCTTGTCCATGTCGCCGTTGAGCTGATCGACGGCCAAATCCAGGCAGTCGCGAATCTCGCCGAGGGCGTCGGGAGACAAGGCATATTTGTTCGCGCGGGCGCGTTTCTGGTCGTTCATTTCGTTTCCTCCAGTTGGCAGATCACAGGGCTGGCCACTGTGTAGCCGCGCGCGGCCAATTCGAGGGCATCGCGGGCGGCTTCCGCTCCAGCGCAGATCGCCACGAGTTCGGCATCATTGCTCCGCGAGCACGCAATGACGATCAGCTCGACCAGGTTCCGGGCGTTCTCAAGGTCTTCTTGGGCTCTGAGGAATGCGCGAGCGGTCGCGGACAGACCTTTCTCGGTCGCGCGAGCGCGTTCTTCGTTCGTCATGGTCTTCTCCTTGCTAGGCGTTAGTGGGTTCGGCCCGGTCCATCCGCTCGCGGATCGCCCGGATCACTTCGGAGTTCTGCGAGGCGCCATTGAGCCGCGCTTGCTGTTCGATCCAGGCTTTCAGGTCATCCGG
>JAGRLX010000461.1 GCA_020441605.1 Alphaproteobacteria bacterium
TCGTGCGAGCTGGTGCGCACCAGGATGAAGACGGTGAGGCCGAGGCCGATCCGCGCCGGGTCGAGCAGGGCCACGCGGGCGCGGAGCACGCCGGATTCTTCCAGTACCTTGATGCGGCGCCAGCAGGCGTTGCGCGACAGACCGACACGTTCGCCCAGAAGGTCGAGCGGCAGGGTTGCGTCGCGTTGCAACTGGGCGAGAATCCGGCGGTCGAGGTCATCCATGTCCTTCATTTTAACACTTTCATGAGATACTATCCCAATATCAACTCAAATCCGCGAGAGAATGGGACATCTTCTCTCGCGGCGGGTGGTAGTGTCGGGCAACGCCGGAACAGGAGCCGTCCCATGATCGCCAAAGTCTTTCTCGCCCATCCGCACAGCGTAGACGAGAGCTATGCCCAGCATGCCCGCTTTGCCGGCGGTTTCGCGCTGAAGCTGTTCGCGGCGGGGGCGGCGGCGGCGGTGCATGCGGTGATCCCCTGCCTGTTCGAGCGCACGGCCAGCGGGATGATCGCCGAGATGTATGCGCGTACCCATAACCGGGGACGCTGAATGTGCCGCTGGGCCGCCTGGATCGGTGAGCCGATCTTTCTGGAAGAGATCATCAGCCGCCCCGGCCATTCGCTGATTGCCCAAAGCCACCACGCCGAGCGCTGCAAGAGCGCGATCAATGCCGACGGGTTCGGCGTTGCCTGGTACGACCACCGGCCCGAGCCGGGGCTGTATCGCGACGTCTATCCGGCCTGGTCGGATCCGAACCTGGCCTCGGTGGCGCGGCAGGTGAAGTCGCATCTCTTCCTGGCCCATGTGCGCGCCTCCACCGGATCGGCGATTTCGCGCAACAATTGTCACCCCTTCGCGGTGGGGCGGTGGAGCTTCATGCACAACGGGCAGGTGGGCGGGTTCGATGCCTTCCGCAAGCAGGCGGATATGGGGATCGCGGATGCGCTCTATCCGTCGCGCAGAGGGGCGACGGACAGCGAGGCGATTTTCCTGCGTGCCCTGGGGCTGGGGATGGACTCCGATCCGGTGGGGGCGATGCGGCAGGCGGCGGGGGATATGCAGCGCCTGTCCGAAGAGCTGGGCCATGCGCCGCATCTGCGGCTGTCGGCGGCCTGGTCGGATGGGCAGACGCTGTATGCGGTGCGCCATGCCTCGGACGATGCGGCGCCGACGCTGTTCTATCGCTATTGCGACGAGCGGCGGGGGTTCATGGTGGTTTCCGAGCCGCTGGAGAGCGATGCGGCGGGCTGGACCGAGGTGGAGTCGGGCACGGTGTGCCGGTTCACCGCGGAGGGGTTCAGCACGGGGTCGTTCGGCCTTGTGGCGGCGCAGCGCGCGGCCTGAATCGTGGGTGTGGGCAATATGCACCTGTTGCACTCAACCTTTGAGTGCGCCTGTCTTGCAGATTGACAGTCGAACCGGGCAACACTGACAGTGCGGCCAACTTACAAAAAACGATGAGGCAAGTGATGCAACTGCAGAAATCTGGCGACGAAAGTATTCTGGAATCCGCAGGAATTGGCGCCGGTGCGGCCGAGCCGGATATCACCGTTCTGAGCAACGGAAATCTGCTGGTCACCTGGTCCGAGGTTCTGGGGCAGCCCACGGATGAATTCGACGATGTCGACGGCGCCGTCTTCGCGCGCATCCTGGATGCCGACGGGGTCGCCGTCAGCGATATCTTTCAGGTCAATACCTTCGGGTCCTATGTGCAGGACCAGCCGAAGGTGGTGGCGCTGAACTCGGGCAGTTTCGCCATCGGCTATACCTCGACCCTGGTGGCGGGCAATGGCCCGGCGGATGCCGATACCTTCATTCGGTTCTTCGATTCCACGGGCCAGCAGACCGGGTCCTTCTTTATCGACGTGAATCCGGATACCGCGAGCTTTACCCCGAATTCATTCGATCAGGAAAACCTGCAGGACATCGTCAAGCTCACCGGAAACCGGTTTGCCGTCATCCTGGATGACCCGATCACCTTTTCGACCAATCCGGGACAGGCCTATATCTATGACTCGGCCGGCTCGCTGATCCAGATCCTGGAGGAGCCGGTGGATGCCATGGTGCAACTGGCCAATGGCAATATCCTCGTGGCGGGCACACAATTGGCCGATCCGGTCGGGGACGGCATCTGGCTCATGCTGATGAGCAACCTGTTCCAGGCGCCGACCGGTTTCGAAGGCGTCTACCAGCCGCTGGACTTCTTCGTCGAAGGCGGCGCGGGGACGATCCGGACGGACAGTCTGGAACTGGCCGCGCTGACCGGTGGCGGTGCTGCGCTGGCCTATGTCGAGGAATTCGACAGCAAGCCCTCGACGTTCAACATCTCGCTTCTGTCGGATGTGGGCGCATTCACGGGCGCCTCGGTTCCCGTGGCCTATAGCCTGCGGTTCGACGGCAAGGACGGCATGTTCGACATGATCGGCCTGTCGGGCGGCGGCCTGGCCGTGGCGCTCACCGCGCTGGATGACGATGGCCAGGCGCGGGGCGTCGACCTGTTGCTGTTCGATGCGGACGGGACGCTGCAGACCCGGATGCAGGCGGGCGTCTCGGACCTGGGGGATCAGGCCTATCCGACGCTGACCGAGCTGAGGGACGGCCGCATTGCGCTGGTCTATACCGATGACTCGGGCGATTCGAACAACATGCGGCTGGTGCATTTCGACGTGACCGGCGCCTCGGCCAGGTTCGTCGGGACGGCCGGTGACGATAACCTGGGCGGGGTTGCCGGCGATGACCGTATCGTGGGCCTTGCCGGGAACGACACCATCAACGGGCGCGGCGGGGACGACCGGCTGCTGGGCGGCGATGGCGACGACATTCTGAAAGGCGGCAGCGGGAAGGATGCGCTGCGCGGCGGTGCCGGGGCGGACAAGCTTGACGGCGGGGCCGGAGATGACGGTCTTGGCGGCGGCGAGGGCAACGACCGGGTTTCCGGCGGTACCGGGCGCGACGTCGTGGGCGGCGGGCAGGGCAATGACCGGCTGTTCGGCAATGGCGGCAACGACGTGCTGAAGGGCGGGCTGGGCGACGACACCATGACCGGCGGTGCCGGGCGCGACGTCTTTACCTTTGCACGTTCGGTGAGCGGCAACGACACCATCACCGATTTCGACATGAAGGCGGACAGCCTGCTGATCAACCTGCGCGGCGGCAAGGAAAGCATCGTCGAAGTGACCGATGACGGCACCGATACGCTGGTAACCTTCGGCTCGGCCTCGGTGACGCTGAGCGGCGTGGTGCTGGAAGAGAGCGATATCACCTTCCAGTTCATCTGAGCCGGGCGCAGGGCGCGGTCAGGCAAAGACCTGGGACAGGCTGCGCCGGTCGTCGAGACCGGCACTGGCTTCGCGCATCAGCCGCATGAACAGCCAGGCGCAGGGCAGGGCGGTCAGGGACGAGGCCAGCGTGAAGTAGTCGGCGAGGATATAGGTCTGGATGACCTCGGCGCTCGTGGTCATCCTGATGGAGATGTTGCCGGTGATGTCGCTGAACAGCCAGAGCAGCCACCAGAACAGGAACCAGCCGGGCAGCGGCGTATCGCTGTCGTGGGGGAGGCCATGCGCGGTGCGCCAGGTTTGCTTCATGGCGCGGTAGGGCATCCAGAGATTGGCGATCGGGATGAAGAACCAGCCGATGGCCCAGCCGGGGCGGATGCGGCCTTCCCAGGGGTCGATGGCGCGGGCGTTGCTGCTGGCGCGGTAGATCCAGACCCCATTGACGATGAAGGCGATGATGGAAACCGCCACCTCGGCGAGGCCGAAAATGGCGACGATGTTGTCCGATTGCTCGGCCGCTTGCTGGGCGTCGAGGCCGCTCAGCTCGCCGCTGGCAACCCGCTTCAGCAGGTCGAGTTCGAACCAGGTGGCGATCAGGCCCGCGGTCGTGACCGCGATGTAGAGCCAGGTGAGGCGCAGGCACCAGGAGAGGAGACCGTCAAGGCGATATGGCAAGCACGATCTCCTCTCCCGGCGGGGCCGGAGATCAGCCGGCCAGCGCCTTGTTCAGGTTCTCGTCCACCTTTTCCAGATAGCCCATCGTGGTCAACCATTTCTGTTCCGGGCCGACCAGAAGGGCGAGATCCTTGGTCATGAAGCCGGATTCCACGGTGTCGACGACGACCTTTTCCAGCGTGGTGGCAAAGTTCATCAGCGCCGCGTTGTCGTCCAGCTTGGCGCGGTGCTTGAGCCCGCCGGTCCAGGCCTAGATCGAGGCGATCGAATTGGTCGAGGTTTCCTTGC
>JAGRLX010000127.1 GCA_020441605.1 Alphaproteobacteria bacterium
CGCCATGCCGGCGATGCGCCCCATGGGTTCGAGCGCGATGGCATTGTAGTTGCCGAACAGGATTCCGGCGCAGAAGAAATTTGCAAAGAGGTAGCATCCAAGTGTCCACAATGGCGGATGACCTTGGGCCGCCAAACCCACGGCCAGAAACATCGCCGACAGGGCGATGCTGGCGCGCAGGGCCCATTTCGACAGGCTTCGCATGCCAAAGGTCATGACGAGCTTGGCGTTGAGCAACATGGCAATGGCGATGGCGACGGCGAAGAAGCCGAACCACAAGGCGAAATACTCAGCCTGAGCGTATTGCTCAGCGAAGATCTGCTGAGAGGTTCCGAGATAGCAGATGAAGCTGCCGAATATGCATCCGACAGCCAGGGTGTATCCGACTGTGATCGGCGTGCGAAAGACTTCGCCGGAAGCCACCAGCAGATTGCGGGGCGACAGCGTTGAACGGCGTTCGCGCGGCAGGGTTTCAGGTTGTCCGAGCCACAGCCACACGCCAGCGATGACGCCGATGACTAGAAATCCGGCAAAGATCATGCGCCAACTGGCGATCACCAGCACCAATTGGCCGATCGAAGGCGCCAGGATCGGTACGAGCATGAATACGGTCATGACAAATGACATGACCTTGGCCATAGCGGCACCCGCGCTCCCATCCCGCACCATGGCGATGGATACAATCCGCGGCGAGGCCGCGCCGAAGCCCTGGACAAAGCGGCCGATCAGCATGACTGGAAAACTTGTCGCGAAAAGGCAGAGCAGTGCACCGACCGCATAAAGGACGAGACCAGCATAAATGGCCGGCTTGCGGCCGATGGAATCGGACCATGGGCCATAAATCAGCGTGCCGATGGTCATGCCGGCAAAAAAGCTGGTGATGATGAATTGCCGGCTGTTGGGATCGGATGCGCCGAGTTCGGAGGCAATCGCGCCGATCGCGGGCAACATGGTGTCGATCGACATGGCCACCATGGCATTGAGCAATGCCACGAGAACGATGAACTGCGCGCTTGCCCCGGTTCTTCCCATCAGGTCACGTAGTTCAACATGCGGAGGACATCGAAGTAGTTGCCAGTCTCGAAGCGAATGGTGCGATTGCCCGCATGCTCGGCACCGGGGTACCAGCTATGGCGATAGGCCAGGTTGGGGTCGCCATAGGTGATTTCCAGAATGGTGCGTTCAGGGACCTCAAGAAGGGATTTCGACAGATCGCCCGCCAGGGCCTGGCGAACACCCTCGTGGATCGCCTTGCAGGCGGCGCCCGGCGTCACGGAAATTGTGGACTGGCCCCGCCCTTCCTTTACGGCACACCGGCCGATATGAGGGTTTACCGATTCGATTTCATCCATCAGCCCCTTATCCCCGCTGACGAATACCGTGGGAACGCCAAGCATGGAGGAGGCCAGGGCATGGATGGTGAACTCCGATGCCGGCCGGCCATTGATCCGGATGCCGACCGCGTCGAGTGAAAGCGTGTGGGCAAGGCTGTTAGCCTCGCTGCCGGCCGCGCTGTGATAGCCGATCATCAGCACCGCATCGAAGCTCTCGTCCAGCTCCTGAACCATGCAGAGCGGATGCCCGGCCCATGACCGGATCAACCTTACGTCTTCCGGCAGCATGGCGGTGATGAGGTTGCGGCCCGAGGAATGGGCATCCTTCACCAGAATCTCGGTCGCCCCGGCCGCCCGCGCGCCATCAATCGCCGCGACGGCCTCACGGGTCATCTGCTCTCGGAACTCCGGGTAATCGGCATGGGTTTTCCGCGCCTCGTCCCAATGGGTGATGCCGGCACAGCCTTCGATGTCGACACTGATATAAACCTTCATGATCTTGCTCCTCGACCGCTCTTAACGGCTCTTGCAGGCCTGCGCGACTACGCTAGAAGATGGCTGCCATGCACATAAATAGCGCAAAGAAATCCGTATCGCTCGATCCTTGTGATGCCGGATTCTACAACAATCCCTATCCTGCCTATCATGCCATCCGTGACGCCGCACCCGTGTTCAAATGGGAGAACTACGGTTACTGGTGTTTCGCGCGGCATGACGACGTGAATGCCCTGCTGCGCGACCGGCGATTCGGCCGCCAGATCCTGCATGTTGCAAGCCGGGAGGAACTGGGCTGGGACGAGCCGCCTCCTCATCTTCGGCCCTTCTATGCCTTCGAGAGTCACTCGCTTCTAGAACTCGAACCCCCAGTTCACACGCGGCTCCGCGGTCTGGTCAACCGCTCATTCCTGTCCCGGCAGGTGGAGCGCCTGCGACCAATGATTGCGAGTCTTTCCAATGGGTTGATCGATCGCTTTGAAGCAGCGCATGAAGTCGATCTTCTGCCTGATTTCGCCACCCCCATCCCGGTGATCGTCATCTGCGAGCTGCTTGGCGTGCCGGAGGACATGGCCACGCAACTTCTGTCCTGGTCCCACGACATGGTTGCCATGTATCAGGCCCGGCGCGACCGCGCGATCGAAGATGCCGCCGTCGCCGCCACGCTGGCGTTCAGCGGTTTCATGCGAAGCTACATTCGGGAACGGCGCAAGGATCAGCGCCAAGACCTGTTGTCCGAACTGATCCGGGCCGAGGAACAGGGCCAGAAACTCACCGAGGACGAACTCGTTACGACGGCCATCCTGCTTCTCAACGCCGGACATGAGGCAACCGTTCATGCCATCGGTAACGCGGTCAAGACTTTGCTCGAACAGAACCTTCGCGGCGGCATCGGCGAAGGGCATGTCGAGGAAAGCCTGCGCTACGATGCGCCGCTTCATCTTTTCACCCGTTATGCGCTGGAGGACCTGGAGTATGGCGGGGTGCGATTCCGCAAAGGCGAGACTGTCGGCCTACTTCTCGGCGCCGCGAACCGGGATCCGCACCGTTTTCCTATGCCTGACCGCTTTGATTCTGCGCGGGAGCCCAATCCCCATGTGAGCTTCGGCGCGGGCATTCATTTCTGTATTGGAGCGCCTCTGGCCCGGCTTGAGATGCAGATCGCGCTGCCGATCCTTTTCAACCGGCTGCCGAAACTTACCCTTGCAGAAGCGCCACGCTACCGTAATGCCTACCACTTTCACGGGCTGGAGTCCCTCAAGGTGACCTATTAGGGCGTCGTTTCCGGGACATCGGCTGACGTTTCCTCCCACACCCCACCACACTGTTGAAGGTAAACAGGGGGCAAGGTGAAACATTCTCAACAGGCCCGCCATGACTGACGCCCAGCCCGCTCCTGCTTCCTCCGGCCGCCGCGCAAGGGGTGGCGCCGACGCACGCCGCGCTGCCCGGACTGCAAATACCGTGAAACAGGCGGGCTTCATCCGGCGCAACGTGAAGCTCTACGAACCCCTCACCGACGAGCAGCTGGAACTCATAGAGCGCAATGCGGAGACCGTGCTCCAGGAAGTCGGCATCGACTTCTACGAGGACGAGGAAGCGGTGCAGATGTGGAAAGATGCGGGCGCCGATGTGAAGGTGTCGCCATCAGATCCTCGCCGGTTCCGCCTACGTTTCCCGAAGGGCCTGGTCCGCTCGCTAATCAGGACGGCGCCGCGCGAATATGTCCAGCATGCGCGGAATGCCGCGAACAATGTCACCATTGGCGGCAACAACAGCGTGTTTGCTCCCGTCTATGGCCCGCCATTCATTCGCAATCTGGATGAGGGCCGGCGCTATGCCACGATCGAAGACTTCCGCAATTTCGCGAAGCTGGTCTACATGTTGCCGAGCCTGCATCATGCCGGCGGTACGTTGTGCGAGCCGGTCGACATCCCGGTGGCCAAGCGCCATCTCGACATGATCTATACCCACATCAAATATAGCGACAAGCCGTTCATGGGGTCGGTGACGGCAGGTGAACGCGCTGCCGATTCCGTGGCCATGGCGGAAATGGTCTTCGGCAAGGATTTCGTCGACCAGAATTGCGTGATGACCTCGCTGATCAATGCCAATTCCCCCATGGTATGGGATGGCGTGATGCTGGGGGCCCTGAAGGTCTACGCGCGAGCAAACCAGGCCACTGTCGTCTCGCCCTTCATCGTCGCCGGCGCGATGTCGCCGGTGACCACGGTCGGAACGTTGACCCAGATCCTGGCTGAGGCCTCGGTCGGCATCGCCTTCGCACAGTTGTGCCGCCCGGGGGCACCGGTGGTTTTCGGCACCTTTGCCGCGTCGATGTCGATGCAATCGGGCGCCCCGACCTTCGGTTCGCCCGAACCGGCCATGGTCACACTGGGCGCGGCTCAACTGGCCCGTCGCATGGGTGTGCCATTCCGTTCCGGCGGCAGTCTCTGCGGGTCCAAGGTCGCGGATGCCCAAGCCGCCTACGAGAGCGCCAATACCATGTGGCCGACGATGATGGCGGGAGTGAATTTCTGTCTCCATGCCGCAGGCTGGCTTGAAGGCGGTCTTGCGTCCGGTTACGAGAAGCTCATCATGGATGCAGACCAGCTGACCATGTTCCAGAAGTTCGCCGAAGGCGTCGATTTTTCCGAAAATGGCCAGGCCATGGATGCCATCCGCGAAGTCGGACCGGGTTCGCATTATCTGGGCTGTGCCCATACCCAGGCCAACTTCGAGACTGCCTTCTGGCGGTCGGGGCTGGCTGACAACAATTCCTTCGAGCAATGGCGTGATGACGGCGAAAAGGACATTGTCACCCGCGCCAATGCCACATGGAAGAAAATGCTTGCCGATTACCAGGCACCGGCGCTCGACCCCGGCATCGACGAGGGGTTGCAAGACTTCATGGCCCGCCGCAAGGAAAACCTGCCCGACAATGTGAGCTAGCCTCAAGCTGAAGGCTTCTGGAGGTCGCGCCAGGTGTGAAAGCCCACGCCGCCGATCACAAGCACCGTACCGATGCCATCGGCCAGGGTGAAATCCTCGCCGAGGATCAGCACGGCAAAATAGATGGTCATGAGCGGCGAGACATTGGAAATCATGGCGGTGGACGCGGCGCCGATGCGGGCCATGCCGGCGTTGACGAAAAAGGACGGCACCACCGTCGCCAGAAGCCCTGTTCCGGCCGCGAGCAGCAGATAATGGCCGGACACGCCGGTATCGAGACCGCCGCGGGCAATGCCGACATGAACGAGGGTCGTGACGGCGGCACCCGACAGGGCGAGCGACGTGAACAGCGTGCTGCCCATCTTCTCGATCAATCCCTTGGCAAGCAGTTGATAGACGGCGAAGGCAACCGCCGAAAGCAGGACGAGGATCGTCCCGAGCGCGACGTGACTGCCCTCCGACGAGTAGTCATTCAGAAAGACAAAGGCCAGGCCAGCATAGCTGATGGCCGCTGCGATGAGGCTGTGCCATGTCAAGTGCATCTTGAAAAAGGCCGCGCCGATGAAAATGAGGAAGATTGGGTAGGTAAAGAGCACCAGACGCTCCAACTGTGCTGAAACATAGAGCAATCCAGCGAAGTCAAGGATCATCGCAACATAATAGCCGATGAGGCCCACGACGATCGCAGCCAGCATGCTCCAGCCGTCGGGGCGCGCGCGCTTCTTCTGGCGCCTGCGGCCAAGTTCGTAGGCCGCCACGGCGACAAACATCGGCAGCGCAAACACCATGCGCCAAGCGAGCATCAGCAACGCGTCATGCCGCTCGACATAGGCGAGCTTGATGAATATCGCCTTCGAGGAGAACAATGCGGATCCTGTCGCAACGAGCAGATATCCGCCGATGGCTTGCCGCTGGTTCATGGTTCCCGTCTACACGCCACACGCCCGTCCGTCTTCTGACTGCTGTGCAGAACTGTCATGCCGCCACGGATTTCTCATTGCTGGACCTTCGGTCGGGGTAGCGGGCAACCGGTTGCGATCAACTGATCGGCCACGGGCTGTTCATCGTTTTGAACCTGGGGCTACTTTACGGTCGCAAGCAATTCCACTGGCTCGCCCGTTGCGCTAGGTTGTTGCCCGAGAGGACCGCATATGTCGAAACGCCCGATCCATTTTCATTCCGCGACCGAGATGGCCCGCCTGTTGAGGGCCGGCAAAATGACCGCGGCCGAACTCCTCGACATCTGTCTCGGTCAATATGCCAAGCACAACGATGGCCTGAATGCCGTGGTGGTAACCGATATGGAATGGGCCCGGTGCGCCGCGGCCGCCGCCGACCTTCGGCTGAGGCAGGGCAAGGCCCTGGGCCCGTTCGATGGCGTGCCAATGACGGCCAAGGAATCCTTTGACTGGACAGGGACACCATCCACCTGGGGCGATCCAAGGTTTCGCAACAACATTGCGGCGGCCGACGCGGTTGCCCTCAAGCGGCTGACCGATGCCGGGGCCATCATCTACGGCAAGACCAACGTCCCGCTGATGCTGGCCGACTGGCAGAGCTATAACGATGTCTATGGAACCACCAACAATCCATGGGATATCAGCCGATCGCCCGGCGGTTCGTCGGGTGGCTCGGCCGTTGCACTCGCAACTGGAATGAGTGCCCTTGAGATTGGGTCCGACATCGGCGCCTCGATCCGCAACCCGGCACATTATTGTGGCGTTTATGGCCATAAGCCAACCTGGGGCGTGGTCCCGTACCGCGGGCACTATCTTCCCGGCGTGGTCCATCCTACGGATATTTCCGTCGCTGGCCCACTCGCCCGTTCGGCGCGCGATCTCGCGACCATGATGTCGCTGCTGGCCGGCAGCGACGGGGCCGAGAGACGTGCCATCACCATCAGGCTTCCTCCGGCCCGACAGAAATCGCTGAAGGATTTTCGCGTCGCGGTCATGCTGAGTGATGAGGTGAGCGAGGTCGACCAACCTGTTCAAGACCTGATCGCAAAATTGGCCAGCTCTGTCGAAGGTCAGGTGCAGACACTGTCGATGACTGCGAGGCCGAACTTCTCCACGCAGGAAGCCATGTCCGTCTACGTGACCCTGCTTCGCGCCGCCACAAGCCGTCGGCAGACGGAAGAAGACTTTGCCCGCAATGCCGCGCGCGCCTCGGACCTTGCATCGGGCGACACTGGTTATCTCGCCACCATGTTGCGGGCCTTCGTGCTGCCCCACAGGTCTTGGCTTATGGTCAACGAACGGCGCCACCAGATGCGATTGCTCTGGGATCAGTTCTTCGACGACTGGGATGTCATGCTGTGTCCTGTGGCAGCATCTGCGGCCTTCCCGCACAACCACGTTGGTGAACGCCATGAACGCATGATCGCCGTCAACGGCAAGGCGGTGCCGACCACCGACCAGCTGTTCTGGGCGGGATACTCCGGCTGCTTCTATCTTCCCTCGACGGTTGCGCCCATCGGTCTCACCTCCGATGGCTTGCCCGTCGGCGTCCAGATCATCGCGCGGCAGTTTGGCGATCGGACTTCCATTCGCTTCGCTGAACTTCTGGAACGGGAATTCGGAGGATTTGTGCCGCCGCCCGGCTATTGATCCGCCGGTAAGTGCCCCAGGTGACGGTCGAAGAACACCAGCTCATGGGCGAAGGTGTCCTCGGTAAAGATGAAATGATCACCCCCCGGGACCAGGACGAATTCCTTCGGCTCGTTGGCCATCTCGTAGAGTCGTCTTCCGATCGGCAGCGGGATGATCGTGTCCCGGTCGCCGTGGAACATGAGAACAGGTCCGCGATAGTTTCTGATGGCCGCACCGGCATGAATGGGATTGCGGATGAGCATGTCGACCGGCAGCCACCAGTACCGCGTCTTGGCGACGGCGGTCATGGAGACATAGGGTGCCTCGAGCGCAAGTGCACCGATGGGCACGCGGGCGGCAAGGCCGGCGGCAATGCCGGTACCGAGGGATTCGCCCACGACACCGATCAAGGCCGGCGGCACCGCAGCGGCCACCAGCCAATCATAGGCGGCCCTCGCGTCGGTCATCAGTCCCTGCTCACTGGGCCTTCCGGTACTGCCACCATAACCACGATAGGAGAGAAAAAGCACACCATAGCCGCGAGACACATAGAACTCATAGCGCTCGGGTCGATCGGCGATAGACCCGCCCTTTCCGTGAAGAAAGAGGATGGTGGGCTTGCCCGCCGTTGCCGGGGTATACCAGGCTACGAGCCTTTCCTTGTCGGGCGTTGCCAGTGAGATCACTTCGACATTGCTCAGTCCGACATCATGGGGATGCCGCCGCAACCGGTCAGGACTGAAGAGCAGGCTCTCCTGCTTAGCATAGACCAGCCCAACAATCCCGGCATAGGCAAGTGCGGCAGTGGCGAGAATGGTTTCGATCGCCATTCTTTTTCTCACGTGCCGACGAGTTTCGCCGGTGTGTCGGTGTCGCGCGTCCAGCACCAGACCGCAAGCAAGGGGATGCCATAGGTTGCAGTCGCATGCACCTTCCACGGGATATGCCAGATGACGCTTCCTGCATCCTTGGTCTCATAGCTGCCTGCGCCCTGTTTCCAGTCGCTGGGGCCTGTGAGCGGCCAGTAGAGTTCCGGTGCGGGGTGATAATGATCCCGATAGTGCTGCCCCGGGCCAAGGAGCATAAGGCCAAGCAGAAAGTCGTCTCCGGGAAAGCAACCATGGGGACCAATGATCTGAGACCAGCCATAGTTGGCCATGAAGCCTTCCCCCATCACGGCTTCCGGGTACTGCTCGGTCTGGCGCCACTCCAGTTCATCTTCCAGCGACGCGATCGCCGCCGCCAGTTCGGGATCGAGCAGCATCGCTTCGCCGATGCAGTGTGGAAGATGGTGTAAAACCGGCAAACGCGCCGGCTGTGGCGCCATAAAGGCCGATTCGTCGATCACCTGGCAATCGAGGCGCTGCAGCACCTCTGCCAGACCCTCGCCTTGTTTGGCGCGCAAGGCGCGGGAAATCGCGCTGATGGCCCAGCGGGCATTGTCGAAAATCTCTTTCGTCACAGTGCGGCTTCTATCACGTTCCAGTCGTTTGCAAAGACCAATCTGGCCGGGATGTTAACGTCGCGGGTCCAGCCAAAGACGCACAAGAATGGGTCCCTGCCGGTCAGGGTGGCATGCACCTCCCAGGGCTCGTTCCACACTGGTTCATGGGCCTGAAGTTCGACCCACGGGCCGTCCGGCTCAAAGCGCCAACGGTGAGGCCCGGTGATCGGCGCATAAAGTTCCGGCGCCGCATGATGATGGTCGCGATAGAGAACGCCTGGCGCGACAAGGAAGAGCCCAACTTCGAAATCTTCGGCGAAAACCGGAGCGTCTTCACCAACAAGGCTGCAAAATGCGTGGGCTCGCGGAAAGCGTGGGCCAATGTCGGATCGTGGATAGGCGTCATAGGTCGACCAATTCAGTCCTGACCGCGCGGCGCTGATGGCCTCTACAAGGCGGCCAGCACCTTTGGCCGCACTCAGCGCCTCGTTCAGATGTCCGCAGTCTGGCTCGCGCCCCATCATCGACTCGATGTATCCGAGGTTTGCTTTGCCTATGCCTTCGCGGACTTGGGTCACCGCGGGCCCGCCTACACCTTCCAGGTATCGGTCGATCTCGGTGATCAGGGTGGCAATGAGGGAATGTCCGCGGGTCATTGCAATGCCAGCACTCGGCTTGCCAACATGACGAGATCGTCGTCAGTGGGCGTGCGGACCGTCGCTTCCCGCATCGGGGTGTTGGAGGGCGCGGCCATGCGCTCCGCCAGACGAACTGGATCATCCAGGTCCAGCCCATCGCCATCGAATGACATTTTTATGCCAGTGACCCGAACAAGCCGCTCGTATCCGGCGGCGGCGGTCTCTGCCTGCATCGCCCGCGCAACCCGACCAAATGCAAGCGGAATGCCCTCCGCCACCCAACCGATCGTCGCCAACATGGCGAGCCCCGTCGCCCGGCCGTGCGGGATGGGAGCCAGATCGGCAATGGCATGCGAGATATTGTGGGCGAGCGCTGTGCCGGCATTGTCGATCCCGATGCCGCCATAGCAGGACCCCAGCAACATGGCCCCGCGGGCTTTGAGGTCTCCCGGATCCTTGACGGCCCGCTCGAGGTTGCGGGAAATCAGCCGGATTGCCTCGAGACAGTAAAGATCGTTTCCGTCGGTGCGATTCTTGTTGGTGCAAGCCTCGATCGCATGGACGAGAGCGTCCAGCCCAGTCGCCGCGGTGATGTGCGGCGGAACCGCAACTGTCAGTTCCGGGTCAAGAATGGCAACATCGGGCTTCAATTCTGCGCCCCAGGCCCAAACCTTGGCCTTGTCGGCGTTGGCGAAGACGGATACGCGGGTCACCTCGGATCCGGTTCCAGCGGTGGTCGGAACGGCAATGATCGGCAGCCGGGCTGCGGGCAACGCTGTTGCACAAAGTGCATAGGCCGCGGCATTCTCTCCCGAGACCGCACAACTTGCGACGAGCTTGGCGATGTCGAGGGCCGATCCGCCGCCCATTCCTATGACGGCTGCGGACTCCGCCTCCCGGGCAATGGATGCCGCAGCATCAATGTCGGCCTGGCGGGGTTCGCCGCGCAACCCGTCGAAGACCACGGCCTCGATGCCAACTGATCCGAGGATGTCGATAGCGCGACCCGTGATTCCGAGACCTGCGAGCACCGGATCGGTGATGAGGAGCACGTTGCTCCGCCGACCAGCCAGGGCTTCAGCCTTGGCCGCCAAGTCCGCAATGCGTCCGGCGCCGAACACGATTTCCGGTATCGCGCTGAGGGTGAAATTCTGCATGGATGTTTTCCAGATCGAGGGCGCATCTCGATAGGTCTCCAACCAGGCATGGTCAAGGGTCAGCGAATTTCACCTCCCCGGTCGGCATCCACAGCATACGGCTGATGCCAGCCGCCTCCTGCTAGGAAATCCCCGGCCCGGTGATTTCACGCATCAGCTTCTGGAAAATCGCCCTGGCAAAATCCTCGTAGTTCTGAGCAGGCATGACGAAATGTCCCTGGCCACCGACGACATTGGCTTCGAAATACTTGTCCAGCGTCGGCCATTCGTTGAGAATTGTAAGCGCATTGATGGTTATGCCATTTGCCACGATCTGATCGCGCATGGCGTAAACCGGCGGCCCGATGTTGTTGCGGCCATCGGAAGACACATCGATGACCCTGCGCTCCGCGGACGGCGCTGCCGCAAAAAGGCCAGACGAAACCAGCAACGCTGCCGATATTCCGGTACCACCCTGCGCAAGCTCGCGCTGAGCCGTCGCAAGGATCATTCCAACCTCGTCGGCATCGGCATCGCCGGCGATGATCGTCCAGGGCATGATGACCTGCTGATGATTGTCATCGGACCAATGGATCGCCGCGACAGCGATGCGCTGGCGGGTGCCACTTCGGATCGCCTGTTTGACTTCTCGCCTCGTGAATGCCCGTCCAAGGCCTTCCATCTGCAGGCGGAACTCGCGAGCATCGACACTGAAGGAGCAGTCGATCGCCAGGACCAGGGCAAGATCGACCTCATAATCTTCGCCCTGCCCCGCAGGTGGCCGGACCGACAGCGCCACCAGAGCGAAGAGCGCGGCGATGCCGCGGGCAAGCCAGGCGCGTCTCCCGTGCTTGCCCATGGCTGGCGGCCTCCCTTCCCTACATCTGCGGGTGATCGAGTGCGCGGCAGTCCTCGACCTTCCACCCGACCTTGACTTCGCGACCTTCCTCGACTTCGCTGCTGCCGCCCTTGTTTGGCACCTTGACGATGAAATCGTCGTGTCCTGCAACTTCGAGCCGCGCCCGGATATGGTCGCCCAGATAGATCAGCTCGGCAATCCGCCCGTCGAGAACGACGTCGGTCGATGCCGCGCTGGGATTGATCTCGACCCGCTCCGGCCGGATCGAAAGCAAAGTTCTGTCGCCCTTGCTGCTGGCGTTGATGGCCAGCGCCTTGACCACCTGGCCCGACTCGAGCTTCACGATGGCGACCTGGTTCTTGCCGATCTCTGCCACGGTCCCCTTCAGCTTGTTGTTCTCGCCGATGAATTGCGCAACAAAGGAATTGACCGGGCGTTCGTAAAGCTCATCCGGCGTAGACAATTGCTGCACCACGCCATCGTTGAACACCGCGATGCGGTTCGACATCGTGAGTGCTTCCGACTGGTCGTGTGTGACATAGACGATCGTCACGCCAAGGCGCTCATGAATATGCTTGATCTCATATTGCATCTGCTCGCGCAGTTGCTTGTCGAGGGCGCCGAGCGGCTCGTCCATGAGCACAAGGTCAGGTTCGAAGACCAGTGCGCGGGCCACGGCGATGCGCTGCTGCTGTCCGCCCGACAACTGGCCCGGGCGCCGGTTACCCATCTGCGGCAACTCGACCATCTTCAGGATCTTGGCCACCCGATCCTCGATCTCGGCCTTGCCCATGTTGCGCACCTGCAGGGGGAAGGCGAGATTTTCATTGATCGTCATATGCGGGAAGAGCGCATAGTTCTGGAACACCATGCCGATGCCACGCTTGTGGGGCGGCACATTGTTGATCGGCTGTTCCTTAACGTAGATTTCGCCATGGGTCGCCGGCTCAAATCCCGCGAGCATCATCAACGTGGTGGTCTTGCCGGAGCCCGACGGCCCCAGCATGGTGAGGAACTCGCCCTTGGCGATGTCGAGATTGAGGTTCTTGACGACGAGCGTTTCGCCATCATAGCTCTTCTGCACATTGACGAAGCGCACCATCGCATCGCCGGACGCAACTTCCCTGGACATTCCCCTGTTTTCCTCGCCCTTGACGGTTTCTTGATTGCTGCGCGGATCATAAGCCGGCCAGCAGGGTATTTGAAGTCTTTTGAAGAAAGGCGACCGATTTTGTGCCCAGGAAGAGCACGGGCCCCAAGGGGCACATCCGCTGATCCGCCGCTATTTCTTGCGGGCTTTCCCTCCGGCCTTGCGCGCTGACGCTTTCCGGCCAGCGTTCCGATGCTGAACGATGAGATGTTCAGGGCCATACGGGAAGCCGGTGATATTCTTGTTTCCCCTTTCGGTGATCACCAGGATGTCGTGCTCACGGTAGCCACCAGCGCCCTTCTGTCCCTCGGGGATCATGATCATCGGCTCCATCGACACGACCATTCCCGGCTCAAGAACCGTCTCGCAATCCTCGCGAAGTTCCAGACCGCCCTCGCGACCATAGTAGTGGCACAGCACACCGAACGAGTGGCCGTAGCCGAAGGTGCGGTATTTCAGGAGGTCGTGGCGCGCGTAGATCTCGTTCAGCGCCTTGGCGATGTCGGAGCACCTCGAGCCCGGCACGAGGAGTTTCTTGCCCTCGTCATGGACGAGGCAATTTATCTCCCACATGCGGATATGTTCCCTTGAAGCCGTCTCAGCAAATAACGTGCGCTCAAGGGCAACATAATAGCCAGCCACCATTGGAAAACAGTTGAGGCTGAGGATGTCGCCGCGCCGGATCTTGCGGCTGGTGACCGGATTGTGCGCACCATCGGTATTGACGCCAGACTGGAACCAAGTCCAAGTGTCCATCAATTCGGCATGCGGCCAGATCTTGGCGATCTCCCGCACCATCGCTTGCGTGGAATGCAGGGCAACCTCGTGTTCGGGCACGCCGACGGCCGCGGCCTCCACCACGGCAGCCCCGCCGATATCCGCGATCCTGGCCATCTTGGTAATGTGCCGGATTTCCTCGGCAGACTTGATCATGCGCAGGCGCATCGAGGGGGCCGCCACGTCGACCAATTCGACGCCCGGAAAGGCGTCCTGGAGTTGCTTGCGGAAGTCGAGATTGATATGATCGAACTCGATGCCAATCCGCTTGGCGCCTTTCGTCAGGGACTTCACGGCCAGGAAGTAATTGTCCTTCGACCAGTCGGTGTAGGTAACATTGTCGCCGAAAGTCCGCCGGGCGGGCTGGCCGCCATCGATGGCGGCCGAAACAGAGGTTGCCTGCTTCTGTGTAATGACCAGTCCGTACTTCCGCCCGAAGTAACAGTAGAGGAAATCCGACAGGTAACAAATGTTGTGGTAGCTGGTGAACAGGCAGGCATCGACATTGCTTCTCGCCATCCACCCTCTGATCGCATCCTGGCGGCGCTGCATCTCGGCAGCCGAGAAGGTCGGCTTGGGGCGCCTGCCATTGTTGCGATAGTCGACCAAGCAGGGGCGTTCGGCGACGGACATGGATCAGTTCTCCTGGCTCGTGATGGCGCGTTTGTTCCGCGGAACGGGGCTTGTGTCAAAAGACGTTCCCTCACATAATGCATGAGTAAAGTTCATGGAGAGAGCCGTGCCCAAGTTGCCGCCTCTGAACGCCCTGAAATGCCTGGAAGCCGCCGCCCGGTCGCAGAGCTTCTCCAAGGCAGCAGACGAGCTTCATGTCACCCAATCAGCAGTCAGTCATCAGATCCGCCAACTCGAAGATTGGTTTGGTCTGTCTCTCTTCGATCGGAAGGGGCGCCAGACGGTGCCTACGGCGAAGGGCGAAGAGCTGGCGAGGGCCCTTGCCGAGGCCTTCGACATCATGGCTGTGGCCTGCAAGCGGGTGGCCCAAAGCGATGCTGGGCAGGCCATCACCATCGCGGCATTGCCATCAATTGCGACAATCTGGCTCATACCAAGGCTGTCGCGTTTCTTTGCCGAACACCCTCAGGTGGCGGTCAAGGTGGTCTATGCCTTCCATGACCAGCGGCTCGATTTCGAGGACATTGATATCGCTATCCTGTGGGGAACTGGCGACTGGGAGGGTTGCCAGGCGAGCCGCTTGCTGGAAGGCAGCACGGTGGCGGTGTGCAACGCCGGCTTCCTGGACAAGGAAGGGCCGTTCGATTCGCCACAGGCCTTGCTCGGAAAACCGCTCCTGCATGATACCAACCGGCTCGGCTGGCAAAGCTGGATGCGCAGTTCCGGCCTCAAGAACGCTGGTCCGGCCCGCGGTCCGATCTTCCAGGACTTCAACCTGCTGCGGGCGGCAGCCCTGGCGGGACAGGGTGTGGCGCTTTGTCCCCGGTCGCTGATCGTCGACGACCTCGCCAGCGGCCGGCTGATCCAGATATTCGATACGACGGTCATGAAGGATCGCGCCTATTACATGGTGGAGCCGGCCGAGACACAGCATCGCCATAGTGCGGCGCTGGCAACGGTCAAGGCCTGGCTGATCGCCGAGGCCACGAACGCCGCCACTTGACCAGAGCGATATATACGGCCAGATATATCGCATGAACCAGTCTTCGATGATGGATCCTTTCGGACGGCGGGTCAGCTACCTGCGCGTGTCGGTCACCGACCGTTGTGACTTTAGATGCGTCTATTGCATGGCGGAGAACATGACGTTCCTGCCGAAGCGCGATCTGCTGTCGCTCGAAGAGCTTGACCGGTTGTGCTCGATCTTCATCGACAAGGGCGTCCGGAAACTGCGCCTCACTGGCGGTGAGCCACTGGTACGCAAGGGCATCATGACTCTGGTCGAGAGTCTTGGACGGCATTTGCGGTCGGGCGCCCTGGAGGAACTGACACTCACAACCAATGGATCCCAACTGGCGAAATATGCCGCGGACCTGCAGGCCCATGGGGTCCGGCGCATCAATGTGTCGATCGATACGCTGGACGACCAGAAGTTCAAGGCCATCACCCGGTGGGGCGATCTATCGAAGGTGATGGAGGGATTGCGCGCCGCGCAGGCCGCCGGTCTCGCCATCAAGATCAATGCCGTCGCCCTCAAGGGGGTGAACGAATTTGAGATCCCCGATATGATCCGTTGGGCTCATGGCGAGGGAATGGATTTCACCCTGATTGAGACGATGCCTCTCGGGGATATCGAAGGCGACCGGACCGATCAATATCTGCCATTGTCCCAGGTGAGGGCCAGCCTGCTCGACCAGTTCACCCTCGAAGACATCCCGTACAAGACCGGCGGACCGGCCCGCTACGTCCAGGTCAAAGAGACGGGCGGGCGCCTCGGCTTCATCACACCGCTCACGCACAATTTCTGTGAAAGCTGCAATCGGGTGCGCCTCACGTGCACAGGTACGCTGTACATGTGCCTGGGCCAGGAGGACGCGGCTGACCTGCGCGCGCCGCTGCGGGCATCAGAAGGCGACGAATTGTTGCGTGCGGCCATAGACGAGGCCATATCCCGCAAGCCGAAAGGTCATGACTTCATCATCGATCGCGATCACGGCAAGCCGGCCGTCGGACGCCACATGAGTGTCACTGGCGGCTAAAGCGGACGGCAGTTGGTCGTGGTCAACCGATCACCGCTGCACTCGATCGCATCTGTCGCGGATTTACGGGTCCGACGATGACAAATGGCGCTTTCGGTTTCCCTCTGACTTGCTCACGCGCCGGTGGCTTGCAGAGCAAGGCTGCGAAAGCAGCAGTGCTTGGCGGATGCGAACTGCGATACACACCTGACAATGAGCGACATCGCTAATTCATCGATCCTGCGGGCCGGGCTGTTCATGGTTCTGGCCATGGGGTCATTCGTTACCAATGATACGATGGTGAAGCTGATCGGCCCCAGCCTGCCGGTCGGTGAAATCATCATGATCCGGGGCATCATGGCAACCCTGCTTATCGCCATGATCGCCGCATCGCAGGGCGTTCTTGGCAGTGTTCCGCAACTTCGCAGTGGAACTGTGGTGACGCGCGCCATGCTCGATCTTTTCGCCACGATCCTGTTCATCACCGCCTTGATGCACATGCAGATCGCCAATCTTACTGCCATCTTGCAGGCGGTGCCACTGGCAGTTGCCTTTCTCTCGGCGACATTTCTCGGCGAAAAGGTCGGCTGGCGGCGGAGCACAGCCATCATTCTGGGTTTCATCGGGGTGCTGCTGATCGTCAAACCCACCCCGGCCAATTTCAGCGTCTTCGATATCGTCGCCCTTGTCATTGTATTCGCCGTCGCGGTGCGCGATATCGTGACACGGCGCATCCCGTCACGCGTTCCCACACTGATCATTGCCCTGGCGAATGCCACCTTCGTCACGGCCGGCGGCGCCGTCTTATGTTTCTTTGAGGACTTCACCTGGCCACAGGCTTGGCAACTGGGCCTGCTGGCCCTTGCCTCGATCTTTCTTGCGTCCGGATACATGTTCATGGTGGCGACATTGCGGGCAGGCGACCTGTCGGCAACCGCGCCCTTCCGCTATTCGATCATGATCTTCGCGATCATTTCAGGCATTGCGGTGTTTGGTGAAATGCCCGACACCGTCGCCATGGTGGGCATGGTGCTGATCGTTGCAACGGGTCTCTATGCCGCGCATCGCGAGGCACGGCTCAAAAATATCTCCAGAACGCCAGCGCCGTAAGACAAAGCGCCCAGATCGCGATTGCGCTGCGCACCCTGTCAGCCGGAAGCCGCATGGCAACCTTAGCGGTGAAGTAGCCGCCGACAATCGCCCCGCCCATCATGATGAAGGATGGCACCCAGCGGATCATTCCGGCATTGGCCATGATGGCAATGCCGACAATCGTCACGAGCGTTATGGTCACGTTGCGGATTGCGTTGGCCTCGTGAATGGTCATCTTTGAAAAGACAGCGTAGATGGCGAACATCACAATTCCCATCCCAAGCCCGAAATATCCACCATAAACGAAGACGATGAACTCAAGGATGAAAGACACCCAGGGCCAGCGGCTGCCATCGAAATTGAAATTCCGCTCGAGCCTGTTCTTGATCCAGGGTCCAAGTATGAATGACGACGTAGCGAACAGAAGCAACCAGGGAATGGCTTTCTGGAAGGCTCCCTGGCCAGTCGATACCAGGATCGTCGAGCCGATCAGTCCACCGGCCGCGGCCAGAAGAAGCCTGAGACCGAGATGTTGGCGCACCGCCCTGAGCTGGTGGCGATAGACGATGGAACCCACGACATTTGCCGGCAGCAGAGCCACAAAATTGGAAGCATTGGCCTCGATCTCGGTCATGCCGGTCGCGACGAGCAACGGGAAAGTCATAAAGCCGGCGCCACCGGCCATGACATTGATGAAGCCGGCCAGAATGCCACCCGCGAACAGTAAGGCGATGTCGAGGAATTCCATAGCCGCGCCCCCGCGGGTTCCTTACCCGCAGGAACCACCCGATCACAATGCGCCGGATTGCATGGATGCCCTTCGGGCATATTCCGGCGCGCGGTTCCGTGCTAGAAGCGGGCCATGTGGATAAATATCGCCATTCTCTCGCTGGTCACGGTCCAGCGGATCATCGAATTCTACATCGCCGCGCGAAATACGCGAAAAATGACCGAGCGGGGCGGCTTCGCCGTCGGCATCAACCTCCAACCGCTGATGATTGCGCTCCAGGCCCTATGGCTGGCCGGGCTCTGGTACTGGGCCTTCCGTCTCGAGGTCAGCTGGCCCTGGCTCTTTGCCTATCTGGTGCTGGAAGCGGCAAGGGGCTGGATCGTGGCGGCACTCGGCAGCCGCTGGACGGCACGCATCATCGTCGTGCCCGGCGAGGGCTTCGAGGACATTAGACCTTTCAACACATTCCGCGAGCCGAATTACCTCATCATCGGCCTGGAGATGTTCATATTGCCGATGGTTTTCGGCCTGTGGTGGTATGGCGCGATATTCGCTGCGCTCTACGCCGCCCTGGTCTACTGGCGCGTGATGTCGGAAAACGAGGCGCTCAAGCCCTTGCGGGAACCACCTCAGCCACCGGACGAACCCTTGGCGTAATCATTCCCGCCGGCCAGGGATGGCCCGACCGGGACCCGGACGAGAACATCGCCCGCCCTTTCGAAAGTCAACGTCAGATCGATGATCTCGCCTTCCAGAAGCGGAGCTTTCAGGCCCATCAGCATGACATGCAATCCACCGGGGACCATTTCGATGGTGCCGCCAGGTGGCAATTCGACAATACCAGCCTCTTCCATCCGCATGATGTCGCCATCCATGCGCGTGCCATGCAAGGCCGCCGATGCGGCAACCAGCGTCGACACCGAGAGAAGCCTGTCCGCAGCTGCTCCCTGGTTGACGATCGTCAGGTAGGCGACGCCCGATTTCGCCAGCGACGAGATCGAGGCGCGGGCCACGGCCGACGACACCAAGACATCGCTGGCCTTCACCGAAGGGGCCGAGGCAAGGACAGCTCCGAGGGTCAGAGACAGGGCCGCCAGCAGTTCAATCGCGAATCTTGACATCGGACCAGACTGGCACGCGATCTTGGCCGTCCTGTGTCGGTCTGGCGGCGGGACCGAGTCGTGCCACAGGGTCCTCCCGACCCCAGATCGGCCGGTGGGTGAGAATGCAGCGGCATGGCGCGGGAGCCACCGGCAACACGGCTGATACCCGGAAACCCCTTCCAAGGCTTTGCAACTCCGACATCCCTTTTCGCAAGAGGCCGTCGGCTTGCGAGCCCGCCAGTCTACCGTTCCATGGCCCGATCCACAACGGTCGCCGGAATCCACCAACTCCGCCCGCGCGGCGTTTCGACATATTCCGGCCAGGGAAAATCGACAGGCGGAGCGTAGTCGCACCAGGGGTCCGCATCTGCCGACGCGGCACGGCGATCGGCGAATTCCTGTTTGGCCCTCGCCAGCGCGGCAGGATCGGTCATGAGATCCAGCATGGTGCCTGCAATGGTCCGGGCTGCCGTCTCGACGGTGGGATCGATACAGGCCGGGATACCGCCCAAGGCGTTGAGAGCCCATTCGGGATAGGCGAAACCCGGCGGTGCCTTGAGGACGGCCCGACCGACGTAGAACCGGGCCGTCGGCGCAAACCATGTCATGTCGGTGTAGTCATCCGATGTGTAGTGGGTCTGCCAGGCCGGAATCTGGGTGCGCACCCGCCGTTCGGCCTCCTGCGGCGGAATGAGCTTACCAAGCTCATCGGCAAATGGCTCGGCCATGGGCTGCAGTCCCAGTTCGGCCTGTAAAGCCTGGGCCTTGGCCACGGCTTCGGCGCCATAGCGGGGCGCCCCGGCAAGTTCAAGATTGCGATAGGTAATCTCGGCCATGGCGTGGTTGGCCAGCCCCGGCTTGGACTTGGACACCCAGTGACGCCTGACGCTGCAGTGGCTCGCGGCGGCAGCCGCTTCTGCGGTCCGGTCGAGAACGGCGAGGATATTGTCCAGCATCACCACATCCGGCGCACGCGCCGCATACATGATCATGGCCATCTGGGCCGCGAGATTGTCGGCGGTCGCCTGACCGCTCGCGAGAATCGTCTCGTTGAGGGTCCAGGTGCCGCTGTGGGGTAGCATGTGGTCACGCATCATCTTCGAGAGGGAGTACATGGCGACCACGGCATCGTTGGCGCCGGGCGCGCGAGCGAGAGTGTGGGCGGCCGGAATCGGATTGCCGGTTACAGCCGGAGATGCATGTTTGAGCCAGGTTTCCGGGGCTTCGCAGAGAAACTCGTAGACCACCCCGTAATAGGGGCCGCAATGGGTGTCCCACCGTGCCGTATTGCAATAGGGCAGCATGTAGAAAGGATGAAACGATATGATGGCATCAAGCCCATCATAATAGCCCCTCGCCGCGTGGATCGGTTTGGACCCGCGGACCTTTTCCGCCGGTTCACCCATGAACCGAATGGTGCCCTTTATGCCATGGCGGTCCATGGCGGCCTTGGCCGCGAGGGCACCGACCAGGGAGCCCATGCCGAGCGCCGAATGTGGGTCCGTATGGCCACCCGCGAAGCGCGACAACCCCTTGCGGGGCGCCCGGTAAGTATCCGCAATCTGGCAATTGCCAGGCACCGCATCGTACTCGGCATAGGCCATCACGACCGGACCTTCACCGTTGGACCAGGTGGCGGAGAAGGCCGTCGGCATTCCGCCGGAACCACGTTCGACGGTGAAGCCTTCTGTCGTCAGTCTCTCGACATACCAGGCACTGGAGCGGTACTCGCGCCAGGCGGTTTCGGCCAGGTCCCAGATATGGGCGTTCCATGCCGACCATTCGGGCTGCATGCGCCCGATCCAGTCAAAGGCTGTCGTCTTGGCATTGGCTGTCATTCATGACCTCGATCAGTTTGCGGGCGGCATATTTCAGGTCTTCCGGGCTGAAACCTGCGAAGCTCAGCAGCAGGCCCTGGCTCTTTCTGCGTCCGGCATAGTGGCTGGACAGAGACTGCGTTTCGATTCCATGGGCAGCGAGATGGGAGACCCAGTGCTCGTCGTTTTCGGCGGCGGACAATCGTAGAAGCAGCATGAGCCCGGCCGGTGACGCATCGAGCGTGAACAACTTCCCGTCTGACGGTTCGAGGGCGGCAATCAGCGTTTGGCGTCGCGCTGCGTAGATCCGGCGCATACGGCGGATGTGAATGGCGAAGCTGCCTGAGGCCATGAACTCGGCCAGCGCCGGCTGTGCGACAAGCGAGGGTGGCGCACCGTGGTTGAAGCGCTCTTCGCGGAAGCGATGGAGCAGCCGCTTGGGCACGACAATGTAGCCCAGACGCACAATGGGCGAGAACACCTTCGAAAAACTGCCGGAATAGATGACGCTGGCTCGCTGATCCAGGCTCATCAGGGCAGGCAGCGGGCGGCCGACATAACGATACTCGCTGTCGTAATCGTCCTCAATGATCATGGCGCCAACCTCGGCTGCCCAGTCGAGCAGTTCCAGGCGGCGGGCAAGCGGCATGGTCACACCGGTTGGATACTGCCGCGTCGGCGTGACGAATGCCGCCTTCGCATCAGCGGCCCGTTCGCGGCCCCGGGCAACGACCAGACCCTCCGCGTCGACCGGAACCGGTGTCACCGCCACACCGCCGAGGCTGAAGACCCGCCGGGCCGTGGGGTAACCGGGTTCCTCGATCCATACCCGGTCGCCTTGCGAGAAGATTGCCCGGCCAATGAGATCGAAAGCGTCGAGTCCTCCGGCCGTCACGACCACCTGCTCCGGTTCGCAGGAGATGCCCCGCCACTCATAGAGATGCCGGGCAATGGCGGCGCGCAGCGGCATCCATCCGAAGGGGTCGTTGTGTTCCAATAGCGTGATGGGCGGATTGCGCCAGAAACGCCCTAGCAGCCGTCCCCAGTTGTCATGCGGGAAGTTCTCCCAGTCCACCAATCCCGAACGGAATGGCCGCGCCGGTTCGCGCCGCGCCTGGTCAGGCTGTAGCCTCGGCTTGCCGTGCCGTGCCGTGGTGGCCGTCAGCAGAGTCTCTGGCAATTCTGCGGCTACACGCGTTCCGGATCCGGAGCGCGTCTCCAGATAGCCTTCGCCCAACAGTTGCTCGTAAGCTTCGACAACCGTGGCCCGCGCGACATCAAGTTCCTCGGCGAGGGCCCGTGTCGACGGAAGCTTGGCCTGCGGCTTTAACCGCCCACTCAGCACGAGGGCGCGAATCTGCCTCGCGATCTGGGATTGGAGGGGCTCGCGATCGGCCCTGTCTATGCCGATTTCGCTGGCCGACGTTCCCAAAAGTGGTCTGCTCATTGTCGCTCAATATGGTCCTTCCAATCAGACCATATCGCGGCCATTGAAAGCTGGCAATCGGGAGATCGACATGAATCAGGCACCAAGCGCGCGGACCCGTATCAAGCGCCTCAACAAGCGGGCCAAGTATGATGCGGAAACGGTGCATGCCATACTGGATGCGATGCCGATCTGTTCAGTGGGCTATGTCTTCGATGGCTCGCCTTATGTCACGCCGACCCTGCAGTGGCGCGAGGGTGATCATATCTATTGGCACGGCTCATCGGCGAGCCGCATGCTCGAGGCGTGTGAAGATGCGGAAGTCTGCGTGACCGTCAGCATCATCGATGGCTTCGTGATGGCAAGGTCGGCGTTCAATCATTCCTGCAATTATCGGTCGGTCATGGTTTTCGGCCGGGCTCGCAAGGTCTCCGATCCAGCGGAAAAAGAACAGCGGCTACGCCATTTCACCAACCGACTTTGGCCCGGCCGGTGGGATACGCTGCGCCCGGCCACACCCCAGGAACTGAAGGCAACCAGCGTCCTGTCGTTGCAGCTGAACGAGACTTCGGCGAAGGTACGAACCGGCCCGCCCGGCGATGACGAAGAAGATTACGCGCTGCCGCTCTGGGCCGGGGTCATCCCGGTCAGCATGCAGGTTCATCCGCCCGTCGATGATCCGCGGCTAATTGCCGGCCTTGCAGCGCCCGGCCATGTGCGGAATTTCAAGATCGGGGAATGATGGCGATGCCCTGAAACGTTCAAGCGCAAGTCATCCCCCGGCGTCAGGTTGACCGTTACGTTTCTTGCGGTAAAGTTGTCGGCTTCGGGGCAAGCGCAACCGAACGGGGGTAAAATGACGGATTATGTCTCGATCGGGTCGAATGGCCCAGGAAATGCATTACTTGAATCGGCTCGCCAGCTGCTGGAGCGCCTGTCTCGCCCGGCGCGGGATGTGAGATTCCTTCGCACCGAGGAGCGCCGCCTCGCCATCACCGTGCTACTTGCGGCTCTGGTGCCCGCCGATCGCAAAATCCGCGACGTTGAAATCGATCGCCTCATCAAGATTTCCGTCGAACAATATAAGGTTCCCACGCCGGCTGTAAACATCATCTGCAACATTGCGCAGGCCAAGTCCTTTGCCTCGGCAGAACTGGAAAGTTATGCCGCCCTCGTACCCGAAATCCTGAACATTGAGGACCGGTGCATTCTGATCGGGATGCTCTGGGAAATCGCCCTCTGCGACAAGGAGCTTCATATCCTCGAAGAGGAGGCGATTCATGTGATTGCCAAGAAGATGGGCGTCCCGCACAAGAAGACCCTCGAACAGCACGCCCGAGCCGCAAGCCGCACCTGATGTTCAGGCCGTACGCCGCACCAGTTCGACCATGTAGGCGGTGGACCATCCAAAACAGAGAAAGCCATTGGCAGCCGTCAGACCGGACAGCAATCGCCAATTTGGTTCGAGAATAATGTCGCCATAGCCCACGGTAGTATAGCTCGCGACAGCGAAATAGAGCGCCGGCTCCAGCGCCGCGAAGGCCCCGGCCACAATGAACACGATTGCCCAGATCCAGACGCTGATCGTGTGTACCAGCAGAATATAAAGCACGGCCGAAATGATCACGCCTGTATTGGCGAAGCGATGCAGCCAGCGCCGCTCGAAACGAATGAGATCCTCAATGCGGTTCGACAAGAAGCTGAACATTTCGGCTTGAATCGCCACAATGACAGCGATGACGAGCGAGCCGACCACAAGTTGGAGGATCACAGGTCGCTTACCTCCACGCGCAAGATGCGGCCAGCATCGTCCAGCGTGATCTTCTCGGTGCCCCGCCTGACATAGGACTGTCCCGTCGACTTCGCTGTCGCCTGCAAATGCCATACGCAGCGGACAGCGTCCGGCGCGACTAGCTCGACAACGTCGTCTTGCGCGACCTGGTCGGGGTATTCGGCGAAATATCCACTCATCGCATTGATGATGCTCGCCCGTCCACGCAGCACGCCGACACTTGGCGAGTGGTACTCCGCTTCGGGCGAAAGCATGGTTTCTATCTCGCCAGGATCAAAGGCATTGAGTGCTGCGTGATAGCGGATGACAATCGCTACGGGGTCAACTGCCATGTCGTTAGCCTCCCAGTTCGCCGATGATCCTGATCCAGCTACGGATGCCCCGCTGGAAACTCGAGAGATTGTATTTCTCGTTGGGGCTGTGGATCGCGTCGTCGTTGAGGCCGAACCCCACGAGCACGCTGTCCATGCCGAGGATATCCTTAAAAGACCGGCAGATCGGGATCGAACCTCCCGACCCCATGAGCACGGTCTCGCGACCGAACTCGCGCTTGAGCGCCGCTGCGGACTTGGCGATCCAGGGGTTGTCTTCAGCGATCTCGGTCGCCGGGCTGCCGCCGCCCCGGCCGGAAAACTCGACTTTGCAGTCTGGCGGGATGCGCTCGCGCACGAATTTCTGAAATGCCTTCAGGATACTCGCCGGGTCCTGTTTGCCGACCAGGCGAAAGGTGAACTTGGCATGGGCCCTGGAAGGCAGCACCGTCTTGGTGCCCGCCCCCGTATAGCCGCCCCAGATGCCATTCACCTCGGCAGTGGGACGAGCCCAAAGCTGTTCCAGCACGCTCTTGCCCTTCTCGCCCGCCGGCACCGACAATCCCACCTCGCGGAGGAACTTCGCCTCGGAGAATTTCAGCGACTGCCATTGCTTTTTCGTACTGCGGGGCAAGGCTTCGACGCCGTCATAGAAGCCGGGGATCGTCACCTTTCCATTCTTGTCATGGATGGCCGCGATGACCTTGCTGAGCACCCGGACGGGATTCATCGCCGGTCCACCATAGGTACCCGAATGGAGGTCGATCCGCGGGCCGGTAATGACGATCTCTTCATGAACCAGGCCGCGCAAGCGGGTCGTGATCGCCGGCGTCCGCGCGTCCCACATGTTGGTATCGCAGACGAAGGCGACGTCGCAGGCAAGTTCCCTGCGGTTGGCCTTTAGGAAGGGGATCAGCGAGGGCGACCCCGACTCCTCTTCGCCCTCGAGCAGAAAGGTGGCCTTGATCGGCAAGCTACCGCTCGCCTCTATCCAGGCCCGGGCCGCTTCCACAAAGGTCATGAACTGCCCCTTGTCGTCGGCAGAACCGCGGCCGTGTATGCGCTCGACGCCGTCTGCATCAGTCTTCAAAACCGGATCGAAAGGGGGCGTCTTCCACAACTCAAGGGGATCGGCGGGCTGAACGTCGTAATGCCCATAGAAAAGTATGTGGGGCGTAGCCTTGCCGGCGGTCTTCGGCGTGTAATGGGCGACAACCATGGGTCGTCCAGGCGTCCGCCGCACCGTGGCAGCGAAGCCGAGCGAGGACAGGTCCTGCACGATCGCGGCGGCGGCACGTTCGCAATCGGAGGCATGGACCGGATCGGTGGATATCGATGGAATGCGGATTAGGGCAAAGAGTCGCTCGAGACTATCGGCGGAGTTCTTTTCGGCTGCGGCGAGAACGGAATGCAGGTCGGTCATGCTCAGTGTCCCTCAGGCGAGTTCAGCGAAGATTCGGGCCCAACTGCGGATGCCCTTGCGATAATGTTCAACGTCATATTTCTCATTGGGACTGTGAAAGTTGTCATCATCCCGTGCGAAGCCTACCAGCAGGCTGTCGATCTTGAGGTGGCGCTTGAACGACTCGACGACTGGAATGGACGCGCCGCATCCGATCATCACCGGCTCCTTGCCCCACTCGGCGGCCAAAGCCCGTTGGGCCGCCGCCATCCAGGGCGTGTCGTCAGCCACGCGAACCGCAATGCTGTCGCCGCCGGCGTCGCCAAACCGCGCCCTGCAATCCTTCGGCAGCCGTGCCTTGACGAAGGACTGGAAGGCCTTGCGGATGGCCCTGGGGTCCTGTCCCTCGACCAGCCTGAAGCTGAGCTTGGCAGTCGCTTCCGACGGCAATACCGTCTTCGATCCCGGACCGCGGTAACCGCCATAAATCCCGTTGATCTCGGCCGTTGGCCGGGCCCAGATCTGTTCGAGCGCGGTGTAGTTTCTTTCGCCTGCAGGGTCTGACAGGCCGACCTCTCCGAGGAAGCTCTTGTCGGAGAAGCCGAGTTCCGCCCACTTCTTCCGCAGAGCACGTGGGATCGGTTTGACGCCGTCATAGAAGCCGGGGATCGTGATCCGTCCGCGGGCATCGTGCAGTGCCGCCAAGATGCGAGTCAGGACCTTGATGGGATTGGCAGCAGGACCGCCATAATAGCCCGAATGGAGATCGATTGCCGGTCCGGTGATCGTGACCTCCTCGGATAGGCAGCCCCGCAACGTCGTGCAAATGGCTGGGGTGTCATTGCCCCACATTTCCGTGTCGCAGACAAAGGCCGCATCGGCGGCGAAGTCCCTGGCGTTCCGTGCCAGAAACCGGTCCAGGTGGGTATTGTCGCCTTCCTCGTCGCCCTCGATCATGACCGAAAGACGCACCGGCAGCCGACCGGTCACGGCGATCCAGGCGCGGCTGGCTTCCAGAAAGGTCATCAATTGGCCCTTGTCGTCGCTGGCACCACGCGCAAATATCTGGTCCTTGTCGTCTCTCCCCTTCCGGATCTGTGGCTCGAATGGCTGGCTCTCCCACAACTCCACTGGGTCTGCCGGCTGGACGTCATAGTGGCCGTAAAACAGGACATGGGGCAGTTCGGATGAACACTCCCGGGGCTCGTATCTTCCCACCACAAGGGGTTGTCCCGTGGTCTCCCGGATGCTGGCCGCAAAGCCCATGCCGTCCAAAGTCTGTCGCAACCAGGATGCAGCATCGCGGCAGGCGGCGGAATAGCCGGGATCGGTGCCAACAGATGGAAAGCGCAGCAGCTCGCCGAGCCTGTTCAAGCTCTCAGGAAATTGTTGATCAATTTGCGCAAGAATAGCTTCAAGATGGGACAAGATTTCACCATGGGCGCGGCCTGCCGGAATCACGGGCAATTTCTCACGAGGTTCGCTCGGAGAGCAAGGGCCTTGGCGTGAACGCGGCTGCCGCACAATTCCAGCTGGCCCGCGACAGCCTGCAGGCGCGCGAACCCTCGGCCGGCATTGGCCGGTTCCGCCGGCGTGGCTATCTACGCTACCGCTACCTCATGTCCTTCGTGGACCTCGCCTTCCTGTGGAAGAGGCGATGGTTCATCATCACGATGCTCCTCGGATTTGTCCTCATGGCCGCACCGACGCCAAGCGGGCTCACCCATGAAGGACAGGTCGTGCTGGTCATGTCGCTGATGGCGACCATGCTCTTCATCACCGAGGCCGTCCCTCTCCCCACGGTGCCGCTGCTGATCATTGTCGGAGAGGTCACCCTGCTTGGGGTCGATTCGACGGCGGTCGCGCGCAGCTTGATGACGGACTCCGTCCTGTTCATCATGGGATCGCTGATGCTGGCCGTGGCGATCGTCAAGCAAAGGCTGGACAAGCGGATCGCCTGGTGGATCGTGCGGGTGACCGGAACCAACGTCTATTGGATCAGCTTCGGCATCGTGACCGTCTGTGGCGTTCTCGCCTCATTCATCGGCGAACATACGGTCGCGGCGATGATGCTGCCTGTCGGCGTCACGCTCATCACGCTGACATCGAACGACCCGAAGAAGGTCCACAATCTCGCAGCGGTCATCCTCTTTTCGATTTCATACGGTTGCTCGATCGCTGGCGTCGCCACGCCATCGGGCGGTGCCCGCAATGCTATCATCATCAGTTACTGGAAGGATTTCTTCTACGATCCGTTGGACCCCTCGACCCGGCGCTACCTGATGGATTACGTCAACTGGATCATCTATGCCTTTCCGATGTTCTTGTTGCGGCTGCCGATCGTCGCGGCCCTACTGATCTTCACCTTTCGTCCCGAAGTCACGGACATGTCGCGCTCAATCAGCCGGCTCAGAACGCAGGTCTCGATGCAGGGGCCGACGCGCGGTTCGGAATGGCTGACCATCCTGATCTTCCTCTGCACGATCCTCGCCTGGGTTGCCCTATCCTCCCAACTGGGACTCGGAATCATAGCCATCGGAGGGGCCGCAGCATTTCTGGTGTTCGGCCTGGTGCGCTGGGAGGACATCAATGGGGGCGTGAACTGGGGCGTCGTCCTGCTCTACGCCGCTGCAATTTCGCTGGGTGTCGAGATGAAGGCCACCGGTGCGGCCGAGTGGGTGGCCGCCAGCGTCTTTCATGTGATGAACAGCCTGGCGATCGGAAGCGGCCTCGGATTCAACGCCGCGATTTCGCTGTTGACAATTGGGGTGTCGAACACCATGACGGCCGGTGCTGCGGTGGCCGTTCTGGCGCCTGTCGTCTTGAAGACGGCAGTCGCGGCCGGCGAAGACCCGATCAGCGCCGGGTTCGTCACGGCGATTTCCTCGGCCTTCGGTTATCTGACTCCCGCAGCGCAGCCTGCCTTCACGATCATATTCGCGTCCGGCTATCTCAGGGGCGCGGATTTCTTCAAGATCGGCATTCGCATGATGCTGATATCCTTCGTGGTCCTGTTGCTCACCTCATCCCTTTACTGGCCATTGCTGCTGGGCCCGTCGTAAGGTAGGCGCCATGGCCCTGTTCAAGCGCACGACCCTCTCCGACCGCCAGGAAGCCGCCGTCCGCAAGACGCTGCAGAACCTGAGAAGCCAGCGGCGCAACCGGTTCCGGGTTCTGGCCTGTATTGATGGCACGGAAGAATCCTTCGTCACGGTGCGTTTCGGTGCCCGTTTCACGGTTCAGAACAACTGTGATCTCATCATCCTGCTGGTCAGACAGATCGACCAGGGCTTGCATTCTGGAGGCTTGCAGGTCCGGCTCGCCCGTCAGAACATGATGGATGCCGGGTTCGAGCTGCCGGGAGTTCGGCACTTGCGCCGGGCCCTGGAGATCCTGAAGGAAGAAGGGATCGATGTGTCCAGCTGGCCTCAGGAATCCGAGCATCATGACGCCTGGGGCGATGCGGCCGGCGACAACAAGACGGAGTACCGTAGCCCGGAGGGGCGTTCGGTCGTGGTCAAGCTGAAGACCGCGCCCGATGTGGCCAACGGCATTCTCGATCAATACGAACTCGGACCCTACAACCTCATCATCCTGGGAGAGCCATCGCGATGGCGCGGCGAGTTCAAGGCATTCTTCGATTCCGGGATCGTGCAGACGGTGACGACCATGGCCCCCTGTTCAGTGCTGGTCGCACGTCAAAGCTTGAAGAAGAGCGGCTACTTCATCTGTACCGACGGTTCTTCTCGTTCGATGCAGGCAGTGAGGCGATCGGCCGTCCTGGCCCAGGTGACGGGCGAACCGATCACCCTGTTTTCGGTCGCAGATTCGGAGGCTGGGCGCGGCGCGGCTTCGGAGGCCGTCGCCAATGCCAAGGCATTGCTGCGGGCCATGAAGATTGCAGTTGCCGAAACCCGCATCGCTGTCGGCGACCCCGCCGAAGAAATCGTTGAATCGGGCTCGTTGCACAAGGTAATCGTGGTGACCGACGAAGGGAGATCGCGGCTGCAGAGGCTCATCCGCGGTTCGACGGCCACCGAAGTCGTCAGGCGGGCCCGTACCAGCGTTCTCGACGTGCGATGATCCCGGGGATTGGCGCAATTCTGGCGAAAGACCGATTTCGCCCATATTGGCCCGAATGGGTCATGCAATAACCGTCAAAAGAGAGTAATTTGATTTGATGCAACTTAGACAGGGGCTAGAGGTCTAGGATGACAACGTTCAGGCTTTATTGTTTTGGCGAGTCCGGGAACTCCTACAAGGCGGCTCTCATGCTGGAGCTGTGTAGGCTAGACTGGCAGCCGGTGTGGCTCGACTTCTTCCATGGCGCGACAAGGACGCCGGAGTTTCGCTCCTCGGTCAACGAGATGGGCGAGGCGCCAGTCCTGGAGCATGGCTCCATCAAGCTCAGCCAATCCGGTGTGATACTTGACTATCTCGCTGAAACGACAAGAAAATTCGGAGCGAAGAGTGACGATGAGCGGCGCGAAATCTGGCGCTGGGTTCTTTTCGACAATCACAAGTTCACGGCCAGCCTGGCAACATTGCGGTTCCTCATAAATTTCGCCAAGACCGGGGAAACGCCGGTGACCGAGTTCCTGCGGGCGAGGTCAGTCAACGCTCTAAAGATTGTCGATGGCCACCTTGCCGAAAATCATTTCGTCATCGGAAAGCGTCCGACCATCGCTGATTTCTCAATGTGTGGCTATCTCTACTATGGTGAAGAGCTGACGGTGCCGCTGGAGCCCTATCACAATATCCTGAAGTGGCTGGACCGGATTCAGTCCCTTCCGGGCTGGAAGCATCCCTACGACCTCATGCCGCGCGAGAAGGGCTAAGGTCCGAACCATCTGACCGGCGACAACGGCCTCGATCAACCCCGGCTGGCCGACGCCATTGCTTCCAGATACTCGTCCAGGTGCTCGAGATTCTCGAACCGCATCCAACCCTCGTCGGTTTCGGCTTCGACAGTGCCGTCGGACAGGATACGGGCAGGACGGTTGCGAATGGTCCGCTCCTCCACGACATAGAGCTGGCCGTCATCGATGGCTTCTTCGGCCTCCATGGCTTCAACCGGCTCTTCCTCCTGAACAACGTCAGCTTCAGGTTCTGCCGGCTGTTCGGCGGCAGGGGCCTCGGCCGCTGACTCCGTCGCGGTCGCCACGTCTTCCTGGACCGGCGGTTCGGCAAAGGCCTGATTGAGGCTCTGCTTGGCATCCTCGATGGCCTCGATTGTCTGCTTGACCTCGGGGGACACGGTCTCGACAGCCACTGCGGCCGTTGCGGCGGCGGTCACGGCACCTTCCATGGAACGCTGGCCAAATGCGGAGTCCGGCGGGGGGGCGTCGGGCGGGGGCGCAGTCTGGCCATAGCCCGAGACGGCCGGCGCGCGCAGATTGAGGTTTTCAATGGCATTGACCACGCCGCCGATCCCCAATGACAGCACTCCACCGACAATCAGGAGCGCGGCCGTGTCAGGAACAATACCCCAGGCGACGATCGAGGCCGGTGAGAAGAAGATCATCAGCCCGAGGGCGATCCCCACAGCCATCAGCAGGATTCCGGCAATCCACATCAGCTTCGACATAACGTTCTCCCGGGAGGCCATGATTCGATTGAGCGCATTCTGGCCCAGTGAACGGCAATCATGGTTAATATTTCACCAATTGCCAAGAATTGGAAGGCGTTAGCTATCTAGGACGATACGCGGCGCCGGACGGGCGAGATTACCCTTTTCAACCGCTTCCCAGACCTGTCGCGCGATCTCCCGATAGATCTTGGCATGGAGGCTTTCGGGACAGGTGGCTGTGACCGGCTCACCCTTGTCCGACCGCAGCCTCACGTCCTTGTCCAGCGGCACCTCGCCGAGGAAGGCTACGCCAAGCCTTTGAGCCTCGTCCCTCGCTCCGCCGTGGCCAAAGATCTCGTGGCGCTCGCCACACTTGTCGCAGACGAAATAGCTCATGTTCTCGACGATACCAATTACCGGCACATTGACCTTCCGAAACATGTTCAGTCCCTTGCGGGCGTCGATCAAGGCGAGATCCTGGGGTGTCGACACGATCACCGCGCCGGACAGCGGTGTCTGCTGAGCGAGGGTAAGCTGGGCATCGCCGGTTCCGGGCGGCATGTCGACGATCATCACGTCTGTCCCGCTCCAGGCCGTCTCGCGCAGGAGCTGTGTCAAGGCCGACATGACCATGGGACCGCGCCAGATCATCGGGGTGTCCTCCGCAACCAGGAAGCCGATCGACATCAGTTCGATGCCGAAGCGCGACATCGGCATCATACGTTTGCCTTCGGTGTCGGCGGCCTTCGGCTTGCCGGTGAGCCCGAAGAGCTTGGGCATCGAAGGCCCGTAGACATCGGCGTCGAGAACAGCGACCCGCAGTCCGAGAGCCTTCAGTCCCAGCGCGATGTTGATCGCCGTGGTGGATTTCCCCACGCCGCCCTTGCCGGACGCGACAGCCACGATGTGACGGATGCCCGGAACGGCGATGCTGCGCGCCGCAGCCTGGGCCTTGGGGCCGGGCTCGCGTGGCTGCGCGCGTTCGGATGTCAGCGCGATGACGGCGCGCGAGACACCGGGAATTGCCAGCACCGCCTTTTCGACCGCGCCACGCAGGACCTCCATGGTCTTGACGTGCCGCGGGTCGGTTTCGAGGGCGAACATCACGGTACCATCAGTTATGGCGATTTCGGACACGAGGCCGGCGGACACCAGATTGCCGCGGCCATCCGGTGCTGCAATCCGCTTCAAGACATCGAGCACATCGTTGCTGGTCAAATTGGCCATGATATTCTACCTTTTCGTTAGCAGCCGATTAGCCGCTGCCTGGGCCGGCGGCAAGGTTCATTGGATCTTGTCGTGCACCCGGCGTCGCAGTTCGGGAAGGAGTTCTTCGTCGAACCAGGGATTTCGCTGAAGCCACGCATTGTTGCGCCAGGACGGATGTGGCAGGGCCAGCACTGCCGGCGATCTCTCCAGGCCCTCTCGCCAGCGCTTCACGGCATCGTCGACACTGCCATTGTAAAGGTCGGCCATGTGCCAGCGCATGGCATGGCCGCCAAGACAGATGACAAGTTCGATCTGCGGCATGGCCGCCATCATCTCGGCACGCCAGGTCTTTGCACATTCCGGACGTGGCGGCAGATCGGCACCCTTCCCCGTCAATCCAGGGAAACAGAAGCCCATCGGCAGAATGGCGAGGCAGCGCCGGTCATAGAATTGTTCCGCGCTCAACCCCAGCCACCGCCGCAGACGGTCACCGGAAGGATCGGTGAAAGGCTGTCCGGAACTGTGGACCCGCGTTCCCGGCGCCTGGCCGGCAATCAGGACCCGCGCCGTGGCGCTTTCCTGCAACACCGGCCGGGGCTCATGTGGCAAAGGCTTGCCGGCGGGAAAATCCCTGCAGAGCCGACAGGCCCTGATACTGCGTCCTAGCCGGTCCAGCGCGGTCATCGGTTCACCATCATTCAAATTTTATGCGCTGCTCCAACATCAGATTAGGGAACTTTAGATAGGATGCAATTTATGCATCTCAACACCTGGATGCCGGGGACATGCCATGAGTGAGACGAAAGCGAAAGACCCGCTGGTTCGGCGCTACGAGTTTCTCGACGAAAAGAGCCCGGAGGAAACTCCGGCCAACGGGGACATGCCCAATCAGGAGCCAATCGAATGGCAACGGGAATTGCTGGTTCAATTCCTCAAGAACCAGATCCGGGTGACACCGGCGATGCCGATCCTCGCTCTTCTGCTGGCCATCACATCATTGCAGTGGACGAGCCTTGGGGTCGCGGCAGGCTGGCTTGTCGCCGCGTTTGCCTGCCAGGGCATCCAGACCTATCTGTGCAAGACCTATTTCAATCGCAGTCGCAGCAAGGACGAACAAGGTGACTGGATCGGACTGTTGTCGGCGTCCGAACTGCTGACAGGCGTGTGCTGGTTCCTGCCGTTGTTCCTGTTCTGGAACGAGGCCGGTCCGATGCAGCAGATCTATCTGATCGCATCGGTGATGGTGGTAATCGCCGTCAGGCTGCTGATCGTCAACAGTTTCATGCCGGTCCTCATCGCCGGAACAGGCGTTCTGACCGTCGGTGTCGCCATGCGCTGTGTCTGGGAGGCGGAACCAGTCTATCTGGCCCTGGGTGGCACCATCGTGGCTCTCGAGGCCTTCCTCTTGCTGGTAGCGCGCAATCTCCAGGATACGGCGCGAGACATGCTGATTTTTAAGGCCCAAAAGGACATTCTTATCGCCGATCTCAAGCGCGAGAAGGCCAAGGCCGAAGAAGAGAAGAAGCGCGCCGAGGCCGCCAATCTCGCTAAATCCTCCTTCTTGGCAACGATGAGCCATGAGTTGCGGACACCCCTCAACGCCATCATGGGGTTTTCCGAAATCCTGAAGCGCGAGATGTTCGGGCCCCTGGCGGTGCCGGCTTACAAGCATTATGCAGACGACATCCACCACTCTGGTCATTATCTCCTGGCGCTAATCAACGATATTCTCGACCTTTCCCGCATCGAGGCGGGCCGCCGTGATCTGCAGGAGGAGCCCCTGAGCGTCCTGGTGGCCGTGGAGGAAGTGAACCATCTCCTCTTGATGCGTGCATCGGAGAAGAAGATCGATGTCCGGGTCGAGGTGTCGGACACGCTTCCCAAGCTCATGGCGGATCGCCGAGCGGTCAACCAGATCCTTATCAACCTTCTGTCGAATGCGATCAAATTCACACCTGCCGGTGGACTGATCCATATTGCTGCCCAGCGCGACGCAAAGGGCGGTCTGGCCATCAGCATCAAGGACAATGGGCCCGGCATTCCGGCCCATGAAATCGAAGCGACTCTTGGCGCCTTTTCACGCGGAAGCTTTGCGGCCAAGAAGGCGATCGACGGGGCCGGTCTCGGATTACCAATCGTCAAGGGGCTGATGCAGGTCCATGGCGGCACACTCTCCATCGGGAGCACCGTCGGCGAGGGAACGGAAGTCACCGTGACATTCCCGCCGGGAAGGGTTCTGGATGGTCCCCGGGGCGAAGTTCTCGCAGCGCCAACAATTGCGTCGGAAAGCCAGCGCAAGCTCATCGCAATAACCGGTTAACGGCATTTGTACTACTGCATTCGAGCGTCACGCGAGGCGGGTCGATGTTAACGATTTCCAGCTAGGCTAGAGGGCGCGTAATGGGAATCAAGATGCCGACGAGACGATCGCTTTTCACCGAGTTTGCCTTCAGAATCCTCGTGCCGAGCCTGGTTTCAGCCGCCGGAATCTGGATCCTGCTGATCTACATCGTCGACGGGATCTTCGATGAAGCAAATCGACTTGATGCTGCCTATGCGAAACGTTCGGCGTCGTCCGCCATCAGTTTGCTGAAGGAGAACCTCGAGACGGTCGTGCAAGACAATGCCGTCTGGGATGAGGCCACCAACAATACCCGCGCAGTTCTATCGACCAGATGGCTGGACAACACATGGGGGGTTACGACAGCGGGTGACTCCTACAACGCCATTTATGTGGTCGATCCTGCCGGACACACGCTCTACGCCGCAAGAGACGGCCACAGGACTTCGGAAGACGTTGTGAAGGTCATGGGCAGCGACATCAAGTCGTTGCTCGACAACCTGCCGAATGACGGTGTCACCTTTGACAAGGCCTCCGGTCTCGTCAAGATCGGTCAGGCCATCCACGCGGTCGTCGCCGGAACCATCGTGCCCGCGACGAGCGAGATGGCGCCGGGACCAGGAAACCGGTTGGTGATGACCAAGGTCGTGGACAGAGACGTACTGACCGGCCTGTCGCAGCGCTTTGTGCTCGACGACATGCACATCACCGATGGCACAGCAGAAAGCAGCCAGTCCATCTCTCTGATATCGCCGTCAGGCGTGCGCATTGCCACACTTGCATGGTCTGATCGCAGTCCCGGCAAGGTGGTGAAATCGAAGTTCGGCAATCTGGTCAATATCATCCTGACCATGTTCCTGTTCGTGATCGGCATCTTGATCCACACGAGCTGGAAGGGGTTCCGGGATGCCCACCGGAGTCAGGCCGAGGCGATTTCGGCATCGATGCGTGACGATCTTACCGGCCTTGCGAACCGCAGGCAGCTGATGGCGGTCCTCACCGAATGCCTGGCGGAAGCGCGGAGCAAGGGAACCGGGCTCTCCGTCGTCTATGCTGATCTGGATGGCTTCAAGGAGGTCAATGATTCCTATGGCCACGAAATCGGCGACCTGCTTCTGAAGTCGGCCGCAGGCGGCTTTGCGCATCTCGCGCAAGATGCCCATCTCGTCGCGCGCCTCGGGGGCGATGAGTTCGCGATCCTGTTCATCGGGCCTGACAGCGAACTCAGATCGCGCAATCTCGCAAGGAACATGATCGCGTTCCTGAGCGAACCGATGCACTTCGAGGGCCGTGTCGCATCGGTTTCGGTCAGCGTTGGCATCGTCGATATGGGTGACGGCGACGCCGATGTGGAAGAGATCATCCGGCGGGCAGACGTCGCCATGTATGCGGCCAAGACGGCGGGCCGCAACCGGCTCCACGTCTATGAGAAATCGCTGGACTTCAAACGCGACGAAAATCGTTCCATCGCCAGGGATCTGCGCCAGCACATCGACCGGCGGGCGCTCACTGTGGTCTACCAGCCAATCGTAGATGCGCGCTCGCGCCGGATCCTGGGTGTCGAAGCCCTGGTTCGCTGGCCCAAGGACGCACGGGTCCATTACACGCCCGACAAGTTCATTCCGGTTGCGGAGGAATTTGGCCTGATCGAGGATCTGGGATATTTCGTGCTGACCGAGGCCTGCCGACAGGCAGCGCAATGGGACAGCATATTCGTTGCGGTCAACGTGTCGCCCATACAATTCATGAACCCCGGCTTCGCAGAGTTGGTCGAGAAGGTCCTGATGAAGACCGGGCTGGAGCCCAGCAGGCTGGAGGTCGAAGTGACCGAGGGATTCATCATCGACAGCGCTGAACGCGCCAATTCGGTGATCAATCGCCTCCATGACATGAGGGTGGGGGTGGCACTCGATGATTTCGGCACCGGCTTCTCGAGCATCGGTCACTTGCGGCGCTTCAAGTTCGACAAGCTGAAGCTCGACCGGTCGATGGTCTCAGATATCCTGCGGCAACCCGCGGCCCTGCGGCTGGTGCAAGGCACGATTGCCATGGCCGACGCCCTGGGTCTCATCGTCGTGGCGGAAGGAATTGAGGACGAGAACCAGGTGTCGGTCCTGCGCCTCGCCGGCTGCAGCCAGTTCCAGGGCTTCCTGTTCTCGCGGCCCGTCGATGCAGGTCAGATCGGTGGCATGTTGGCGCCGGACGCGAACGCCTTGGCCGGTTAGCTCGAGGTGGACCGGGTTCAGGTCTCCTTTCCGCTGACGCCTGCGCTTTCGAAAGTGGCCATGCCGGTATGGAGATTGACGGCGGCCTGGACGATGCCGGCCGCCAGAGCAGCACCCGAGCCCTCGCCAAGCCGCATGCCGAGATCAAGAAGCGGCGTCTTGCCCAGTCTTTCGAGCAGTTTGCGGTGGGCCGGCTCGGCCGAACAGTGGCCGGCCATGCAGTGGTCAAGTGCATCGGGCCGCATCGCGTGCAGAACGGCAGCAGCGGCAGACGCCACATAGCCATCGAGCAACACCGGCACGTTTTGCAGCCTTGCCGCCAGAACGGCTCCCGTCATGGCCGCCAGTTCGCGGCCACCGAGGCGACGGAGGACTTCGAGAGGATCCTGCAGATGGTCGCGATGACGCGCCACCGCGCGGCGGACGGCATCGGCCTTGCGGGCCACCCCGGCCGAATCGACGCCGGTTCCAGGCCCCACCCAGTCTTCCGCCGCCCCCCCATAGAGACCATGGCAGATCGCTGCCGCGATGGTTGTATTGCCGATTCCCATTTCACCAATGCAAAGAAGATCGCAGCCCTCGGCAATCGCTTCCATGCCGTAGGCCATGGTTGCCGCGCAATCGGCCTCATCGAGCGCGGCATCGGCCGTGATGTCGCGCGTGGGAACGGAGAGCGCCAGTTCAAAGACCTTGAGACCAAGTCCAAAGGTCTCGCAGATCTGATTGACAGCGGCACCGCCCGACTGAAAATTCGCCACCATTTGCGCCGTCACGTCTTGCGGGTAGGCAGTCACCCCCTGTGCCACGACCCCGTGATTGCCGGCAAAGACAGCCACGATCGGCCGATCGACGCGGGGCGGATAGTGCCCCTGCCAGGCCGTCAGCCATTCGCTGATCTGCTCCAGTTTCCCGAGGGCACCGGGCGGCTTGGTGAGAACGGCTTCATGGGCGCGGCAACGGGAAATGGCCTCCTGGTCGGGGCCCGGAAGTTCGCTCATCAGGTTGCGAATATCATCGAAGGGCAATGCAGTGGCGGCATTTGTCATTTTGAGGCAAGACTCCTATCAAGCGACGCACGTCATCACAGGATTCGGTCTGGCAACGCAACATGAGCGACGATTTCCAGTCTCCAGGCGAAATCCCTTACCGAATTCGGCCATTTGCGGAATTTCTCGTGGCCTTGCGCTTCCTGTCGCGCCTGCCTGTTCCTTTTGTCCGGACCCTGGACCCACCGCCTTTAGCCCGGGCCATGGGGATGTTTCCACTGGCTGGCGCCGTGATCGGACTGTTCACCGGCGGCGCGCTGATCCTTGCCAAATACGCGGGACTGCCGGAATTGTTCTCGGCAAGTTTTGCCATTGCCGTCGGCGCGATCATAACCGGTGCTCTGCACGAAGATGGAATATCGGATGTCGCCGATGGTTTTGGTGGGGGCAATAGCCGTGAGCAGCGTCTCGACATCATGCGCGACAGCCGGATCGGAACCTATGGTGCGTTGGCCCTTGGCCTGGTCCTGATGGCAAGGGCATCGTTGCTGATGACCCTGCTGGAGCTTCCACCGCTGCATATCTTGATCCTCATCGCAGGTGCTGCCGCCTTCTCCCGATCGCTGATGGTCGATCTGTTGTGGGCCACGCGGCCAGCCCGTCATGATGGCCTGTCGGTGCTGGCCGGCAGACCCAGCCGGAACACGACGCTCTTTGCCCTTGGCGTCGGTGGCCTTGGCGCTGGTCTGGGGGGCGGCCTGGTCCTTGCTCCGGCTGCGGGTGCGGTCGCCTTGATCGCAGCTGGCGTTTCGCTGGCGATGGTGCGGGCACTGGCCATGCGCAAGATCGGCGGCCAAACCGGCGATGTCTGCGGTACGGCGCAGGTCATGACCGAACTTGCAATGCTGATCGTCTACGCGGCAACCGTTTCCTTACCATCTTCCTGATTGTGATCGCCGCCTTCACCTGCCCTTCAGTGCGTTGGCGGGATTGTCGATGCGTGTCCGGCTGCATTCGGGAGGTAGCAATGAAGAGACGTGTCGCCACGACGATTGCCGTGGCAATGACGGGGCTTTGCGTCATGGCTTCGGCCGGCCAGGCCTCCGGCTATCAGCTCATGGCGATCACCGAACTGCAGGCCAACGCACAGGGCCATTTCGTCACCCACGCGTCCATCAACGGATATGATGTCGCGGTGCTTGTCGATACAGGAGCGACGGTCGTGGCGCTCAGCTTTGAGGACGCGAGAGGCGTGGGGCTCCGGCCAGGGACGCTCAGTTTCGACGTGCCCGTGTCCACCGCCAACGGCATAGCCCAGGCCGCCAGGGTAACGATCGACAGGATCGTGATCGATGGCGTGAAGGTTGAGAATGTCGAAGGACTTGTGCTGCCGGAAGGCGCCCTGCGCGGCACCCTGCTGGGGATGTCCTTCCTTGGGAAGCTCAGCAGCTTCCGGGTAGAAGACGGCGTACTGCGTCTGAAGGATTAGACGCTTTTCATCCACCAAGCGGCGGTTTCGGGACGTCGCGACGCGACAGCAACCCTATCCTTGAAGACATGAACGCCAACTCTCTGCCGATCATCGAAACACCTTGCGTCAAGATCTGTGTGGTCGACCCGGAAACCGGATTCTGCATCGGTTGTGGCCGGACGCGGGGCGAGATTGGCAACTGGATCGGCATGTCGCCCGCCCAGCGGCATGATGTCATGGAAGTCCTCCCCGAGAGGATGGCAACGCTCACATTGCGCAAGCGCCGCCGGGGCGGCCGCGCGGGCAGGTTCCGGCAGGCCGATTGATCAGAACTGCATGGCGAAGCTTATCTCGCCCGCATAGGTATCGACACTATCCTGAATCAGGCCGCCGAGTTCACCGATGATCGCCAACTGTGCGTTGGTGCCGAAATTGAAGTTGAAACCTGCCTGCAAACGGAGATCCGCGTAGGGATCGTCGACGGATCCGACGCCGGACGTCTTGGTTTCGTTGACGAATACGAAATCGAGCGCTGCGCCGGCCCAGGGTTCGACGGTCGAGGTGTCGGACAAGCGCAGCGTATTGCCGATCTGTACCGTCGGGGTGAGCATGGCCGTCTCGAGCGTCTGATCGGGGAGGAAGAAGCCGCTCGTTTCCTCGATCCATTCCTTGGACCACGACAGGCTCAATCCCGGGGTGAATCGCCAGGTATCCTTGTACCAATAGCCGTTGAGCGAGGCCGCAGCCTGCAGGCGCTTCGACTCGAAATCGAAGAAGCCTCCGGCCTGGGACGAATCGATGCGGGATCCGATGAGGCTTGCCGAGAACACGATATTGTCGGTCAGGATCAGGCCGAGATAGGGACCGCCACCCCATCCGCGGCTTCTCAGATCCGTGAGAATGCCGTCGAGGTTCGAACTCTCATAGGAGCCCATCAATCCCACTGTGAACCGGCTATTGATCTTGTAATCGATCCCCGCCAAGCCGTTGAACAGGGGTCCGTCGAGATCGAGATTGCCCGGCGACGCATCGTTCCACGTATATTTGCCGTCGATCCAGGCATTCCATTGGGGCTGAGGCACTGCGACGGCGGCGGAATCCGATACTGGCGATATAATGATCGAAGAACCGCCCGCGAGACGATCCTGGTATTCTGCCGGCGTCAGGTTGCCGAGCCCCGCCGGTTCGACCTCGTCCGGCCCAATACCCAAGCTTTGCGCCACAATCCGGGGAATGGTGGAAATGCTGTTGACCAGCAGCTGCCTGCCAATCAACTGACGAAGACAACCCGTGGTGGCAGCGCCAAACCCCTCGGAAGCGGCGTCACTCACACAAGGATCGGCCTCGCGCGTTTGCGCCTGGGCACCCGCGAGGCTGCCCAAGCCACAGAACGCAACTGCAAGCAACAGTATTCTCAGGATCCGCATGTTCCACCCCGGCAAGTTGGGCTTTAGTTTAACACTTCCTTAACCCCTCCGCGCAACCCCTATTCCGCTGCAACCGGACAATTGGCCTTCATGGCAATGACAGCCGACAAGGCCTTGTCCACGACATCGGTTCCCGCACCCGGCTTCACCGCCTCCTCCGACAGGATGCGGCGCCAATGGCGGCCGCCCGGTACGCCATGGAACAGACCGAGCATGTGGCGGGTCATTCTCTGCAGCCATATTCCCCGCGCCAGTTCGCGTGCCATATGAGGCTTGTAGGCTTCGACAACGTCGCGGGCCGTCATTGCGGGCCGCGGGACACCGTAGATGCGGCGATCAACGTCATGCAGAAGCCAAGGCAAGTGGTATGCGGAACGGCCGACCATCACGCCGTCCACATGCGCAAGATGGTTTTCGGCCTGATCGAGATCCTCTATGCCCCCGTTGATCATGATGGTGAGTTCCGGGTGAGCAGCCTTCAAGCGATAAACACGGCCATAGTTCAACGGGGGAATCTCGCGGTTCTCCTTCGGTGACAGCCCGTTCAGCCAGGCCTTGCGGGCATGGACGATGAACTGGGAACACCCCGACTGCGCAACCGTGGTTATGAATGTCTCGAAATCGCGGTCATCGTCCTGTTCGTCTATGCCAATGCGGCACTTCACCGTCACCGGAATGCCGACCGCCGACTGCATGGCACCCACGCAATCCCGGACCAGCGTGGGTTCGGCCATGAGGCAAGCGCCGAAGCGGCCCTCCTGCACCCTGTCCGACGGACAACCGACATTGAGGTTGATTTCGCAATAGCCGAAGTCTTCTCCCCATTTTGCGGCATCGGCCAAAAGCGTTGGATCACTTCCGCCGATCTGCAAGGCCACGGGGCCTTCGTCTGGCTCGAATCCCAGCAACCTCTGGCGATCTCCGTGGCGTATCGCGAGTGCCGTCACCATTTCCGTATATAGCAATGCGCACCGCGTCAGCTGGCGGTGGAACATACGGCAGTGCCGATCTGTCCAGTCCATCATGGGCGCAACGGCGAAAATTTTTCCTTTATGCTTCAACCAAGTACCTTACCATGTTTTCAGGAATATATACTTACACGAGGAGTCTTCTACACGCGATTCACGTTGCCTTCCATCAATTTCATGTTTGACGTCAGCACTCGCGGCACGCAACAATGACAAAACTGAGCACCGCGAACATCGTCCCACTGCAATAGGGCCCTCCAGGCAATTTTGGGGCTGAGTCGAATTCCCTTCTGCAAAGCAAAGGTTGGCAACCGCGCGTGGGCGCTGCCGACCGGGAGAAGAACTATTACCACGGGAATTGCAATTCAATTCACTTCAACACGATCGAGTCTGAAACCACTGACACTGAACCAATCTGTGGCAGGCCATTGGTTTTCCAATTCGTCATCTTGCCAATTCCGGGAGATGGTCATATGACATCATATGTTTTGATCTCGATGAAGGCAATCCGAGCAAGTCGGCGGTCTCGCCACTGCTGAAGCCGAAGGACCGCAGGTATGAGTGATAAACAGTGCGACACTGACGTTCTCATCATCGGCGCGGGTCCGTCAGGTGCGGTGACGGCGCATACCTTGGCCGGGCGGGGTTTCAAGGTCGTGTGCCTTGAGCAGGGAGACTGGGTCAGTGCGACGGAGTTCCCGAGCAACCGACGGGAATTCGAGCTACTTCTCCACCGGAAATGGAGTTGGAACCAGAACGTCCGCGGGCGGCCCGAAGACTATCCGCTCAATGTCAATGACTCGGCAATCGTTCCAATCATGTTCTCGGCGGTCGGTGGATCGAGTGTCCTGTTCGGCGCACAGTGGATGCGCCTGCAGCCATCGGACTTTCGTGTGCGCAGCCTCGACGGCATATGCGACGACTGGCCCATCGATTACTGGGAGCTTGAACCATATTACAATCGCGTCGACAAGTTCCTGGGTGTTGCCGGCCTAAGTGGAGATCCCGCCTATCCCCACATCGAATATGACATGCCGCCCCATCCGCTGGGCAAGGGCGGCATGTTGGCGGCGGCGGCTCTCAACAAGCTCGGCTGGCATTGGTGGCCTGGTTCGCAGGCCATCCCTACGGCGAACCACAAGCACCTGGCAAAATGCCAGCGTTGGGGAGTTTGCGAGACCGGATGTCCGGCGGGCGCCAAGGCATCCTTCGACATCGGCTACTGGCCCCATGCGATCTCATCTGGCGCCAAGTTGATCACGGGCGCCCGCGTACGCATGATCACCACCGACAGGGCCGGCCGCGCAAATGGCGCAGTGTGGATCGACCGGAACGGGCGCGAAACCCGACAAGGCGCCAAAGCCGTCGTTGTCGCCGCCAACGGCGTCGGCACACCGCGTCTCCTGCTGCTTTCGGCGTCCCCCCGTTTTCCCGACGGGCTGGCCAATTCATCGGGCCTGGTCGGCAAGAATCTGATGCTCCATCCGAACAGCGAGACCATCGGATTGTATGATGAACCCATCGAAAGCTGGACAGGGCCAGCCGGACAACTGCTCTACTCGCTCCAGTTCTACGAGACCGACCAGCGCCGCGGATTTTACCGCGGCTCGAAGATCAATCTCATGCCAGTGCCGGGAATACTCAGGCTGTTGCAGAGCTTTGGCACACTTGATTTTTCAAGGTGCTGGGGCAAGGCAGGCCAGGAGATCATTTCCCGCGGCGGCCGCGCCCTGGCCTATTCTGCCAACATCGAGGACCTACCCGAGGAAACAAATGCCGTGACTCTCGACCCGGACCTGAAGGATGGGAACGGCATTCCCGCACCAAAGGTGACATACCGCTTGAGCGAAAATACGCGGAAGAGTCTTGCCTATTCGCTAGAACGGATGGTGGAGATGCATGAAACGGCCGGCGCACGTTTCATTTCGCAAACGCCCCTGTGGCGCGAACAGCCCGGCCACCTGCTGGGCACGGCGCGGATGGGCAATGATCCCCGTACCTCCGTGGTGGACCGCTTCGGTCGGGCGCACGACGTTCCAAATCTCTTCATTGTCGACGGCAGCGTCATGGTGACGGGTGGCGCGGTAAACCCAACATCAAGCATCACGGCGTTGGCGCTCCGGACGGCGGAACATATCGCCGATACGGCACGAGACATGCAGGTGGCCTCATGAGCAAACCGAACCTCAGCGCAGATCAAATTGTACGCCTCGTCGATCTCGCCGATATCCTGATGCCGGCGACAGACAAGCTGCCAGCACCGCGACAACTCAATTCCTACACGGCGCTGCTGGAACTCGCCTTTGTCGCGAGCGGCCTGACCCGAGACGAGGTTCAGCAGGCGCTCGACGTGCTCCCGACACACTTGGACTGGAACACGGTAAAGGGCGTCGGTGCAGGTCACCCTGTCGCATTCGAAACGCTGGCTTTGCTCACCAGCGGTGCCTATGTGATGGCGCCGGAGGTGCTGGAGATACTCGGCTATCCTGTCGACCGCCGCAACCCTGCCGGGCCGATGGATGCCGCCGATGAGTACGAGGCCGGTATTCTGGAGCCGGTCATCAACCGGGGAACCTTCTATCGCGATCCGCGCGCAGTCGGCGCGGGTGGAAACAGGCCTGGTTGAGCCACCGATATTGGGTTGCAGCCCAACTCAGGGCTTCGCCTCATCATCGGGATGTCCCCATCTGCAAAAAACACCGCCCTGGAACTTGACCGCTGGATCATTGGGATCGCCCTGTTCGGTCTCGTCAAAGACCTTTTCCTTGAAGTCGTCGGCACTGTCCTTGGCACGATAGCCGAGAATCGAGGCCGCCCTGTTGTCCCAAAAGGCCTGACTGTTGTCCGAAATGGCGTAGGATATCAAGAAGCCGACACGCGGCGCCTCCAGGCAGCATTCGACCAGCCGGCGCAAGTCACCATAGCTGATCCAGGTGATGAGATGCCGGCGATCCTGGGGCTCCGGTATGCTCGTGCCAATCCTGAGACAGACACTCTCGATGCCGAACTTGTCGAAGTAGAAGCTTGCCAGATTTTCACCGAAGGTCTTGGACACGCCGTAGAGGCTGTCGGGGCGCGTCGGGACTTTCGTGTCGATGGTGTGGGTCCGCTCGTAGTATCCGACCGCGTGAATGGAGCTTGCATAGACGACGCGCCTGACGCCATGTCGGCGGGCAGCTTCGTAGATATTGTATGTCCCGATGATGTTCGAGTGGAGCACGTCGTTCCATCCGCCCTCCGTTGACTTGGCGCCCATATGGACGATGGCATCGCAGCCTTCGACAGCGGCCATGACCGACGCCATATCGTCCAGATCGCAAGGCCGATCTTCTTCACGAGGTCCAAGGTTCTCCGACGCCGCGCGGTCCGTCAGGCGGACATGACGTGCCAGGCGCTCACCTGACAAACGCAACTGCCTGCCGATGGCGCCGGCAGCGCCTGTGATCAGAACGCGATTGAAATGACTCATTACGCTTCGTCCTCCGCTGTTCTCCGGGTCGTCTGTAGGCGCTGTTCTTGCTTATCTGCCTGGTAAAAGCGACTTGTCCTTGACCCATTTCGCCAACATGTCATATGTCATCATACAATTCAACCAGGCAGGCCAACCCGAGACCACCGGCGGAATGCGGAGTAAAACGCCATGACCCATCACGGCAAGACGGCGAGAATTGGTGCGGACATCGGCGGTACTTTCACCGACATCGTTCTGGAGCTGGGTTCTGAGATCCATTCCACGAAGCTTCTGACGACCCATGCCGCTCCCGAACAGGCGATCATCGAAGGTATCGCCCAAGTCGCGCGTGAAGCTGGCATTTCAACAGATGCCATCGACAGCGTGATCCACGGTACCACGCTGGCCACCAATGCACTGATCGAAAAGCGTGGTGCCCGCACGGCCTTCATTACAACCAAGGGATTCCGGGATGTCGTCGAGATGCGAACCGAGAACCGGTTCGAGCTTTACGACCTCAATATTGTCTTGCCGCCGCCATTGATCGCGCGGGAACACCGTTATGTCATCGACGAGCGCATAGATGCCTCGGGCCGCGTGCTGAAGCACCTCGACGTCACGGAACTCGAGGGGCTCGCAGATCGCATTCTCCGGGCTGACTATGAAAGCGTCGCAGTTGGTTTAATCCATGCCTATGCCAACGACGCTCATGAGCACCAGATCCGCGACGTGCTTAGGCGCAGACGGCCCGCGCTTCCCATCTCCATTTCGTCCGAAGTTTCGCCGCAGATGCGTGAGTTCCAACGCTTCAACACGGTCTGCGCCAATGCCTACGTGCAACCGGTGATGGCCTCATATCTCGCGCGGCTCACCGATGGCCTTCGCGGAATCGGCGTGATGGCACCCCTGTACATCATGCATTCGGGAGGTGGCATTATTACCGTCGACAGCGCCATCATGTTTCCGGTGCGCCTCCTCGAGTCGGGGCCAGCGGGTGGCGCCATCTTCGCAGCTGACATTGCCGCGCGTCACGGCCTTGATCGCGTGCTCTCCTACGACATGGGAGGCACCACGGCCAAGATCTGCCTGATCGAGGACGCAACACCGAAAACGGCCAAGACCTTCGAAGTCGCGCGCACCTATCGATTTAAGAAGGGCAGCGGCATGCCTATCTCAATCCCGGTGATCGAAATGGTGGAAATCGGCGCCGGCGGCGGCTCCATTGCCCGGATCGACAGCATGCGGCAGATCCGCGTGGGACCGGAAAGCGCAGGCTCGGAGCCCGGTCCCGCATGCTACGGCCTCGGCGGGAAAGACCCCACGGTGACGGACGCCGATCTGGTTTTGGGCCGCATTGATGCCGATGCCTTTGCCGGTGGAACTATTCATCTTTCGATCGAGGCTTCGGAGGCTGCGCTCGTTGAAAAAATCGGTGCGACGCTCGGAGTTGATTCCGTGTCATCAGCCTTCGGCCTTTCGGAAGTGGTCGACGAAAACATGTCGAATGCCGCCCGAATGCACGCGGTAGAAAACGGCAAGGAGCTTTCAGGTTTTGTGATGGTTGCCTTTGGAGGCGCCGCGCCCTTGCACGCCGCGCGGCTTGGAGAGAAGCTCGGCGTGACCCAGATCATCGTTCCACCGGGTGCGGGTGTGGGCTCCGCTATTGGCTTCCTCAAGGCGCCTTTCGCGTTTGAATCGGTACGGAGTGCTTACGTGCGACTGGGTCTTTTTGACGCCGGGCGGGTGAACCAGGTGATCGCCGAACTCTCAAACGAGGCAGTGTCCTTCGTGAAGGCGGGCACTTCGGACCTGGAGCCACATTGTGAGCTCACCGCCCACATGCGCTACGTGGGTCAGGGATGGGAGATTCCCGTAGCCGTGGAGATTAAGACCTATGGCGACTCGGGCGCGGCGGAATTCGGCCGCCGCTTTGACGAAGCCTATGTTGCGCAATTTGGCCGGGCTATCGACGGACTTGATATCGAGATCGTCAGCTGGTCGCTGCGAGCCAGTTCACCAGCCGCACCGGTAACGAAGACAGAATTCATCGGGCCATCGGGTACTGCTATCATCGCCGGACGACGAGACATCTTCGAGCCGGATCTTGGTGCCTTCGGCAGCGCTAGCATTGTCGCGCGCCGCGCCATGCGCCCAGGCGAGCGCATTGCAGGCCCGGCGGCCATTGTTGAGGCTGAGACAACCACGATCGTCACACGCAACTATGAAGCCTTTATGCAGTCGGACGGTTGCCTTTTGTTACGCGCCGTTCAGGCACCCTTAGCCAGGAGGAATTGAGAGCATGACCCAGGCCCTTAGCGACGTCCGCTCGCAGGTGATGTGGAACAGGTTGATCGCCGTCGTGGAGGAACAAGCGGTTGCCCTGGTCCGCACCGCCTTTTCCACCAGTGTCCGCGAATCGGGTGACCTCTCCGCCGGTGTCTTCGATCGCAAGGGCCGGATGATTGCCCAAGCGGTGACGGGCACGCCCGGCCATGTCAATGCCATGGCCGCGGCCGTCGGTCATTTCATCCGCGAGATCGGAGAGGACAGCATCTTCGAAGGCGATGACTACATCACCAACGATCCCTGGCTTGGTACCGGGCATCTGCACGACCTCACCATCGTCAGCCCGTCGTTTTACAAGGGCAAGCTCGTGGGTTATTTCGCCTGCACCGCCCATGTGGTCGATGTCGGCGGCCGCGGCTTCGGGCCCGACGCCAATGAGGTTTACGAAGAAGGCATCTGCATTCCCATAATGAAGTTCGCCGAGCGTGGCAAGGTCAACCGCGATCTGGTGCGCCTGTTCCACGCCAATGTGCGCGAATCGAACCAGGTGGTGGGCGACATCTACTCACTCGCCGCCTGCAACGAGACTGGCCACCGCCGGCTGGTCGACATGTTTGATGAATTCGGCATCGATAGCCTCGACGCGCTGGCCGAATTCGTGTTCGAGCGCAGCCACTCTGCCACACTCGAGCGCATCAAGGCGCTGCCCAATGGCATCTATCGCAACTCCATGGTTGTCGATGGTTATGGATCGCCCGTCGACATGGTGGTGGCCATGACCGTCGGCGACGATGAGATCACCGTAGACTTTGACGGCACCTCGAGCCAGAGCCCGCGCGGCATCAATGTGCCGCTGATCTACACGACCGCCTATGCCGCCTATGGGTTGAAGGTGGCGCTCGCGCCCGACATTCCCAACAACTGGGCCTCGCTCGAGCCGTTCAAGGTCAAGGCACCGCCGGGCTGCATTCTCAACGCGCAGCGCCCTGCCGCCGTCGCGGTGCGCCACGTACTCGGACATTTCGTGCCCGACGTGATTATGGGAGCCATTCATCAGATGAAACCGGGCCTGGTTCCGGCGGAAGGCTCGGGAGCCCTGTGGAACATCCATATCTCGGCAAGGCCAGTGGGGGGCAATCAACCATCTCATGTCAGGCCGCAACGAGCCGAAGTGCTGATGTTCAACAGCGGCGGATCGGGCGCAAGGCCCAATCAGGATGGAATGGGCGCAACGGCCTTTCCATCTGGCGTGCACACCATGTCGATCGAAGCTACGGAACACGTCGGGCCGGTGATTTTCTGGCGCAAGGAACTGCGTGACGGCTCGGGCGGTGCTGGCCAATATCGCGGCGGTCTTGGGCAGATCGTCGAGATCTCGCCGGCCGAGGGCCACGAATTTCACTTCAACGCCATGTTCGACCGGCTCGACAATGCCGCCCGTGGCCGGGCAGGCGGGGAAGCGGGTGCGGCGGGAAGTGTGTCTCTGGACGATGGTACAAAGCTCAAAGGCAAGGGCCGTCAGTTTGTCCCTTCAGGCCGTCGCCTTATTCTTCAGGCACCCGGCGGTGGCGGCTATGGGCCTCATGAAAGGCGAACACCCGAAGATATCTCGCGGGATAAGTTACGCGACTATGTGAAAACCTGATGTGCTACGCCATTAGAACTACGTTGGCTTCCGTTGGCCAGGAAACCGTAATGACCGTGCCAGCCGGATAGGTGATACCTGCAACGCCACGCGCCTCCTGGCAGCGGAGAACGAGCCCGTTTGAAAAGACCACCCAGTAGATGATCCGGTTGCCTATGAAGGCGTGGTCCTTCACCACGCCGGTAAGGCCACCGGGTTCTCGGCTCCCCTGGCTCAACCCTATCAACTCCGGCCTCACCGACAGGTTGATCACTTCACCTGTCTTCAGGGTTCCGGAAGGAACCTGCAGCTCGCCGATGCCGATGTCGCAGCGTGCGTCGCTCCCGTCGATGGAGATCACGCGCGCGGAAAGAATATTCGTATCGCCGAGAAACTGCGCGGCAAAGAGGCTTTGGGGCACCCCATACATTTCCTCAGGGGTTCCTATCTGTTCAATCCTGCCGCGATTCATCAGAACGATGCGATCCGAAAGCATCATCGCCTCGTCCTGATCATGCGTCACATAGATGAAGGTGGTTCCGGTTTCGACGTGAATGCGCTTCAGCTCGGCCAACATATGCTGGCGGATCTTCAGGTCGAGGGCGGCCAGTGGCTCATCGAGCAGAAGCACCGCCGGACGATTCACCAGCGCCCTTGCCAAAGCCACACGCTGCGACTGACCACCGCTAAGCTGGTTGATCCACCGGTCAGCGAGATCCTGCATCTGAACGAGTTCGAGAATTTTCCGAACGGAACTCCGTACGTCCTCCGCGGGCATCTTGCTCAGTCGCAAGCCGAACGCGATGTTGTCGAAGACGTCCAGATGCGGGAACAGCGCATAGCGTTGAAACACCATGTTGACCGGTCGCTTCTCCGGCGGTACGCGGCTGACGTCCGAACCACCGATTGTGATCCTCCCCGTGGTTGGTTGCTCGAAGCCGGCAACGATGCGCATGAGCGTCGTCTTACCACAGCCGCTGGGGCCCAACAGCGTGAGAATCTCGCCATCGCGAACGTCAAGATTTATCTCGTGCAGCGCCGTAACCGGGCCGAAGGACTTGGTAATCCGGTCAAGTCTTACAATTGCGTCACTCATTTCACGCATCCAATCCCGCGGAATGTCGTTGACCAAGACTCCAGCGGCGGCGAACCCATCCAAGCAACCCGAAACTCGCAATGACCAGCACAACGCAGGATAATGCCAGGACTGATGCGGCGTTGATCGCCGGCGTCATGACCTGCCGCATCATCGACCAGATTGCGATCGGCAGCGTCGTCCTCTCGCCACTCGTAAAGATGGTGACGATGACTTCGTCGAAGGAAATCGCGAAGCTTAGGATGGCAGCTCCAATCAATGTCGGCGCGACGATCGGCAAGGTCACGAGCCGAAAGGATTGCCAAGGTGTCGCCCCCAGGTCCCGGGCTGCCTCTTCCAGCGACAGGTCGAAATAGTCCAACCGCGACCGGCTGGCCTCCAGGAAGAAAGGCAGTGAAATAAGCGTGTGCGCAAGGGCCACCGTAACCAGCGACCGACTGATGCCGAACTGGGCGAACAGCACGAGCAGCGCCACACCGATGAACAGGCCAGGCAGCGCGACGGGAGCAAAGGTCAATATGCCGAAGAGATTTTTTTTCCATCCCTGCAATCGCGCCAGGGCCAGCGCGGCCATCGATCCCAGGACAGTGGTTAACGAAGCACTGCAGGCGGCAACGATCAAGCTATTCTTGAGCGACTGGACGAGAACATGGTCTGCAAAAAACGCTTGATACCAGACGAGACTGAAGCCCTGAATCGGAAATGTCTGGGCGGGCGAGCTGTGAAAGCTGAACAGCACGATGAGAAGAAGCGGCCCGAAGAGCACGATGACATAGAACCAGACATAGGCACGCAGCATGCTGTGCCTCCTCAATGGATGCGTCGGTTGGGCGCAAGTCCGGCCAGCCGCAACAGATAGGTGAACGCAAAATAGATGGTGACGAACACGGCGAAATTGACGAAGGCCAGCGCCGCGCCAAACGGCCAGTTACCGGTCGCCCGGAACTGGTTGGAAATGAGTAGGCCCGCGGTAACGCTATTGGTGCCGCCCAAGACCTGTGGCGCCACATAGTCGCCTGCCGCAAGGACAGTGGTGAACATGAAAGCACCGATCAGACCACGGTTGATCATGGGCACGATCACTTTGAGCATTGTTGCCAAGCCACTCGCCCCCAGATCGCGTGCTGCCTCCAGATATTCCGGCCGAACATCGCGAAGCGATGAAATCAGCATCAGCAGGGTGAGCGGCAGGTAGATGTGCACCAGCGCTATCACCACTGCTACTGGATTGTAGAGAAGAAATGCGAGCGGTTGATCAATGACGCCAATCTGGACAAGTGCCGTGTTGACGAAGCCATTCGATCCCAAGATCATGCGCCATCCATAGATCCGCACAAGGTAACTTGTGATCCATGACGCCAGGATGAGGTAGAGTAACGCATTGCTGCGGGTGCGATAGACGATGTGCCATGCCACCGGAAAGCTGGCAGCGACAGAGATTGCGCCCGTCGTCAGGCCAATCTTCACGCTCAACCACACGACCAGCCAGAACCCCTTGCTCGCAAGCGCTCTGGTATAATTATCGAAGACGAAATCCGGAATGGGAACGTAGGCCTTGGAACGGTAAAAGCTGTAGATGAACAGCAACACCGCCGGCAGAACGAAGAAGAATGCCATGTAGAGTATGGTCGGAGCTGCCAAGAACAGCCCGGTCCGTTCACGCGGATTCATGACCCAGCCCGTCCAATCCCATGAATTGCGGCGGCCGGTACCTATGCCACTGGCCGCCGCTCAACTATCAAATCCCCACTTTCAGGTTCTCATATGCCTGCACCCATTCGTCATAGGTTGCGATGTCATCAGATTCGCGCGGTGGAATTCCTAGCAGTGGCGTGTTCTTCAGCACATCGTCGAGTTTAGCGTAATCAAAGAGACTGCGGGTGTCATCGTCCATCGCTTCGACTGCCTTGCGACTTGGGCTGCCGCAGATGTTGCGCTTCGATTGCGCGGCCTGTGGAAGCGGCCCCATCACTTCGTTGATGAAGGCATAGGCTGTATCGATGTTGCCGACCGACTTAGGAATGCACAGCGCGTCGCTCCACATGAAAGCGCCTTCCTCGGGAATGACATACTCCGTAACCACGCCTTGGCGGGCCGTATCGACCGTGACGTTGGTGCCGATGCAGAAGCAGGCCGCGATTTCTCCAGCCACGAACAATGACACAACGTCGCCATTGGATGGAGCGAAGGACTTCGTCTGCTCGCGATATAACTTGGCATTTTCAAAAATCTTCGCCAGTTCGTCCTTCGTAACATTTGGATAGCTATCGACGCCGGCAACTTTCGCCAGTCCTGGCCAAGTGCCTGTGTTGTCGTCAACGAAGGCGATCTTGCCCTCAAGTTCAGGCGCCAGAAGATCCTTGTAGGATTTCGGCCTCGCCATCATCTTCGGATTGTAGACAAGCGCTACCAGGCCCCAACAGAACGGCACAGCCCATAGCGTATCGTTCCAGAACCAACGGTCCTTCCTGTAGAAAGCATCGAAAATGTCGGTTTCGTTGTAATTGGGAATCCGGGCCGGATCGAGCGCTTCGATGATCTTCAATTCATCGGCGTAGAAAGTATTGTAGGCCTGATTGTAGGACGTCACGTCGAGCCGCACGGGGCTACCGCCGATCAGTTTCGCCTGTACGTCGTCCTGGGTCGCCATTGACGCATTGGTGATCGAAACATGGTTGTTGGCAGCCCATTCCTTGGTCGCCTCGATATTGTCGAAGCCTTCCCAGGTGAGTGTGATGAGGTCACCTCCAACATCGGCTTGGGCGGGGCGCGGAATGAAAGGCATCGCCATAACGCCCGCCGCTGCGAGACCGCCTTGCAGCACCCTCCGCCGATTCAAGCTCGCGAACCGATCAAGATCCCGTTCAGCTGCTGCCTTGATTTCTTCATGCGTCCAAAGCGTCCGTCTTGACATCTCTGTTTCCTCCGAGTTGTTTTGTGATCAAGCACGTCTCGCCCGTGTCCTTTCGGCCAGCGTCGGCCTCAGGCACGGCCCATCAAATGATCGCCTCCTCAAGGAACGGTCGGTTGGCGGTCACCCGCTCGAAGCCCATCTCTGACAAGTCGAGGGTGCGATAGGCCCCATAGGTGATGAGTTCGCTGATAGCGCGCCCCACAGCTGGCGACTGCTGCAATCCATGGCCGGAAAACCCGTTGCAGAAGATGAAATTCATCACCTCATTGTGCGGACCGATGATCGCGTTGTAGTCGAGCGTGTTGTAATCGTAATGACACGTCCAGAATCGCTGCACCTTCAAGGCATCGAACTGCGGTATGCGGTTGATCAGAGCCGGCCATAGATATTCCTCGAAGTCCCAGTGGCGTGCGTCGTAATCATCCAGCGCAGCCTCCGGATCCTCGGGTGGAGCGTGGCCGGAAAGGTAGAACTGGCCCTCCGGGCGGCAGAAGGTACCTGTAATGTCGATCACGTGGGGCATGCGGCCGCCAACCGGCTTGTCGCTCGCAAAGACAAACAGGTCGCGCTTGCGCCGTTCAATCGGGATGTCCAATCCCGCCAGGTTGGCAATGATACGGCCGCGGCCGCCGGCCGCATTGACCACGGTTCCGCAGGCTATGGTCTCGCCAGTTGCCAGGCGGACACCGGTGATGCGGTCGCCATCCCGGTCAATTCCCGCTACTTCATTTTCGATATACTCGACGCCCTGGTTCTTGGCCGCAAGGCGCAGGCCATTGAGAAGCCCAATGTTGTCGAACCAGCCTTCGGCCTCGCTTGCCCAGGACGCCCCACCAAGATCGTCGACATTGGCCCAGGGAAAGCGCTCCTTGATCTGGCCCGGTGAAAGGAAATGCGTATGTGCACCCAGCGAGCGCTGCAGTTCAGCACGCGCCCGCGCCTTTTCGGCATGCTCGGGCCGCCAGCAATACAGGAATCCGTGCTCCTTGAAGGCGAGGCTTGGTGCCACGTCACCGGGATGATGCCTTTTCAAACGTTCGCCAAAGCCCCGAATGAATTCAACCCCGAACTGGCTGATGAGGATGTTGATGGGCTGCGAGAACTGCTGCCGGATGCAACTCGCCGCTCTGGCACTGGGGGCGTAGTGATAGGTGCTGTCGCGCTCCACAACCAGCACGCGGCCCGCAAAATCGGGGTTTTCCGACAGCCAGTAGGCCGTTGAAGATCCCATGACCGCACCGCCCACGATCACCACGTCGTAGTTGCTGCGTTTGGGCGCGGCAAAAGTTGTTGTCGTCATATCAGCTCCGGAGCCGCCTTCGGCCTATCCAGTCCAATCACCGATTGGCGGGTGTATGAAATATGATATCATACAACTATGATGTCATAGAAAACGGGCTTTGCCAAGAGCAGCTTTCCTTGGAGACTCGAGCCGGTATAGATATTGGGCTGATACGGCGACAGCTGAGGCGACGGAAAAGCAGGTGGACGATGGCGATTGAATTGCAAGGTACTGGAACTGGAAGAGTCAAGCGTCCCACCTTCTCGGCCGTGGTGGCGGGAAAACTGAAGGAAATGATCGAGCGCCGAAAACTCAAGCCCGGCGACCGCATTCCGACCGAGGCCGAACTCTGCGATATGTATGGCATGAGCCGCACCGTGATCCGGGAGGCGATCATGTCCCTCAGATCAGAAGGGCTGCTGGTTGCACGCCAGGGAATTGGCGTCTTCGTGGCCGAGACCAACATCCAGCGCTTCGAGGTCGACTGGAACGCCATTAGGACACTGCCCAAGACCATCATGCTGATGGAACTCCGCATGGCCGTGGAAACCGAGGCTGCCGGGCTCTGCGCATTACGCCGCACCAAGGCTGACGCCATCGACATACGCCGCCGCATGGAAAAGATCGACGCAGAACGCAAGGAACCAAAGGCAATCAACGTCTGGTATGACCACCAATTTCATCTGGCGATCGCCAGGGCTTCCAAGAACCCCCATATCTACCAGTTGCTGAAGATGATGGCCCCTGTCGTCATGCCGCGTATCAAGCTTGGAGCGATCGTAGACGACTCGTCGAAGGATTCCTACTATCGCATGATTCACACCGAGCATGAGCGGATCGTGATTGCGATCGAGAAGCAGAACGAGTCTCAAGCGCGCGAGTCGATGCGAAACCACATCGCAGCAGCCATCGAACGCATGCGCAGATTGACTGCTTCGCTACCAGAAGAGGATCTCCACGACGCCTACAATGCAGACCCCACCCTCATGCGAAGTCTGGTGCGTGGTGTTGCCGATGACCAGGAATGATCCGCTGATGGAGTGACCCCAAGTGTTCAGTTTCGCATCCGATAACGCCTCTGCCGTGCATCCTGCAATCATGAAGGCGATTTCGGCCTGCAATGAGGGCTTTGCGCCACCCTATGGCACAGACGATTTTTCATGCCGCCTGAACGATGCCTATTCCAGGCTATTCGAGCGCGAGACCTTCGTCTTCCCGGTATCATCGGGAACGGCGGCGAACGGTCTGGCGCTGGGTTCCATGACGCCTTCCTACGGCGCCGTATTCTGCCATCGACTGGCACATATCGTGGGCGCCGAGGCGGGGTCGGTTGAATTCTATTCGGGTGGTGGCCGACTCATCCAGCTTGATGGAAACCTCAGCAAGCTTGCGCCGTCCGGGCTCGATGCAGCCCTTGGCAACTACGGGCCCGGCTTCCCGCACGAGATGAAGGCTGCAACAGTGAGCGTCACGCAGTCCACAGAGCGGGGGACGCTATATTCGCTCGAAGAGCTGCGCGCGGTCGCTGCCGTGGCCCGTAGCGCAGGACTTGCGGTCCACATGGATGGTGCACGTTTCGCCAATGGGCTCGTCCAGCTCGGCTGTTCTCCCGCCGACATGACGTGGAAGTCGGGCGTCGATGCCGTTTCTTTCGGAACAACGAAGAACGGCACGATGATGTCTGAAGCTGTCCTGGTATTCGACAAGGCGCTCGCCGATGTCGTCCGCTACAAGCACAAGCGGGCCGGCTTCCTGCACTCCAAGATGCGCTATTTCGCAGCTCAGTTGCTCGCCTATATTCAGGACGACCTGTGGCTGGACAATGCGAAACGGGCGAATGCCGCGGCAAGGCGTATTGCAGACCGCCTGGCAGAGACACCGGGAGTTGAACTCGCCTATCCGGTGGAGACGAACCAGATCTTCGCCTACATCCCACCCGACCTGACAGTGGCCTTCGCGGCTGCCGGGCTGAGCTTCAGGCGATGGGCCGGTCCCCGGCCTCACCTTTTCCGCCTGGTGATGTCCTATGCGGAGACGGAGGCCATGCTGGCCCACGTGGAGGCGGTGCTGGCAAGTCACTGAATCGCGCTATGCCACGGGCTGACACTTCAATTGGACGGCATCCGGTTATCGCGTGGTCCAGAGGGCCGCTGCGTCGCTCATGATGGTATTCCTCACAACTCCGCTGAGGGATCCAACGCTTCTTCACGACAAAGGTCGGACCTTGTCAGCAGGCCGCCTCACCTCACACGCGACACCACAGACCGAGTTGGAGGTGCCGATCGTGTGCAACGTGCGGGCAAACAGGATCGCCCGAGACTCTATGCGATCCGGTTCCCGCGCTGGTCAAATACGTGAATGGCCTCGGGTGCTGCATATAAGGCAGTTTCGCCGCGCGAACCGCAGTCGAACTGTCCTGACATCCTGATCAACAGGAGGTCGTCAGAGCGGCTCCCGCGATAGTACACGAGCGTTTCGCTGCCGAGCTGTTCCTTGTGTACAGCCCTGGCATGGCAAACGGGGAGACGCCCGCTCTCCAGAGGCGATATGTCTTCAGGACGAAACCCCAGCGTAACCCGCATGCCTTCATCTACCTGCGACGCGAGACTAAGCGGGAACATGAAATCACCGAGATCGGCCGCAAGCGTGTCTCCCTGGCCCATGATGACAGCCGGCAGGAAATTCATCTTGGGAGACCCGATGAAGCCTGCGACAAACATATTGCGCGGTCGGAGATAGAGCTCCATGGGCGTCCCGACCTGCTCGATGACACCTTCATTGAGCACAACGATCCGGTCGGCCAATGTCATCGCCTCGATCTGATCATGGGTAACGTAAATCATGGTCGACTTCAGTTGTTCGTGCAGGCGCGAGATCTCTATGCGCATCTGGTTACGCAGCGCCGCATCAAGGTTGGAAAGAGGTTCATCAAAGAGGAAGACCTTGGGATTTCGGATGATGGCCCGCCCGATTGCGACGCGCTGGCGTTGACCACCGGACAATTGCTTGGGCCGGCGATCCAACAGATGAGTGAGCTCCAAGGTTTCAGCGACCTTTCCCACCTGTGCATCGATTTCCGATTTGGGAGTCCCGGCTAGCCGAAGTCCGAAGGAGATGTTCTCGGCCACTGTCATATGGGGAAACAGAGCATAGGACTGGAACACCATGGCTACGCCGCGCTTGGCGGGAGCGATGTTCGTCACGTCGTCGCCGGCGATCCGCAACCGGCCGCTTGTGACCGTCTCGAGGCCTGCGATAAGCCGGAGAAGAGTTGACTTGCCGCAACCAGAGGGGCCAACGAATACAACGAACTCTCCGTGTTCGATCTTGAGATCGACACCCTTGATCACGTCAACCGCATCAAATGACTTCCTGACGCCTGCAAGTTCGACTTCTGCCATTTGAACTCCGTATTCCTAGCCCTTCACCGCGCCCATGGTCATGCCCTTGATGAAGTAGCGTTGAAAGAACAGAAAGATCAGCAGGGTCGGCAAGCTCGCCACGAGGGAGAGGGCCCCCTGAATGCCCCAGGCAACCGAATATTGCCCCTTGAGAAATGCAATACCGAGCATGATGGTCCGCTTGTCATCGCTTTGCGTGAAGATGAGGGGCCACAGGAAATCATTCCAGATCCAGGTGAACTGCAGTGTTGCCAGAACGGCAAGCGCCGGAAGACTGAGCGGCAGCGCCACCTTCAGGAGAAACTGCAATTCGTTGCATCCCTCCATGATCGCAGCCTCGCGCAGGGCATTTGGCACGCCTACAAAGAAATTCCGCATGAGAAGGGTGCAGATCGGAATGCCGAGACCCGTATGAACGATGATCATGGGCCAGAGCGTGTCGAGCAGACCCATGGCATTGAACAGCTTGAACAATGGAATGAGGATGACCTGCGGTGGAAAGAACATGCCCGAGACAATGATCAGAAAAAGGACATTGCTTCCCTTGAAGGGCAACTTCGAGAAGACATAGCCCGCCAGCGTGCCAAGCGCGATCGATACGATGGTGGCCGGCAAGGTGATCAAGAGAGTGTTGATGAAGTAGATCTGGACCGCAGGATTGGAGAGCGCTTCGACATAGTTCCCCAGATAAAGCGCTGCAGGCCAGGACCAGAGTTCACCAAGGGAGATTTCCCGCGTGGTCTTGATGGAACTGAGCAGCACGCCCATCACCGGGAGCAGAAACAGGACTGTCAGGATCATGAGGCAGACGAAAATTGTCAGCCCCCAAGGCGACCGCTCCTGCACGGAGCGGTCAATCATAGATCTCATCCACTTTGCGCAACTGGCGGAAGTATACGAGGATCACGGCCAGCGTGATCAGGAACAGGACAACGGAAATCGCGCTGCCATAGCCCATCAGGTATTTCTTGAAGGACTCGTTGTACATGTGCATGGCCAACGTGTCCGACCTGTTGAACGGCCCGCCACCGGTCATGATGTAGAGGATGTCAAACCCCTTGAGGGAATTGATCACCATGAGAGCAACGACGACAACCGTTGCCGGTCGAAGCAAGGGCAGGATGACATGGCGGATCCGTTGCAGGCGTGTGGCTCCTTCCATGTCGGCAGCTTCCGTCAGATCTGGCGGAATTGCGGTCAGTCCCGCCAGGAAGATGACCATGGCCAGCCCGGTCTGTTGCCACGACCAGGCGACGATCACGGAATAGAGGGCGCTACCCGGCTTGGCAAGCCAAGCATAGGTTACGGAGATGCCGGTAACGGCTTCGAGCAGGCTGTTCAGGATGCCCCAGTCGGGCTGATAGATCCATGTCCAGATCTGACCGACAACGATGGCGGAGAGGCAGATCGGCAGATAGAAAACAGTCTTGAAGATATTGGCGCCCTTGACCGACGAATCGAGCAAGAGCGCCAATGCCAGCCCAAGCAGGGTTGGCAGGAGGATGGCGGCGACAATCCAGATCACGGTGTTGATCACGGCATTGTAGAAAAGCCGGTCGGTGAAGACCTTTCGGAAGTTGTCTAGGCCAACGAAGCGGTAGTTGGGATCGAAGCCGTTCCAGTTGGTGAAGGCGTAGAAGAATGAGTCGACCAGCGGCCAGACCACGATCAGCCCGAAAACGACAAGCGGCGGCAGAAGAAATGCGATCCGCCAGAAGTTCGAGTGACCAGCCATCAGATAGTCTTCCCACGGAGCGGAGGAGCCGCTCTCCTCCGCCTGCCCTTCTCGACACAACCCCACAATTGCAGGCCGATGCCCTACTTCTGCTTGAATGCTTCGGCAGCAGCTGTCTGCGCTTCTTCGAGCAATGCCTCGTATCCGTCAGGGTTATCCATGAATCTGGCAAACATGGATAGTCCAACTTCGGCCACTGGCGGTGGCGTGGCAAGGTCGTAGTTGAAGGCAAATGACTGCGCCGCCTGAATGGTGTCGAGCGCCTTCTTCATGACCGGCGTATAGATTGCGGTATCGACCTTGGTGTTGGCGGACAGCGCACCCTGGATATTGGCCCAGTTGCCCTGCACTCCCGTATCCGACACCAGGAAGGTGATAAGCTGCTCGGCGCCCTTCACATTCGCAGCATCGGCCGAGACCACAAGACCATCCACCGGACCGACAACTGCCTTCGCGACACCTTCATTGATTATCGGGAATTCGAAGAAGTCATAGTCGTCACCCGGCTTCAGCCCGTTTCCATTCCAATAGCCGGTGATCCAAGTTCCCATGAGCGTGACACCGGCCTCTCCGCGCGCGACCTTGTCTGCCGCATCGGTCCAGTCATCGGCATTGGCGTTTGGCACGAAATATCCAGCGTCGACCAGTTCTTTCCACAGGCCCAAGGCAGCCTTGACTTCGGCATCGGCGTATGACGCTTCACCCGACATGAGCTTGGCGCGATAGTCGGGCCCGGCGGTACGCAGAAGCAGATAGTCAAACCAGAACTGGGCCGGCCAACGATTCTTCGAGCCCAGGGCGATGGGGGCCACGCCCGCGCCCTTCAGTTTCTCGCAGAAGGCCTTGAACTCGTCCCAAGTGCCCGGGAAGGCCGTGATGCCAGCCTTGTCCATGGCCTTTTTGCTGTAGAACATGCCCGCATAGTGATAGCCAAACGGCACAAGGTAGCGCTTGCCATTGTACATGGTCGCGCCATCGGCCACAGACTTGGCAATGATGTCATCGAGGCCCGCGGCGTTCCAGGCTTCGTCGATGGGGTGCAAGTTGCCAGAGTCGACCACAAACTGTGTGCGCGCGCCGGCCCAATAGCTGAACACATCCGGCAGCTTCTTGCCTGCGGCGCGCACCAGGATACCGGTCTTGAAGTCCTCGTGACCGATAGGGCTGTCCTTCACGGCAATGGCACTTGCCGCCGTGAACTTGGCGAAGGCATCCTGGATGCCTTTCAGGCCTAGGTCACCGGTAAAATAGTGGCTGACGGTCACCTCACCCTCGGCCAGCGCCGGAATCGCCAGTGCACCTGATGACAGAAGCATGGCGCCACCACCAAGGAGCGTGCGTCGATTGAGCTTAAGCATGATTTCCTCCCATTACTGCCTGATATTGCCGTATATTAAACTTTTATTTGCCGTGAGCGCTGATTAAAAATCCATCCTTGCCTTATTGTCAAATATTCTCTTGCTTTGACAGCAAATATACGGCTTATTTCGAAGTGTGGTCGGTTTGCCGGGTATTAGTTGCCATATGTTTTACTTTGTGTTGCCACATATTAAACAATTGAAGTTCTAGGAGGAACCTGCTGTGCGGCTACTGAAATCACTGACTCGCGGACTTGACGCTCTGGACCTGCTTGTTGCAGCAGATGAGCCGATGCGGTTGACGCAAGTCGCGGAACACCTCGGGGTCGACAAGTCCAACGCCTCACATATCCTGCGGACACTGGTTGCGGCCGGATATGGTCAGCAAGTCGATGGGCGCCGCTATGCTCCTGGCCCCAAGTCTTCCAGGCGCAGGCGGTCGGAACTCGAGGATGTCATCGCGCGCCGCGAAAAGTTCCATGACCTGCTGATCAAGCTCGTCGACCTCACCAGCGAATGCGCCCATATGGCAGTGCCCGTCGGTGACAAGGTCTGGTATATCGACAAGATTGCCTCCCCCCTGCCCTTGAAGGTGGACCATCCCATTGGTTCCCTTGCTCCCCTGCACTGTACCGCTCTTGGCAAGGCGTTCCTGGCATTCGGCGACATCCAGCATGTGGGCACGCTCGAAAGATTCACGGTCAACACCATTTGCGAACAAAGCGCGCTTCGCGCTGAAATCAGCGCAACCCGCCTTCGCGGATACGCCATCGACAATGAAGAATTTTCGACAGGCGTGAGTTGCGTTGCGGCGCCCATCTATGATTCGGACGGCCGCATGGCAGCCGCCATCGGGCTTTCCGGACCTGCGGCACGCAACAATCCCAGCCGGCTCGCGGAACTCGGAAATCTGCTGCTGGCGAACACAATCGAGAACATCAATCCAAGACCGAAGGCAATGCAGTCATGACCCGTGCCTACGATACGATTCGCGTTGGCTTTATTGGCACCGGCCGCATTTCCGATCTCCATGCCATCGAGTACATCAATGATCCGCGCGCCCAAATCGTCGCTCTCTGCGATCGCTCACCGCAACTTGCCAAGGCGCGCGCGACAGCCTGGGGGCTGCAGGACCCGTTCATTACCGACAATATGCATGACCTGCTGAAGAGACCCGACATCGACCTCGTCGAAATCCTTCTGCCGCACCATTTGCACAGATCGGCCGCCCTGGCTGCAATCGCGGCGGGAAAAGCCGTGTCGTTGCAGAAGCCCATGTGCCTCACCGTGGCGGAGGCCGACGAGGTGATCGCCGCCGCCGAAGCCGCCGATGTGCCATTCAAGGTCTTCGAGAACTTCATTTTCTATCCGCCGGTCATGAAGGCGAAGGAGCTAATCGACCAAGGCGCGATTGGCGAACCGATCTCCATCCGCATCAAGAGCAATCCCGGCAAGAGCAAGACGACCTGGGAAATTCCGGCCCAAGCGGCAGCCTGGCGGCAAAAGGCCAATGAGGCCGGCGGCGGGCCACTGGTGTTCGATGACGGGCATCACAAGTTCGCATTGGCCTGGCACTTCATGGGGATGGCCGAAAGTGTGCATGCATGGATCTCGCACACGACGGCGGCCGATGGCTTCGTCTTTGACGCGCCCGCCATGATTTCCTTTCGCTTTCCCGGAAAGCGTTACGGCAACCTTGAAATCGTCTACTCGCCAGAACTGCTCATCGAAACCAAGCACTATGCGCAGGATGACAGGGTCGAAATCACCGGTACCAGTGGCATTGTCTGGATCAATCAGGGTCACGGCAAGCTGGGCGAAACGGCGCCGGTGCAGCTTTACCGCGATGGCACGCTTACCTCATACAACCTCATGGATACGGGCTGGGAGTGGAGCTTCGTTCACTCCACGCGCTATCACCTGAAGGCGCTGCGCGAAGGCCTGCCAATCAAGCTGACCGGAGCTGAGGGCCGGGAGATCCTCCGCTTCGCCACCGCCGCGGAAGACTCCGCGCGCGCCGGCAAGGCAATCGACCTGTGAGCATCGCATGATTCAAGACAACACGAGGCGGGCGGCCAACGCAACGACCATCGAGGAACGCGCACGTCTGATTGCCGCTGCCGGGGGAATCGATGCGGCTCTGAAGGCCGGCCACTTCCAGCATCCGGTCACGATGACCCTCGCCGAAGCAGTCGTTGTCGGACTGCTCAAGCAAGGCGTCTGCACATTTCTTGCGATATTCGGCCATGGTTCCACGGCGCTCGCCGAAGCATTGCGCATCTATGAACGCAACGGGTTGGTGCGTTGCTTCCAGTTCCGCCACGAGACCGAAATGGCCCACGCTGCAACCGCGCTGCGATGGATTCATGGGGAAGCCTGCGCCGTCGTCACATCCATCGGCCCTGGCGCCCTGCAGGCCATGGCGGGCTCGCTGGTGGCCAGTTCAAATGGCCTCGGCGTCTATCACATCTATGGCGATGAGACGACGCATGGTGAGGGCTACAACATGCAGCAGATCCCGAAGCCTCAGCAGGGCCTTTTCGGCAAGCTGACGGCTCTCATGGGCCAGTCATACGTGCTGCATACGCCCGAGGCCCTGCGCGATGCCATGCGGCGCGGCCGCAACGCGGTGTTTCACCCGGTCAAGGCCTCGCCATTCTTTCTCCTGCTGCCGATCAACACACAACCTCAGATGCTTGAGGTCCGCCTGTCGGCCCTGCCGGAACGCGTCGAGTTGCCAGCCATGCAGGCCCCGCCGCCTGAAGTGATTGCGGCGGCTGTCCGATTGATTGCGGAGACGAAGCGCGTAGTCATCAAGGCAGGTGGCGGCACGCGGGGTCATGCTGAGGCCTTGCGCGCCTTCGCCGAAACGGCGCAAGTACCCGTTGTGCTAAGTCCCGGATCGACGGGGGTGTTGCCGGATTCACATCCGCTCAACATGCATGTCGGCGGATCCAAGGGCTCGATCAGCGGAAATTTCGCCATGTCCGAAGCCGAACTGCTGATTGCCATCGGTACTCGCGCCGTTTGCCAGAGCGATTGTTCGGGCATCGGCTATCCGAACGTGCGAAGGGTCATCAACATCAACGCCGATATGGATGACCTTCTCCACTACAACAATACCCACCCACTCGCTGGCGATATCACCGCCGTGCTGGAGGCGCTCACGGCCAGGCTCGACAGGGAAAGGCCACTCGGTCGCGAAGACTGGCTTTCGCACTGCGCAGCGCGCAAGCAGGCATGGTTGTCGTTCCGGGCGAGGCAGTGTGCGGCAGCACCCATCCATGACGAGGTCTGGGGAAAGCCCGTCCTGACCCAACCTGCTGCCATCGCCACGGTCGCGGCCTTCTGCAAGGAGAACGGTCTGCTCAAGATCTTCGACGCGGGCGACGTGCAGGCCAATGGGTTCCAGATCGTCGAAGATGATGACCCAATGGATACGGTCACGGAGTCCGGCGCCTCCTACATGGGCTTCGGCGTCAGTGCCATTCTCGCAAATGCCTTGGCAAGGATTCCTCGCTACTCGGTTGCCTTCACCGGCGACGGTTCTTTCATGATGTCGCCGCAGATTCTCATCGACGCCGTGCAGCACCGCGCCAGGGGCATGATCGTCATCTTCGACAACAGGCGCATGGCGGCCATCAGTGGCCTGCAGGACGCTCAATACAATGATGATTACCGAACCAGTGACGAAGTCGAAGTTGATTATGTAGCGCTTGCATCCGCGGTCAAAGGCGTCTTCGCCTGCCATGGCGGTACGACGCGGACAGACCTCCACCGCGCCCTTGATCTGGCCAAATCCCACGACGGCTTGTCCGTGGTCCATGTGCCGGTCTATCACGGGGATGATCCGAAAGGCGGCATGGGGGCCTACGGCCGGTGGAATGTCGGAAACTGGTGTGACGCCGTGCAGCGCGATTACGTCAATGCCACGATTTGAGGACTTGACATGTACGAAAACCATGGTCTGCTGATCGACAACGTGTGGCGGCCCGCAACCAGCGGGGTAACAATGCCGGTATTCAGCCCGGTGAGCGAAGACGAAATCGGCCGCATTCCCGCAGCAAGCAGCGAAGACATCGACGCCGCCCTCAACAGTGCCGCGCGCGGCTTTCAGGTCTGGCGCGACATGCCGGCCTGGACCCGTTCCAAAATCATGCGGAGGGCCGCCGATCTGATCCGAGAGCGGATAGAGGCAATTGCCCACATGATGAGCACCGAGACGGGAAAGCCCCTCGCCGAAGCTCGCGGGGAAACAAATGCCGCTGCCGATCAGTTCGAATGGTACGCGGAGGAGGCCAAGCGGGTCTATGGGCATTCCATACCACCACGGGCCAATGACCAGCGGATGAGCGTCATCTACCAGCCTGTCGGTGTGGCCTTGGCGCTGTCGGCCTGGAACTTTCCGGCACTGCTTCCATCGCGCAAGATCGCAGCAGCCCTTGCAGCCGGGTGCTCCACCATTGCAAGGCCCGCCTCTGAAGCGCCCGGAACCTGCTTTCTGCTCGCCGAATGCTTGGTCGATGCCGGACTGCCACCAGGCGTCGTGACGGTCCTGACGGGACCGGCACAGGCGACAGTGAAGCAACTGATCGCATCACCCATCATCCGCAAGGTGTCGCTCACAGGTTCCGTCGCGGTCGGCAAGCAACTTGTGCGCGAATGCGCTGACGGCATGAAGCGCATCTCGATGGAACTGGGGGGCCATGCGCCGGTGATCGTGCATCGGGACGCCGACCCCGTTGCCGCCGCCAAGGCCACGGCTACCGCCAAGTTCCGGAACTGTGGCCAGGTCTGCATTTCACCTTCCCGCTTCTATGTTCATGACTCCATCCGGGAACCATTTGAACTGGCCTTTGCAGAAGTGGCCAAGGCCATTGTCGTCGGCGATGGACTGAGGGACGGCGTTCAGATGGGGCCCATGATCCGCGCCCGCGGCCTCAAGGCGGCGCAAGAGCTGATCGCCGATGCTACCGCACGGGGCGCAAGCATTGTGGCGGGCGGACAACTGCCCGCTCAGTTGAACAAGGGGCACTTCCTCGAACCGACCGTACTGATCCATGTGCCCGACGATGCCCGGGTGATGCGTGAGGAACCGTTTGCGCCCATCGCACCCATCACGGGCTTCACCGATGTGGATGACGTCATCGAACGCGCCAACGCTCTACCTTTCGGCCTTGCCGGCTATGTGTTCAGCCAGGATGCGGCATTGGCCCAATCAACGGCCGAGCGGCTGGATACGGGCATGGTCGGCATCAACGAAATGCTCATAGCGACAGCGGAAGCGCCTTTCGGCGGCATCAAGGACAGCGGATTCGGACGGGAAGGCGGTGCTCTTGGCATCATGGATTACCTGGAGCCCAAGTACATTCGTCACAAGCTCATTGGCGGAGTGCGGTGATGGCCAAGACCAAGGGTCTGGCGGGCGGGCTTACCAATTATGGCGACGCTGAATTCGCCCTGTATCTGCGGCGGTCGTTCGCAAAATCGATGGGTTACTCAGACGAAGCCTTGCAGAAGCCGATCGTCGGCATCTGCTATACCGAAAGCGGCTTCAACAATTGTCACCGCCACTTCCCCGACCTGCTGGAGGCCGTGGAGCGTGGCGTGCTCAGCAGCGGCGCCTTGCCGATGCCCTTCCCGGTGACATCGCTGGGCGAGGTCTTCCTCAATCCCACGAGCATGCTGTTTCGCAATCTCATGGCCATGGACGTGGAAGAAATGATCCGCGCCCAGCCGATGGATTCCGTTGTCTTGATGGGCGGCTGCGACAAGACAATTCCTGCCCTACTGATGGGAGCGATTTCCGCCAACAAGCCGGCTGTCATGCTCGTGGGCGGCGCCATGATGACAGGCCGCCATAAGGGCGAGCGCCTCGGGGCCTGCACCGATTGCCGAAGATTTTGGGCGCAGTATCGATCCGGCAAGGTCGATGCTGCCGAAATCAGCCAGGTCGAGGGCCGGCTTGCCGTCACCGCGGGCACATGTGCCGTCATGGGAACGGCGAGCACGATGGCGGTGATTGCCGAGACGCTCGGTCTGGCTCTTCCGGATACCGCTTCCATTCCCGCCGTGCATGCAGACCGGCTCCGCGCGGCCGAAGAGACGGGAGTCTGTGCGGCGCGACTGGCACGCGGAGGCCCGGCACCGCGCGATGTCATTACCCGCGAGTCGATCGACAATGCCTTGCGGCTTCTCTTGGCCATATCGGGATCCACCAATGCCGTCATTCACCTTGCGGCCATTGCCGGCCGCCTTGGTATCCGCATTGATCCAGAGCACTTCAACGCCCTGTCTGATTCAACGCCCGTGCTCGTCAACCTGAAGCCCGTCGGTGAAGGCTACATGGAAGATTTCCACGAGGCCGGCGGGGTCGGTGCGGTAATGCGCGAATTGCGCAGCCTCCTGCATCTCGCAACACGGGATGTGACGGGTCAGACACTCGCCGCGCGCCTCCAGAAGCCCGCCACGTCGGAACGCGATGATCGCTTCATCAAGCCCTATGCCCAACCCGTCGATCCGCTTGGCGGCTTGATCATCCTGCGCGGCACACTCGCGCCAGACGGTGCCGTTCTGAAGCGGGCGGCGGCCTCACCGCACTTGCTGGAGCATGAGGGCCGGGCCGTGGTGTTTTCCTCACTGGAGGATCTGGCGGCGCGGATCGATGACCCCGCACTCGATGTTGAGGCAACTGACATTCTCGTTCTGCAGAACGCCGGGCCAAAGAGTCCTGCTGCCATGCCGGAGGCAGGCTATCTGCCAATCCCCAAAAAGCTCGCAGTACAGGGCATAAAGGACATGGTTCGCATTTCGGACGCTCGCATGAGCGGTACAGCTTTCGGGACCATCGTGCTGCACGTAAGCCCAGAAGCAAGCGTGGGGGGACCGCTTTCCCTGGTCAGGGCCGGTGACCGCATCAGACTCAGCGCCACGACCAAAACCATCGACTTGCTCGTCGCGCCTGAGGAACTGGCGAAGCGCCGGATGCCGGAGACCGGTGCGATCTCGGCTCGCGGATATGCGCGGCTACACAGGCAGCACGTATTGCCCGCATCCCAGGGCTGCGACCTGGATTTCCTGGTGTGAGCTAGGCTCGAGAACGCGCGCCACTTGCTCCAGATGTGAGTTTTCAACACGAGTGCGCCATATGATCGCCAAGGCGATTCCGTCGTGGCGCATGTCGCACTAGGCGGTCGCCCAAGCGCCCCGGTGCATGCCCTCCTCGCCAATGCGTTCGAAAGTATGGGCACCGAAGAAGTCACGTTGTGCCTGGATGAGATTGGCGGTGCCTCGCGACTGGCGGTAACCGTCGAAATAGCCCAAGGCGGCGGACAGCGCCGGAACCGGCTGGTTGGAAAGTGCGGCAGCGGCCACCGTCCTGCGTAGAGCGCCGTGGTTGGCCTTCATCATCGCAGCAAAATCGGGCGACATCAGCAGATTGCCCTTGCCGCCCCTCTTGCGGAACGTCTCCGTGATCAGGTCGAGGAATTGCGAACGGATGATACAGCCTTCCCGCCAGATGCTGGCAATGGTGCCTAGCGGCAGGTCCCACCCCTTTTCTACCGATGCCTGCTCCATCACCGCGAACCCTTGCGCATAGGCTGCAATCTTGCCGGCGTAGAGCGCGCCCTCAAGTTGCCGCACAAAGCTGGCCGTCGATTTGACGGCGATCCTGGCGCGCGCCCGACCGTAAATTCCTTCGGCACGCGTTCGTTCATCCTTCATGGAAGACAGGATACGCGCGGCCACTGCAGCTTCCAGCGTGGTCGCAGCTACGCCGAGGTGTTGCGCTTCGATGACCGACCACTTGCCCGTGCCCTTCTGTCCGGCCCGATCCACGATCACATTCACCAGAGGCTTACCTGTCTTCGGATCGATCGTTGCCAGAACCTTGGCCGTGATCTCGATGAGGTAGGAGTTCAGTTTGCCAATATTCCACTTGGCGAAGACCTTGGCCATATCGGCCGGACTCATGCCGAGGCCATCGCGCATAAGACCATAGATTTCGGCGATCATCTGCATGTCGGCATACTCGATGCCGTTATGCACGGTCTTTACGAAATGTCCTGCCCCATCTGGCCCCACCCAGGCGCAGCATGGGTGCCTCTTATATCTGGCGGCGATGGTGGTAAGAACTTTCTGTACTCGGCCAAAGCTCTGCGGCAGCCCGCCCGCCATGATGGAAGGACCATGGCGCGCGCCCTCCTCTCCACCCGACACGCCCATGCCGATGAAAGCTAATCCTGATTTCGAAAGTTCGGAATCGCGTCGCACCGTATCATGATAATTGGCATTACCGGCATCGATAATGATGTCGTCGTGCTCCAGAACTTCGCGGAGATTCGCAATTTGTTCATCCACCGCGCTTCCCGCCTTCACCATGATGATGACCGGGCGCGGCGGCCGAATGGCAGAGGCAAGTTCCGCCAGGGTGCGGCATGCAATGATACACTTGGCCAGGGGTCCCGCATCGCTGACAAACTTTTCAGTCGTCGCCCAGGTGCGATTGTAGACGGCGATGGGAAAACCCTTCTCGGCGATATTCAGGGCCAAATTCGCCCCCATGACACCTAGGCCCACCAATCCGATTTCTGCCTGCACGGCTTTCTCCTTCACACGTTGGCCACATGGCCAGCGGCTTCACACATGATGTGGAGGATACGCCCCTCTGGCGTTTTGACAAGCGTGAGCATTTTTGTGGAACCGCTGTCCCAACAACTCCCGGCGTTCTGTCATGTCTGTCGGCGCCGCAGAAATGTGATGGCGTCCTGCAGGATGCCCTCGATGGGCTGGTCGATATCAATGGTGACGGCGTTCTCATCCGCCCCGGGCATTTCCAGCGTCGTCAATTGGCTGTCGAGCAAGGACGCGGGCATGAAATGACCCGTGCGCGCTGCGATGCGGGCCTCAAGCAGCTTGCGCGAACCGTGCAGGTGCACGAATTTGACAGACCGTCCGGCCGCCATGATGATGGCCGCCCGATAGGCCCGCTTCAGCGCCGAACAAGAAATGATGTGCCCCGCGGTACCGCGCAGCGCCGATCCCACCCTGGCCAGCCAGGGCCAGCGGTCAGCGTCGGTCAGGGGAATGCCAGCCGACATCTTTGCCACGCTTTCCGGCGCATGCAATGCGTCACCCTCGGTGAATGCAACGCCCAGGCGATGCGCAAGAGCTTCGCCAACCGTGGTCTTGCCGCAGCTGGCGACACCCATCACAACGACCGCGTCAGAGAACAGAGGTGATGCCGCCGTCGACATAGAGCATGTGACCATTCACAAAGGAAGATGCATCTGAGGCGAGAAAGACTGCCGCTCCGATCAGTTCATCGGTGGTGCCCCACCGTCCCGCGGGGGTTCGCTTTTCCAGCCATGTGGTGAACTCGGGATTGTCGACCAGCGCCTGGTTCAAGGGCGTCTTGAAATAGCCAGGACCGATGGCATTCACCTGGATGCCGTGCCTCGCCCAATCGGCACACATGCCCTTGGTCAGCATCTTGATTGCGCCCTTGGTCGCCGTGTAGGGAGCGATCGTCGGTCGGCCCAATTCGCTTTGCACCGAACCCACATTGATGATCTTGCCTCGCTTCCGGGCAATCATGCCTCTTGCAACCGCCTTGCTGACGATGAACGCACTGTCGACGTTCACCCGCATCAACTCCCGCCACCTGTCCAGCGGATAGTCTTCCAAGGACGTGCGGAACTGCATGCCGGCATTGTTCACGAGAATGCCGATCGGTCCTTGCTCGGCTTCGATCTGCGCAACGGCGCGCCCTGCGGCTGCCTCATCGGTGACGTCGAAAGCGGCCGTTCCGATCCGAAGACCAGCGTCCAGAAGCATCTGCGCCGCACGCGCAAGTTTGCCCTCGTCACGGCCGTTCAGCACCACTGTTGCGCCGGCCTTCGCAAGTCCCTCGGCAAGCGAGAGACCGATACCTTGGCTGGAGCCGGTCACCAGCGCCAACCGCCCGCTGAGATTGAAGATGTCAAGCGTCATCGTTGCTCCATGGCCCAGTTATGCTCCGGCAGCCTCAGGTGAAGTCTCCGGCAATCCACCACATAATAGCGGGCATTCCAAGGCCCGAAGCGGTTCACGGCGATTGCACAACCAGGGCTTGGCGGTGGGATCGCACCGACTTTCTCGACTGGGGATCCGAGGCAACGCCGAATCCGCATCGATTGTCAGATGTCGCTTGAGTCCCTCGCGCGCCGCAGACGGAGCTCATCGCCGCACCGGCGGCTATCCGCGTGACGTGCGTGACAGCGCCACATACATGCCAGCAACCATCAGGAGCAACGCGATCCAGAACAGGCTGGCCGGCTGCTCTCCGAAGACCACGAGGCTCCAGAGGATGCCGGCCGCCACTGCGAGATAGTTGAACAGTGAGAACCTTGCCGGCCCGACACGCTCGACAATCAGAAAGAACAGCCAGAAAAATGCAGCGTTGATCGATGTGGCAACGGCGAGAGGCAGGAGCGAGGCAAAATCAAGGAAGGCCGGCAGAAATGCGGCACCGCGAGCTAGGACCACCACCAACGACACTGCACCCGCACCGAGCAATGTGCCAGCCGCCATTGCCACTGATGTCGCGCCTTGAGGACGAAGCCACTTGGCACAGTTGTTTGCACTCGCGAACATCACCGGGGCCACCAGCGCCAGCAGGAACCACCCGACGGCGTCGGCGGCGATCACACCCGTGTCGGGGATCGCAATTACGGCGATGCCCGCCGTCCCCAGCAACATGCCCAAGAGAATTGTGCGATCGAAACGCTCAAGTCCGGCGATGCTGCCAATCACCAGTGTGAGTATGGGCGACAGGCACAAGACGAGGGTGATCACCGAGGCATCAAGGTGTTCGGCGGCTGAGACGAGGATGCCGATCGGCAGGCCGACCACGAGTCCCCCTATGATCAGATAGGTCATGAGGCTATATCCGGCGAGCGGCAGCCGGTCGCCACGCAGGAAGAGTACCACCAACAGGATTACCCCCGCGAGAATACTCTGCAAAAATGCAAAGCCGACCGGGGGCCATGCGGCTTCCGCCGCCAATCTGTTGACCGGAAAGATGCCGCCATAGATTGTCGCTGCCAGGAGCAACAGCAACCCATCCTTCCAGTGCATGTCTTTGCCCCCTAAGGACGACTTTTCATCCATTCGGTCACTTGCCTCACAATGCCTGGCGATATTCCAATCTCGGCGACACGCTAGGCCAAGTGGACCCCGTCACGCAATGCCGGTGCGTTCGGCAGAAATCGCGGCAATGAGCGTAGTGCCGACCAGCCCGAACTTGCGGCGCATATTCCCAACCATCATACACCGTGCAAAACTGGTGAGCCGATGTGTTGCGCTCTTGCCAGGGCGCGGCACGTCGTAATCATGATGTGTTATCGGCGAGCCGGCGCAGATGAGAACGAGATTCCTTCAGAGAGGCTGGACCAGATTTCGCCCCAACCCCGCCATTTCGGCCTGGATCGAGGCTGCAGGGCCAATTGCGGACGCGGTGCTGAGAGATCCGGAGATGGATCAATGGTACCGATATGGCCGCACCTGGTTTGTCGGCGTCAACGCCCTGCCGAATGACACGCATGGCGCAATTGGACAGGGGCCGTCGCTGCAAGGACCACCGGTGGATTTCATTCGAAGCCATCTGGGAGCAGAGGCCGTGCACTGGGACCGCGGTCAACTCTCCGTCTGCTTTCCGGGTTACCCGCAACCATCGCCCGACGAACCGTCGGAAAGTTATCGCTACCGTGTCAATCGCGATGCCGCCCATGTCGACGGATTGCACCGCATGGGGCCAGAGCGACGCCGGATCCTGCGTGAACCTCACGCATTCGTCTTCGGAATACCTCTCGTGACAGTCGATAGCGGAATGTCACCACTTGTGGTGTGGGAAGGATCACACGAGATCATGCGGAGCACCTTCGCCGCCGCGCTGGCGGGTGTGGCGCCTCAGCACTGGGCAAACATCAATTTGGCAAGCTCTTACGTCGCTGCACGCCGAAGGGTTTTCGAAACCTGCAAGCGGGTGGAAATCACAACCCAAATCGGTGAATCCTATCTCATCCATCGCCTGGCCGTCCACGGCATGGCGCCATGGGCCACTGCTTCCGGGCAGCACCGCAACGGGCGGCAGATCGTCTATTTCAGGCCGCTATTGCCGACGGTTGAGGATTGGCTGCGAATGCCTTGAAAGCGATGGGCCGATCAAGAGGCCATCTCTGTCAACGAGACCGCCACCAAGAGCACAAGACCAAAACGCGACGCCGGGGTCACGTCTCCATGACCCCGGCGTGTTTGTCACGGCAGCAACCTAGTTGAGCGAGGCCTTGATCTTGCCCACGTCCTCGGCGCTCATTTCGCCGACGGTCGTGACTTCGCCGTCCTTGATCTTCCACAGGCGGAACGGTCCGGTGATGTCGCCGTACTGGTCAAAGGAGATCGGACCGATCACGCCCTCGTAACGGATCGGCTTTCCTTCCTTGATGAGCGCGAGGGCCTTGGCAAATTCCTCCTTGCCAGCATAAATCGGCTCACCATCGGCCGCGATGATTTGCGGGATGGCTGCCTTGATCGCTGCCGCCTCGCCCTTTCCGGCCTTGGCGGCAGCAAGCGCGACGATGGCTCCCGCATCGTAGGAACGATCAGCGGCCGGCGCATCGGGCTTGATGCCGCCGGAAAAGGCTTCATAATTCTCATAGAAATACTTGGTCGAGGCCGTCTCGGTCGTCCCGGACGACGTGCCATAGGCTTCGTTCAGATATTGCGCGCCGACGCTCTTGATGAAGTCGGCAGAATTCATGCCGTCGTTGAGCAGGAATTTCTGCGGGCCGCCGCCGGAAATCCAGGCCCGGGCAACGGTCGCGCCATCGACTGGATAGCTGATCAGATAGAGCGCCTCCGGTTCGCCCTGCATCGCCGAGTTGGCTTCGGCCGCATAGCTCGACTGCTTCTCGTTATAGGGTGTAACCGAGGTGATGGTACCGCCCAACTTCTCGAAGGCCGTGCTGAATTCCCGTACGAGGTTGACGCCAAAATCATTGTTGACGTGAATTATGGCGATCTTCTTCAGCCCTTGGTCCAAAGCATATTTGGCAGCGGCAGTTCCCTGCAATGCGTCAGACGTGATGGTGCGGAAGAAGACGCCATTGGTTTTGCCTTCGCGTCCGAGCGCGGTCAGCGTCGGCGAGGACGAGGCGGGCGACACCTGTACGACGCCGGCCGGCGCCGTCACCGATGTCAGAATCGGAATCGACATGGGCGAGATGATGCCGCCGATGATCACCGGTACTTTCTTGATGTTGACCAGCTGCGTGGCCTGATCCACGGCGACATTGCCCTGGGTCTGACTGTCCCGGGTGTCGGTGACGATATTGCAGCCATTGACGCCGCCCGCGTCATTGAAATCACGGAAGGCCATCTCGACGGATTTGGCACCGGCCTGGCCATATTCGCCAGCCGGACCTGTCAGTTCGAGTACTACGCCGATGGTGATGTCGCAATCTGCGGCCAGCGCTGGTCCGGCGAATGCCGCCAGAACGCCAAGCACGGATGCGGTTTGAAGCAGTTTCTTCATGAGGTGTTTCCTTCCCTGTTGAGACCAGATTGGTCAATGATCATGTGTCTTGTTTCAGGTCACTTATGCCGAATCCCGTTGCTGGTAGCCTTCCTTTCCTGCGCTATTGAGATTGTACTTCATGATCCTCCCGTGGCGGCCGCCGGTGTCGCGCTCGATATCATAGACATCCCCACCAATGTCGGATGAGCGCTCCAGAACGGCGGCAATCGCCGACAGATCGGTTTCATCCAGGGCGAGAGAGTCGATCTTGAGGTTGGCGGGAAGATGCGAAGCATCCCTCGCCCCTACGATCACGGCCGCCACACCCGGCCGCGCCAGGACTGCGGTGCTTGCGACGGTGGCCACATCGGCACAGTGACGCCGCGCAATATCCGCAAGCACGCGCAGTAGTTCCTGAAAGAGATCCCAGCCACCAAAGTCGTCAATGATCAACTTGTACTTGGTGAGGGACCGGTTTTCGAGAAGGGCCGTCGGCTCAGGTGCACCCAGCCACCTGTCGCTCAGAAACCCTCCGGCCACCGTTCCATAGCACAGCAATGCAACACCATTTTCCCGGGCCGCCTTCACCATCGTCTTTGCGGGCCTGCGATCAAGCAGGGAATATTGCACCTGCATGGACGACAGTGGAACACCGCTGCCGATGATCTCCAGCATGTGCGCGGTGTCGAAATTGGTGCCCCCAATGCGATTGATCTTGCCATCCTGGCGCAACTCGTCGAGCCACCGTGCCGTCTCGCGCCAGCGTGGCACGGCATAGTTCCACCAATGGAACTGCACAAGGTCAAGCCGCTCCATCTGCAGGCGGCGGAGGGAGGTATCAATGACCGACTGAACATAGGACTTGGTAATCGACGGCAGACTGTCGAGATCCGGCACGAACTTAGTATGCACGCGGACACGAGACAGCGCCTCCGCGCCGCGCATATTGGAATACTGTTGACGAAACCTCCCGATCAGATCCTCGACCCCGGTATAGATGTCAGCGCAGTCGAAAGTGTCGATGCCTGCATCGGCATAGGCAATCATGTCGCTGACCGGATCGGTGCTCCGACTGGAGCCATGACTCGCCGACAGTTGCCAGCCGCCGCGGATGACCCTCGAGATCGCATAGTCGTCGGAGAAGTGATAACGTCTCATGGGTTCCTCAAGCCGGTTTCAGTGGAACGGCCGTTGTTGCAGCATGGCTGAACCGGCGGCGACCCGTGCGGGTAATCTTGAGCCTGGTCGAACAATTGGGATCGGGGCACGCAACTTCAGCATCCGTCGTCATCCAGTCGTTGGCGTGGGTCTGACGTTGTTTTGCCGGCAGGAGCGGCAGAATCGCCGCGATCGAGTAGATCGAGAAGCCCTGGCCGGGCGGAAGGTAAAGCATCTCTCCGCGCAATTCGAAATAATCTCCCGGCCTGGCGCCACAGTAGATCTCGCCGCCTTCGGGCGCCGTGACTTCGACACGGAGATCGTAGAGTTCGAATGTATCATCTTCGGCGTCAGCCATGGCTTGTGACCTTTCCTGCGACATCCTCCTCGTCCAGTCGCTTCCGGATCAGCGAGAACGCGCGGCTGATATCGTTGTTTAGCGCCGCAACTGCACTGTCGCGATCCCCCCGCTCGAGGGCATCGATGAGTTCCCAGTGATGATGCGTCCCGGCCGGATCGCGTTGTTCATCGTGAAGCAGCGCCGCCGCCTGAACATAGGGACCAGACTGAAGCCACAGGCTCTCGATGACGGGTATCAGCACCTGCGATCGCGCGGCGCGATAGATGTGATAATGGAACCGGTGGTTGAGTTCGGTTGCCATGCGGATGCTGTCCTCATCGCGTCCGCGGAAGGCCCGCTCACATTCCGACGTGAGATCGCGCAGCCTTTCGAAGTCACGGGCATCGAGATTGGGCATTGCCAATGCCGTCACCTGCCCCTCGATAAGGCACCGGGCCCGTGCCAGATCCTCAAGTCTGTCCCTGGTTATGACCGGAACGCGCACCGACCGGTTCGGCAGAGCTTCGAGAGCCTGTTCCGAAACTAGCCGGCCAAGCGCCTCGCGAACCGGCATGGTACTGGTCCTGAGCTTCTCCGCTAGGTCCTGAATGCGCAGTGTCTCGCCGGCAGCGAAAAGGCCATGGATCAGCGAGCGGCGCAGTTCGGCATAGACCCGGTCATGAAGGGTTTCGCGGGCGACGGGCGTCAGGTTGCGCCTTCCGGGCCTTGACGTCGCCAAGGCATGTTTCGTTTCACCAATCATGGAGGACCATTCGCGAGACCAAACCAAATCCATGACGTCACATATTTCAAGCTTGAAACTCTTTACAGGTCGCGAACCCGCACGTAAAGTGTCATCAAATATCTTTGATCAAACTTTTCCTGCAAGGGCAAGGGGCAGATGAGATGAACCGGGCGAATGTCAGCCTGGATCCGGAAGACCTCGCCGACGCTGCCATCGTCGCGCAGGATCTGGAACGGCACTTTGGTGGGTTGAAAGCCGTCGACGGCATGTCGATCACGCTGCGTAGAGGAGAGATGCTCGGCCTTATCGGCCCGAATGGAGCAGGCAAGACCACACTCTTCAACATGATTGCCGGCACCCTGCGGCCGAACCATGGCACAATCCATATCCATGGCACGAACGTTACAGCCGCCCCGTCATCGGCGCGCATCGGCCATGGCCTTGGCAGAACCTTCCAGATTCCTCGGCCCTTCGCGCAGATGACGGTGCTGGAAAACGTGCTGACAGGCGCCCAGAACCAGGCCGGAGAAGGGCTGTTCGCCAATTTCTTCAGGCCGGGTCTGGTGGCGGCCCAGGAAAAGGCAGCGATCGAGAAGGCTCGCGCATTGCTCGATTTCGTCACCTTGTCGGCACTTGCGCAGGAGCCGGCACGGGTGCTCTCGGGCGGGCAACGCAAACTCCTGGAACTGGCCCGCATCCTGATGGCCGATCCGACGATCATCCTGCTCGACGAGCCTGCGGCTGGCGTCAACCCCACGCTTCTCCAGTTCATTATTGACCGGATCCTCGAACTCAATGCCCTAGGGAAGTCGATCCTGCTCATCGAGCACAACATGGACATGGTGGCGCGTCTGTGCGGCCGGGTCGTGGTGATGGCGGCCGGCCGCTATCTTACCGAGGGTCTTCCGGAAGACGTGGCGCGCGATCCTGCTGTCATCGAAGCCTATCTCGGAGACGCTCCGTGACAGCTACCATCCCGCGACTACGGACTCGTGGTCTTGTGGCCGGCTATGAGCCGGATCTGCCAATCGTGCGCGGCGTCGACTTTTCGGTCGATGCCGGAGAACTCGTCGTGATTCTCGGCCCCAATGGAGCCGGAAAGTCGACATTCGTGAAGGCCGTCGCAGGCGTGGTGCCGGTATTTTCCGGGAGTGCCGTGCTCGGTGAAATGGACATCACCACCCTCCCTGCTCATCAGCGCATCTCCAGAGGGCTGGCCTTCGTTCCGCAGACAGAAAACATCTTCGCCACACTGACGATCAACGAGAACCTGCTGCTCGCGGCCGACGTGCTCCCCAAGGAGATCCGCGGCCAGCAAGTACGCCATGTCTATGGCATGTTTCCCGCACTTGCTGCGCGACCTTCGCTGCGGGCCGGACAATTATCCGGTGGCCAGAGACAAATGCTCGCCGTGGCTCGTGCCCTGATCGTCAATCCAAGCGTTCTCATTCTCGACGAGCCCTCGGCCGGCCTCTCGCCCAAGATCGTCGCGGAAGTCTTCGCCAACCTCCAGGCAATCAACCAGGCTGGTGTCACCATCGTGCTTGTCGAACAGAATGTGAAGGCGGCTCTGGCCATCGGTCAGCGCGGGGTCATTCTGGTGGAAGGCAAGGTCGCGCATCAGGGCGAGGCGTCGGCGCTCGCGAACGATCCGATCATTGCCGAGCTATATCTCGGCGCGCGCGGAAAGGAATCGGAGTCCACATGATCGCACAGGCCATCATGGACGGGCTGATCGCGGGCACGATGATTGGGCTTGGCGCGATCGGCATCACGCTCACCTATTCCATCCTGCGGTTCGCCAACTTCGCCCACGGCGAGTTGATAAGCTGGGGCGCCTACGCCGCACTCGCGGCAAGCGCCGCCATCGGTGCCTTGTATGCCCCGCTGACGTCGCCTCTCGGGCCATTTTCCTTCGGCTGGTCGTTGCCCCTTGCCCTCTTCGGTTCGATGGTTCTCACCGGGCTGCTGGCCCTACTTGTCGACGCCATGCTTTTCGGGCGGCTCCGGGCGCGTGGCGGTTCGGTCATCATCCTGGTCATGGCCGGTTTCGGCGCTGCCCTCACGCTGCGCAGCCTGCTCGAATTCCTCTTCACCACCAAGCCGGCCTACTTCACCAACGCCCTGCAGATTGCCATGCCCCTGCTCGGCGGTGCCAGGGCCACAGCCGACCAGCTGCTGTCGCTCGGCGTCTCGGCCTGCCTGGTGATTGGCATCCACTACCTGCTCACCCATACCGCCATCGGGCGAGCCATGCGCGCAGTGAGCGAAAATCAGCAGTTGGCCGGATTGTCAGGCGTCGATGTCCGGAAGACCATCCGTATCGTCTGGCTTCTTGGCGCCGCCCTCGCTGCCGTGGCGGGCGTGATGGCGGGACTCCTGGTGCAGATCAGACCGCATATGGGGCACGATCTTCTGTTGCCTCTTTTCGCAGCGGCCATTCTTGGCGGAATCGGCAGTGTGCCCGGAGCCATGATCGCCGGTATCATCGTCGGACTGTCCGAAGCGTTTTCGGTCATGCTCGTTGGCGCCCAGTGGCGGGCGGCGGTCGCTTTTGTCATCCTCGTGACGGTTCTCCTGTTGCGGCCTCAGGGCCTGTTCGGGAGACAATCATGAGCGCCGAACTCATTGCCTATGGCGCGTTCTTTCTGACGATCGCGCTCACCTATGCCATCATCTGCCTGGGGCTCAATGTGCAATGGGGGCAGACGGGTCTGTTCAATGTGGGCGTCGCCGGTTTCGTGGCGATTGGCGCCTATGTATCGGCCCTGCTCACGACGCCCGATACCCCCGGCCGCCTGGGGGGGTACGAGTTGCCGATCATCATTGGCTGGGCTGGGGGCGCCGCGGCGGCCGCAATCGTCTCGTTTCTCGTGGGCCTTCTCACTGTCCGGCTGCGGGCCGACTATCTCGCCATCGCCACATTCGGCATCGCGGTCACGGTGCAGCTCGCGGCACTCAATCTCGAGCCCATCACCGGCGGGCCTTTCGGCATCGGATTCATTCCCCGTCCGTTCGCGGCGTTCGCCGGGCAACCGCTGCTGTTCGGGCTGCTCAATCTTGGCATCCTGGTGGTGACAACGCTTGCCGTCTATCTCGGTCTGGAGCGGCTGCTGCGCAGCCCGTGGGGCCGTGTACTTCGCGCCATACGCGAAGATGAACAGGCCGCATTAGCCCTCGGCAAGAACGCACTGGCTTTCCGCCTTCAGGCCTTCGCCATCGGCGGCGGCATCATGGGGCTTGCCGGTGCGGCGCAGGCCCACTTCATCGGGTTCATAGCTCCAGAAAACTACGTCCCCATGCTGACTTTCCAGGTATGGGCCATGCTGATCGTCGGCGGCTCGGGCAATAATCGCGGCGCCATACTGGGCGCCATCCTCGTGTGGGCGGTCTGGGCGGCGTCAGCGGCGCTGATCTCGGCCTTCGTCGCACCCGAGTACCAGGCGCGGGCTGCGGCCCTGCAGATCGTTCTCATCGGCCTGGCCATTTGTGCAATTCTGCTGCTGCGGCCTCGGGGCATTCTTGGCGAAAACCGCACTGTGTCCCGTCACATCCAAAATTCCCCTCCAAAGGCAGGTTCAACATGAGTGCGAACACGCAACGCCATCTCAACCATCCCGCCCGCATCACCCTTCCGGGCGGCCTCGATATCAGCCGGCTGGTGTGCGGCCTGTGGCAAGTGGCGGACATTGAAAAGGCGGGGCACCGACTCGATCCCGACATTGCTGCGAATGATCTCGAAGCCTATGCGAAGGAGGGTTTCGACACCTTCGACATGGCGGATCACTATGGCAGCGCCGAAGTCATCACCGGCAGCCTTCTCAAGCGCTATCCGCGTGGCGTGTCTCGGCCGACGGCTTTCACCAAGTGGTGCCCCGAGCCGGGACCGATGACGGCGGATGTGGTGCGTGCCGGCGTCCAGGAGAGGCTCGACCGTCTGGGTGTCGAGACCGTCGACCTTCTCCAGTTCCATTGGTGGTCGTTCGAACATCCGGCGTGGATTGACGCCCTGCACGAAATGAAGGCGCTTCGGGATGAGGGTCTGATCAGGAACATCGGCGTCACCAACTTCGACGCGGCGCATCTCGCATTGGCGTTGGCAGATGGCATTCCCATCGCCACCAACCAGGTTTCCTTCTCGCTGGTCGACCGGCGTGCGGCACTTGCACTATCGGATCTCTGCGCTTCATCGAGTATCAGGCTCCTGGCCTATGGCACCCTGTGCGGTGGCTTTCTCTCTGAGAAATGGGTCGGCAAGCCGGAACCCGCGCGCATCGACGACTGGAGCAAGTCAAAATACAAGCGCTTCATTGACGCGGCAGGTGGATGGGAGGCCTTCCAAACCTTGCTTGGAACCGTCGCCGAAATCGCGCAGAAGCACCGGGTCTCGGTCTCGAATGTCGCCACGGCCTGGGTCCTTGGTCACGACAGCGTTGCGGCGGCCATCATCGGCGCCAGGCTCGGCGAAAGCCAGCATCGCGAAGACAATCTCCATGTGTTCGACGTTTCGCTCGATACCGAGGACCACGACCGGTTGAACACCTGCTTCGCGGGCATGACGCCAATCCCCGGAGATTGTGGCGACGAATACCGCCGTCCCCCGTTCCTCACGGCCTCGGGTGATCTCAGCCATCATCTCCAGTCGATTCCGTCGGCCTATGCGGTCGCACCGCACAGCCGACCCGACGGGCTGCGAGTATCGACGGGCAGCATC